>NZ_JAVFXA010000029.1:0-14145 GCF_040981195.1 Kocuria oxytropis | reverse complement strand
TACTGACTACCCCGCCCCGAAGCGGTCATTTAGCTCTGTCAGAACACCGCCACTTATCACTGCGGTTCACACCGCATGTTTCCGCGGTTCGGCTTGTCTCGCATCCTTGTGCTTTATCCATGCCCCTACAATCGGATACTCAACGTCAGTTGCGAGACAAATGGGGTGGACATGGGGAAGCTGATCGGGTACGCACGGGTGTCGACGCGCCAGCAGGACGCAGACCGTCAAGTGCATGACTTACTGGCCGCCGGCGTGCGGCGCGATGACGTCTATGTGGACCATGGAGTATCTGGAGGGCGTGCTTCCCGTCCCCAGTTCGACCGTGCAGTGGCCGCGCTCGAGGAGGGCGACACCTTGGTGATCACCACACTGGACCGCCTGGGTCGGTCGACGCAGAACATGTTGGCCTTCGCCGAGGCGCTGCGGGGGAGAGGTGCCGGTCTGCGGGTGCTCAACCTCGGTGGGGGAGACGTGGACACCGCGACCCCGATGGGATCGATGGTTTTCACCGTGATGGCTGCCCTGGCGCAGATGGAGTTGGAGATCAAGCGGGAGCGGATCACCGACTCGGTCGCCAAGCGCAGGGCCGCCGGCAAGGACCTCGGTGGGCGGCGCCAGACCTTCACCGACTCCCAGATCCGCAATGCCCTGCGGCTGATCGACGGTGGGGAGCCGGCCACCCAGGTGGCCCGGGACCTTGGGATGTCGCGGGCCACGCTCTACCGCCGCATCCGGGAGCTGCCCGCCACGGTGGTGTGATGCTTTAGCTGGTGCGCTTGGCCGACTCCCGCTGGATCGTGCGGTAGACCGTGGAGCGGGCCACCCCGAACAACTCCGCCAGCTCGGCCTGGGTGTGCTCGCGCTTCTCGTACAAGGACATCAGGTGCCGGCGCTGCAGCACGGAGAGCTTCGGCTGCCGTCCGCGCAGTCGGCCCTTGGCCCGAGCGATGGCCATGCCCTCGCGGGTGCGCATCCGAATCAGATCGGATTCGAACTCCGCCACCATGCTCAGCACGTTGAACAGCAACCGGCCTACCGGGTCGGTGGGGTCGTACTCGCTGCCGCCCAGCGACAGGGTCACCCCTCGGCCGGTGAGCTCATCGGCGATGTCGCGGGCATCCGGCAACGAGCGGGCGAGGCGGTCGAGTTTGGTGACCACCAGGGTGTCCCCGGGCCAGCAGGCGGCCATCGCTTCCCGCAACCCCGGGCGGGACCGGTTCGCGCCGGTCAGGCCGTGGTCGACGTAGATCCGGTCCTCGGCCACACCCAGGCGCAGCAGGGCTTCACGCTGGACGGTGAGGTCCTGCTCGATGGTGGAGACGCGGGCGTAGCCGATCTTCTTCCCGCTCACGCATCCAGTGTTGCGCATGCCGTACCTGTGCGGGCACCCCCTTGTGGGCGGGGCATACGGGCATCAACCCGACCCGGTTTCCTGCCTCCAAATTGTGATGTGGGTCCGCAGCGGGAGGGCCCCTCTAACGTGCGTCGATTCGAGCGCCTGGAGGAGGCGGCGGTGCGGGATGAAGCTGTCCTTTTAACAGTGGCAAACCTAGATGGTGTGGTCTGCGTACATAAAACTGAGTCGAGCGAATGGAGCCAGCTTTGAATTTTAGTTTAGCGCCAGAGTTGCGGTGCAGTCAAGATTGGAGGGAGTTCACGTGGATTCTGGCTTAATGACCATTGCCATCGTTCTGTACATAGTGGCAGCAGGGTGCGCCCTGGTAGGTACGGTGATCTCACTTCAACAATCTCGCCAGCCCGGCTGGGACAGCAATAGAGCCCCTACGGCTCGTTTTCGACAGTGGATGGGCGCCGGATCGGTCCTCTTTCTCATCGGAGCAGCTCTGATGTTAATTGCTTTTCTCTAAGGCCGCCTCGGATCTGCGCGACAGCTAGCCATAGCTCTCTTCTTCGAAGCAGTTGGGGTTCCTGCTCGAACTGCGTTCCCGCACGCCGAGTTGGGCGGCGGGTTTGGCCTGGAGGCTGATGCTAGGCTTCACGGACTTAGCGGAAGTGATGTCATGCACAACAAAGTCCGAATCGCTGCGATCGTCGTTCCCCTCCTCGCGCTGGGCCTGTTCGCGGTCACTGAGTGGTTGCCCGCTTTGCTCTTTCTGCCTGCGGCAGGAGGTGCGTTGCTGGTAAATGAGTCCGGGATGTTCAGACCCGGGCGGCCCCGTAGCGACAGCGACCGTCCACGCACCTGACCGTCACCGGTCCATCACGCATCATCACTACCCGCATGGGGATGAGGTGCGCGACGTCGCCCGGGCGCTGGGCATCAAGTACGAGACGCTGTGGAACTGGGTGGCGAATGCCTGCCGGGACCGTGATGCCGGCCCAGCTGCCTTGAGCAGTGATGAGCGGCTCGAGCTGGCCCGGTTGCGGCGAAAGGTCGCCGAGCCGGAGGTGGAGAAAGAGGTCCTGAAGAAAGCCGCGGTCGTTAACGCCTGAGGACAGTCGATGAGCTCCCCGGCGGAGTCGCTGGACATTATTGATGCTTCAGAACACCGCCTACGGGATCCGTCGGCTGTGCCGGGTACTGGGCGTCTCGAAGCTGGCCTCCTGCGAGCACCGAGGGCGCGACGGAGGCGCCTCGACGAATGACTGGTCTGACGCGCGTGATGCCCACACAGCCCGTACGGCCTGGGCCGAGCAGTGCCGCGTCTATGGTGCTTGCCGGTAAACCGGGGAGCTTCGCCACTGCGGGCACCGGTGGAATCGCAAGAAGGTGGCGCGGCTGAGGCGTGTGGTAGGCGTCGAGGGCGTTCGTTGGCGCCACCGCGGCAAGTACGGCTGAATACATTGTTCTCAATAAATAAAAATTGAAGCTATCGCAGTAATTAGTAGTAGTAGTGCCCCCAAAAGAAGAAAAAATGAGTATTTTTTAAATATGCCCAATACTTCGTCAGTAGTTGCACTCCTGTCAAAAGACTGCAAGTAATGTATTGTTGATTCCGTGGGGCCCCAACCTCGATTAAACGTAAGAAACGCCAAGAAGTACACTAAAAATCCTCCGAACAGTACCCATGTAGACTCATTGTTGTCACCCTGCCATTCAGTTCCGGCAAAAACGAACACTAAGGCCGCGGCTGCAATAACAAAAAACGTACCAAATGTTAATAATGTGAAATATTTTGCGCTCATATTATTCTCGCATTCAAATTTAGAGGCCGCCAGGTGCCATGAATTCAGGTGTTGTGACGAAAGCAAGAGCGCTTAGGCCAGCTGATCCCTGGAGGTCTGATGTGCCGCCGCTACCAGCTGCCATAAATGGTCATTTGTTGCCTGCGATTTGTCTTCCGAAGTTTCGCTCATTTTGTTCGGGCCGGCTCACGCACCGATTGGTGTCTTGGTCGGTGCAGTCGGACGAAACTCTGGGTTGATGCAAAACTTCTATTTTCGAAGTTGCTCGATCTGTCAAATTTTGCGCCCGCTGCCGATTGCTTGGCCATCATTTCCACCTCCATTGGTCTACAATTTCTAGGTTACAGAGGCGTGTGCATGCGCGAACGACTAGAGGACCGGGGTCTGCGTAGCTACTTGAGGGGACGCTGTTGGCATACTTAGCCGACTGGCCTACCCCAAGCAGTGACCGCATCGCTTTTTAAGGTGGCGCTAGGAGTGGTGGAGGAACGGCTATGACACCCGGTCGTCCCAGGAGGCCCGTCGTTCAATCGCTTCCAGCAGTGTTCGGATGTCCTTCCTCGTTGCGGACGATGCCAGGGGCGCCGTCGATAGACCCCCAGCGGCGCGGAAGTGGGGACTGTGTCCATTGCGGTGGCATGCCAGGATGACCACAACGAAGAGCGCCGGGAGGAGCTCAGCATGTCCACGAAGCAACGTTGGGGCTACGCCGGGTTGGCCGCCATGTTCCTGATTTGGGGGCTGGTTGCAGGCTCCCGGGGCAGCTGGCTCGGTTGGCTGTTGGCCGGCTGTGCTGTGGTGATGTGGGTGGGCCTGCTCGTCATGAGGGCGGAGAGCCGCAAGCGTGCACCGCAGGACCCACCGGCGGGCCCAACGTCGTAGAGAAGGGCTTATGGCTACCGGAAAGGCTCCACTCAGTGGCGGCTTCGCAATCGCGTGTGTCCTTTGGTTCGTGGCCATGGTGGTCATCGCCTTCGTTGAGGGCGATTCCTGGACCACAGCGCTGAGCAGTCTCGGTCTCGTGACGATCGCTTTGATCAACTGGCGAGGCTTCAAAAAGCACGATCGGGAGTACAGAGAGCGCATGGAACGACTTGACGAGCGTCTGGGGAACGGCCCGTAGCGCGAAGCTCAGCGTCGCCGACGCCTTGGTAGGTATGCAGTGCATGACCTGGTGCAGTTGGGGTTCCTGCGCTGAGACAGCATTTACGTGGGAGCGGCTGGATCTGGCGTTCTACGCGCCGGGTGCTCTATCTGACCATCGTTCATGTAGCGTCACGCTATGACCCCCCGACCGACGGACATGAGTGGCTTCGTCACGGCGCTTGTGCCCATGCTTTCGCGGAGCCTGGCCGAGGAGTTCAATGTCTTCCGGGTGATGCACCACGGCACCCACGAGAAGCAACTCTCCAACGTCTTCGCCTGGCTGCTGGCCGCGGATGCGACTCACGGACTCGGCGATGCCTTCCAGCGCATCTTCCTCGAGAGGATCAACGCTGAGCGGCCGGCTGACAAGCTGCCTTCCACCGGCTACCGCGTGGCCCAGGAAGTCGACACCAGAGGGGAGGAGGAAGCCGCTGGCGGCGAGGTCGGCATGGACATTGCCGACATCGTCCTCTCGCGACAAGATGCCGCCGTCGTCGTCGAGAACTACTGGACCTCCGATGGACACGTTCACGACTTTCACCGGTACCTCGCCCACGCTGTTGGGCCCGGGAGAGCGGCCGCAGTCGTTCTGCTCTGCCGCCGGCGCGAGGCCCACCGCCAGCAAGATGGATGGGACGACGCTGTTGTCGTGACCTATGCCGAAGTTCTGGGGGATCTTCAAGCACACGTCGCTCGCGATTCGTCGTGGCGTCGGCGGCATCGTGAGCAACGCTTCTTCATCCAGCAGATGATTGACCACTTCGTGGAAGGCCCGGCGGCAGTGAACCTCGACGACCAGATCTCCTTCATCAAAGCCATGTGTGAGACCGGCGAGTCCGCACGTTACGGGTACCAGTCGCAGGATCTTGCGGCCCAGGAGTTCGCCGACCTCGTCGCCGAGCATGCGCGGCGGCAGATGGAGGACAGCCGCAAGGCCCTTGCCAGGGTGAAGGCTGGGCTGCAGGATTTTGCGCGGACCACGCTGACGGATCAGGTGAACGATAAGGTCGAGACAGGGCAGGTGACGAAGGTCGAGGCGAAGCTCAAGGGAATATGGCAGTGGTGCGTCGCTCTGTACCGCGGTGATGCGCAGCCGACGATCCTCCTCGTGTTCGGGCCCACTGCCGTCGTGGAGAATGAGAGAGCGCCAGAGTTGGTGTCCGACCCTGACTACTCGCGAGTGTTCGTGACGCTTAAAGCTACGGGCCAGCAGGGCCTCAAGCGGATCGTGCAGACAGACGTCAGCCTCGGTGAGGTCATCAACGGGCTGTCTCAGGACGATGACCGTCTGCGAGACGCCGTGCTGGCAGTGGCAAACGGAGGCTGATGGGAACCGGGGTGTTCTCGCCTGAGGCGCAGACCGCTGCTGATCTGTTCGTGTGAGCAGTCATGGTCCGATCGGCGTGCGCATGTCCAACCACTTGTTCAGCCCGAAGAGGTTGGCATGTGCCGGAACGAGGACTGTCCGATAGCGGTGTGTGAGCGTTTGGTTTACGTAAGGCCAGCTATCGGCCACTTCGTGCCTGACTCGGAGCAACTCCTGGCCGTCGACACCAGCACCGTTACGTTGCATAAGATCGGTGCTGCATCCAGAGCTCCAGGGCAACCGGAGCGCTCCGAGGTTGGATCTTGAGCGGCCGTTCTTGGGGGTGGGTGCCCGCCATGGGACGTGTGGGAAGTTGGCCCTCAGGCTGTGCCGTAGCGCTGTTGGGCGCCCTGCTTGCTGATCTCGAGAGCCTTGCCAACCGTGGACCACGACAGCCCTACGTCGCGGGCGTCCTGTACAACCCATACGCGGGCTGTCTCTGATCCCCGCACGAGCGCTTCAGCGCCCAAGAGCGCCAGATGCGCCCGGCGTTGAACCTCCCCGGTCTGCGTCTCGGAGAAGCCCCGGATGATGGCTTTCGCGACGTTCGCGAAGCTTCCCGAACTGGCCAGCATGCGCCCGAGCTCCTCCGCCTGAATGATGATCTGCTCGTCTCCGCTCATGGGTCAATGCTGATTGACGCCACAGCACATCGTCAATCAGTATTGACGTCTGCTGGCCAGCTAGAGGCCAGAAACTGCCAGGATCACCACTCGTCTACCTGAGACACTGAAGCTTCGATGCTGTCTGCAATCCTGGCTAGCTTGGCGACCGCTGCCGCTACCTCAGAATCGGTCGATTCGGCGCGGATGACAGTTTGAATCTGGACCATGTCTACGCCATCAGCGTCTATGAGCGTATAGCCGTCGAAATCATCATCCAGACGCTCGACGGCGCCTTTGATGTTGCCAATTTCATGTCTGCGTCCGACGGGAGAGCCTAGGCCGATGTTGGATCCAGTGGAACCGGAGCCCATGGGGTAAGCGAACACGAGTTGCGTTCGATCTTCCGTCACAGGGACAACAGCCCGGAAAAACTCCGTTCCCATTGGGACCCAAGCGTTTTGAGGAGTGAAGTAACTTTGAGAGGCTGATCTGAAGGACATGGTGGGGGGTCAACTTCCTATTTATTTCATCTGTGACATGCTCGGGCTCTGTCGCTGAGAGCGTTGATACTGGGCCTGCCTGTCATCTGAGTGGTGGCCCTGGATGTCGATGTGGCCCAGTTTTCAGGGGGCAAGGTAATTATAGTGTTCCTGGACCTCAGACACGGCTGTCAAGTATGCCAGGTAAGGTTCCCTTTCATGGGTCTGAGCATGTTTCCTGATGTACGGAGCTAGGACGTACGCCTTTGCCCAATCCAGCATCGGTCCTAAGATGTCTTCCCAGACCCCAGCACTTCCACTAAGTTCAATCCTTAAGTCGATTATTTCTTTGACTAATTTCTTGTACTCTTCTGTTAGATCAGGATTCCCTAAAGTTCCTTCAGACGCCTGGTTCTCAATTTTAGATTGCAGGCCTTCTAGATCTGCCACCCGATTCATAAAATAATCGACATTATTCACAAAGTATTCCCAGGTAGGTTACGTGTATTTGCGTAATTTCTAGTTGCTATACTTAAAAATGGTGGCTCCCATTTGCATGGTGCCCATGAATGCGCCCAGGAAGTGGACTTAGGTATCCATTGTGTGCTTCCCGGGCGCATAGGGGGGGTCCCTATTTGTTCTGAGTGGTTTCAGCGGCCTTGCGTCGCGCCTCTGCAATCAGGGCTTTCTGGCGTTCTTCTTCTTCTTTTCTGCGCCGCTTTTCTTGCTCTTCGACGTAGCGCTGCTGCTCCGAGTACAGAGGTTGGGGCTGGGGAACGTCCATTGTCTTTGAGCCTCATTCTCGTGTGTTGACGAAGGGATTCGTCTAGGGGTGCGACTTTGGATGGGGCAAGTCAAGTCGACCCCAGTTGCAGATGCAACACATTTCTCCATGATTGTTAAGTTGATACGTCAACAAAAGTGTGCTTGGGTGGGTGTGAGCCATGGGTGTGGTGTCGCGGATGGTCGAGTCGGCCCTCTGTGACTATTGTGAACATGTTCAATTCGCTGCATCTAGGAACCCCACCCCATGGCCCCAGCCCGCAAGAGGACACAAGTCGAGGGGCAGCTGAGCATTGATGCCTTTCTCTTCCCGGAACCCGAGGAGGTTCGTGATGAACACGTACGGCAAGTTCGCGCAGGAAGCGTGGAAGACGACCGCGCCGGCGGAGTACGCCCTGATCCCGGATCCGGATCAGTGGTTCGAGCGGCTGGGGGAGGAGGCAGCGCAGCGGGTGGGGGAGCTGATGATGGAGCTGGCTGGTCCGGATCCAGTGGGGGAGTCCTACTTGGAGAAGGTAGGGCGGTTGAACGCGTCGAAGATGCAGGCCGAGGAGATCGTGCGCGCGGAGATGCTGACCCCGGACCCGTCGGTGCAGGAGGAACCGGAAGAGGAGGACGAGGAGGATTCCGGGGTGGCGCGGAGGCTGCGGATCGTGCAGCAGCTGAACCGGGAGGACCGGGAGTACTGGGAAGAGGTGGACCGGCTGGACGCGGAACAGGCGTAGCCCCGGCTGCCTCAGAGTCCGTGGGTCCGGGGCGCTTCGTCCCCCGCGCCCAGGACGAGTTGGCCCCGTCCGGGGCGCAGGCGAGGTTCCGGGCCAATCTGGCAGCGCTTCGCGTGCTGCGCACCCTGCAGGCCGAGGGGCGGTCCGCTACCGAGGTCGAGCGCACCGCGCTGGCCCGCTGGGGGTCCTGGGGTGCCAGTGGGGTCGCGGAGGTCTTCGACGAGTCCCGCACCGAGTACGAGGCCGAGCGGGCGGAGCTGCGTGAGCTTCTGGATGAGGCCGAGTACGTCGCCGCCCGGCGCACGGTGATCAATGCCCACTACACCGATCCGGCGATCGCCGTCGAGGTCTGGGGCGCCCTCACAGGTCTGGGGTTCCAGGGCGGGCGGGTGCTGGAGCCTGGTTCCGGTGCCGGCACCTTCATCGGCCTGGCCCCGGAAGAGGCGCAGATGACCGGGGTGGAGTTGGACCCGGTGACCGCGGCGATCTCTCAGGCGATCTACCCGGACGCCACGATCCGTGCGGAGTCCTTCGCCGACACCCGGATGCCCGGTGGCGTCTTCGACGCCGCGGTGGGCAACGTGCCCTTCTCGAAGAACTCCTTGCACGATCCCCGGCACAACGGGGCCGGGCATTCGATGCACAACCACTTCATCCTCAAGTCCTTGGCCCTGACCCGCCCCGGTGGGGTGGTCGGGGTGCTCTCCTCGGCGTTCACCCTGGATGCGCAGAACCCCGCGGCGCGCCGGGAGATGGCCGAGACCGCCGACCTCCTGGGCGCGGTGCGCCTGCCCACCGGGGCCCACCGGCGGGCTGCCGGCACGGACGCGCTGACCGACGTGCTGATCTTCCGCCGCCGCCTGCCCGGGGAGGAGCCGCTGGACCAGTCTTGGGTGGAGACCGCCCCCGTGGAGCTGGATGGCCAGCAGGGGCGGATGAACGCCTATTTCCTCGCCCACCCTGCCCGGGTGCTCGGTGAGCCGGTGATCGGCAACGGCATGTACGGCTCCGCCACCCTCACTGTGTGGTCCGATGACTTGGCGGCCACCGGGGCCCGGCTGCACGAGCAGCTCTCGGACATCACTGCCGACGCCCTGGCGGCCGGGCGGGGGATGGCCGAACGCACGGGCGAGCAGGACCTGGAGGTCGCGGCCCTGGTGCCGGCTGGGGAGCAGGAGCAGATCGGGCACATCACCGACCGCGGGGACGAGGGCTTCACTCAGGTCACCGTGGAGGGGGTGCACGCACCGCTGAAGGTGCCCCGCACCCAGGAGGGCGAACTGCGGGCTCTGTTGGGTCTGCGGGATGCGGCCCGCGCAGTGTTGACCCTCGAGGCGGCCAACGTCGAGGACACCCCGGAGCTCGAGGCCATGAGGTCCCAGCTGGCGTCCCACTACGCGGGGTATGCGCAGCGGTATGGGCCGATCAATCGGTTCAGCGAACGCCGCACCGGCAAGTACGACGAGGCCGGGGCGGACATCCTGGCCCGGGTCACCCCGCCGGCGGTGCGGTTGCTGCGCGGGGACCCGTTCGGGCCGCTGGTGCTGGGCTTGGAACACTTCGACGAGGGCGCGGGCACCGCGGTAGCGGCCGGTCTGCTCTCGGAGCGGCAGGTGCAACCGCGCCGGCCCGTGCTCGGGGTGGACACCCCGGATGAGGCCCTGGCCGTCACCCTGGACACGTTGGGCACCGTGGACCTGCCCCATATCGCCCGGCTGCTGGGAACTGATGAGACCGCGGCCCGGGAGGCGCTGGGGGAGCTGGTCTACGAGGTGCCCGGCGAGGACGGGATCTATGAGACCCGCGCGGAGTACCTGTCCGGGGACGTGCGCGAGAAACTGGACGCCGCCCGGGCCGCGGCAACCACCGGGGACCGGTTCCAGACGAACGTGGCGGCCCTGGAGGCGGTGCTGCCGGCCCCGCTGGGGGCCGATGAGATCGAGGCTCGGATCGGGGCGGTGTGGGTGTCTCCGGAGATCCATGAGCAGTTCTTGCGCCACATCATCAGGGACCCAGCTGCGCGGGTAGACCGGATCAGCGGGGCGAGTTGGGATGTGAAGGCCAGCCGTCATGTCTTCGCGGCCCGCAATGACTGGGGCACGGAGCGGATGGCGGCCGGGGACATCTTCAAGAAGCTGCTGGAGCAGCGCCGGGTGCAGGTCACCGACCCGGACCCCTCAGATCCCGAGGGCAACCGCCGGGTGGTCAACGCCACCGAGACCACGGCCGCCCAGGAGAAGGCGTCCCTGATGCAGGAGCGGTTCGGGGAGTGGGTGTGGGAGGACCCGGCGCGGGCGGCGGGGTTGGTGGATGAGTACAACCGGCGGTTCAACTCCATCGTGCTGCGCGACTACACGGTCGAGGGAGAACGCCTGACGTTCCCTGGATTGGTGAAGAACTTCACCCCCCGGCCCCACCAGCGGGCCGCGGTGGCCCGGATGCTCTCGGAGCCCTCGGTGGGGCTCTTCCACGAGGTGGGGGCGGGCAAGACCGCCGAGATGGTGATCGGGGCGATGGAGCTGCGCCGGTTGGGCATGGCGCGCAAACCAGTGATCGTGGTGCCCAACCACATGCTCGACCAGTTCTCCCGCGAGTGGCTGCAGCTCTACCCCCAGGCCCAGATCCTGGCCGCCTCCTCCGAGGATCTGGCCGGGGACAGACGGCGGGTGTTCGTGGCCCGGGCCGCGGCCAGCGATTGGGACGGGATCATCATGACCCGCACCGCTTTCGAGCGCATCGAGCTCTCCGAGGAGTCCAAAGCCGCCTACGACCTGGCCGAGATGTCACGCCAACGGGCCGAGCTCGAGGCCGCCAACGAACGGGCCGCGGCAACCGGGGCGGACACCATGTCCATCAAGCGCATGGAAGCTCGCCTCCAGGCGAGGGAGGAGAAGCTCAAGGCCAAGTCCGACCGGGCGACGGATCCGGGGATCACCTTCGAGCAGACCGGCATCGACTATCTGCTGGTCGATGAGCTGCACGAGTACAAGAACCTCGACACCGCCTCGAACATTCAGGACGCTGCGATCGATGGGTCCAAGCGCGCCAGTGACCTGCACTCGAAGGTGGAGTACCTGCGCTCTGTGCACGGGGATCGGGTGATGACCGGGGCGACGGCGACACCGATCGCCAACTCGGTCACCGAGATGTACGTGATGCAGCGCTACCTCGGACCGGAGCTGTTGGAGCGGGCCGGGATCCACGACTTCGACTCGTGGGCGGCGACCTTCGGTCAGGTGGTGTCCGAGATGGAACTGTCGGTGGCCGGCGGGGACAGCTTCAAGTTGAAGGAGCGCTTCGCGAAGTTCCAGAACGTCCCGGAGCTGTTGAAGATGTTCCATACCTTCGCCGACGTGAAGACCGCCGAGGACTTGCAGCTGCCCACCCCGGAGCTCGAGGTGCGGGAGGACGGGAAGCGGCTGCCGCGCATGGTCCCGGTGGAGGCCTCGACAGAGCTGCAGGACTACATCGCGGAGATCGGCCGGCGTGCTGAGGCGATCCAGGCGCGGTTGGTGCCCCCGACCGAGGACAACATGCTCAAGATCAGCTCCGACGGGCGCAAGGCCGCCCTGGACCTGCGCCTGGTCGACCCGGAGCTGAGGTCGGTCGTGGCGGAGACCAAGATCAGTGCCGCCGCGGACGTGATGGCCCGCGTGTACGAGGAGCACCGGAACGACGTGTTCACGGATCCCTCGACCGGGGAGGAGCACCCGACCCGCGGTGGGCTGCAGATCGTGTTCTGCGATCTGGGCACCCCGTCGGAGTCCTGGAACGTCTATGACGAGCTGAAGCTGCAGTTGGCTGAGCGTGGGGTGTCGGAGGGGAAGATCCGGTTCATGCACGAAGCCAAGAATGATGCGGAGAAGGGCCGGTTGTTCTCGGCCGCGCGTACCGGGGAGGTGGCGGTGCTGATCGGGTCCACGCAGAAGATGGGGGTGGGCACGAACATTCAGGCGAGGGCGGTGCACCTGGTGGACCTGGACGCCCCGTGGCGCCCGGCCGATGTTGCGCAGCGGCACGGGCGGATCATCCGGCAGGGCAATCAGAACCCGGAGGTCGCGATCTCTCAGGTGGTGACCAAGGGTTCCTTCGACACTTTCATGTGGCAGACGTTGGAGCGGAAGTCGAAGTTCATTGACCAGATCATGCGCGGGCGGCTGGACGTGCGCGAGATCGAGGACGTCGGGGACAACACCTTG
This sequence comes from Kocuria oxytropis, assembly GCF_040981195.1. Lineage (NCBI taxonomy): Bacteria > Bacillati > Actinomycetota > Actinomycetes > Micrococcales > Micrococcaceae > Kocuria > Kocuria oxytropis. The sequence goes on along the minus strand of NZ_JAVFXA010000029.1, from coordinate 1,692 downwards.
TCCTTCGCCGAGGTGAAGGCGATCTCAAGTGGCAATCCGTTGATCCTGGAGAAGTCGAAGGCTGATCAGGAGCTGGCGCGGATGGAGCGGTTGAACCGGGCCTGGCACCGCAACCAGTCCTCGCTGGTGTTCCGCAAAGACGCCGCCCAGGTGCGCGCTGACGCGCTGGAACGGGAGATCCCCGTGCTCCGCGCAGCGGCGGAGCGGACCACCGATGAGCTCGGCGGGGAGAAGTTCCGGATGACCATCGACGGGTCCACCTACGACAAGCGCGCCGACGCGGCGGAAGCGTGGCAACGGTGGGCTGGGGTGCACGCCGCCTCCCGCCCGCCCCGGGCCGGGGAGAGCGACCTCGGGGTCGCCGGCCGGATCGGTGGCCACGACATCCGGGTCGTGCAGCGTCCAGGGAACCTGGCCGATCTGGGCGCGTCCCCGGTGGAGCTGCGCATCGACGATGCCTCCGGTGTCGCGCTGAAAGTCAACCGGGCGACGTCGCTGAATCCGAGCGTGGGCATGATCCAACGGCTCGAGAACCAGGTGCGGGCACTGCCCGAGGAAGTCACCAAGCGCGAAGCGCGACTGGCGTCCGCCCGGCAGGAAGTCGTCGACGCCCGGGAGGCGTTGGACGTGCCGTTCAAGCACCAGGACGCGCTGGAAGCCGCCCGGTGGGAGGTCCACCGCATCGAGCGCGCCATGCGCGGTGAGGAGACGCCGCAACCGACCCTGGACCCGGAGCTGGAGGCGTTGAAGAAGAGAATGCGGATCAACTTCCCCGACACTTCTACCGCGGGCCGCAATAGTGCCAGAGGTGGTGGAGCTGGCTCGGAGCACCTCCCGGAGGTAGCGTCCCGGCACTATGAGCAGCGCCCGGAGGCGGGTGGAATGGGGTTGTAAGCACCCACGATGAGAGGGGCTCAGACGAACGGTGTCCGCCCCGAAGACGGGGCGGACACCGTTCTGTGGAACTCCACGTCGGGCGACCTCCCTACGGTGAGGGTGGACTGCCTGTCGAAGCGGTGCGACGGGCTACGGCGTCCTTTCTCTGGGTTCTTTCTCGTTGACGCGCTGGGTAACGAAGATGCCGTCTTGTGGTTGTTCCGAGGTGGTTCGAGCCCTGGTGGCCTTTTCCCGGGCGGCGGCGCGTTCGTCGTCGGTAAGTGGTCGGAGGGCGGCGGTGGCTGGTCCGGTGATCCCGGTGGCGAGCAGCGTCGCGGCGGCCAGAGCGGCGCCGACGCGGTGGATGATTCTCATGCCATCTCCTTGCGCACTACTTGTTGTAGCTATTCCGCCGGAGGGAAGGGCAAAGGCTCCGGGCATTCACCCTCGGTGCGTGCTTCCTTGGAGATGCTCTCGCCCCATTCATCGCCGTAGTAGGTCGCGTACTGGTTGACGATGCCTCCGAACGGGACCGGGGCGTTCTGCGCTCCATTGGAGACGGTCCGACCCGTGCAACTGGCGCTGTCCGGCGGAGCCGCCGTAGCTGGAGCGGCTCCGATTGCAGAGGCCCCTAGTGCAAGGGCCGCGGCCAGCGTGGTGGTGCTCAGTTTCGATGTGCACTTGTTCATGATTCCCCCCGGTGTTGGACAAGGTGCGCCCCAACCTAAAGCTAATGGCTGTGCATGAGAACAGGTACGCGGGAGAACGTCGTGTTGTGACCGATTCGAGCATCGGGGTCTGTCTGTGGGAGCGAGC
>NZ_JAVFXA010000028.1:0-16316 GCF_040981195.1 Kocuria oxytropis | reverse complement strand
ACTACTGGTACAACTGGGCGATCACCGTGGCCGCCGAGCTCGTGGCCGCCGCCCTGATCATGCGCTACTGGTTCCCGGACGTGCCCTCGTGGATCTGGTCCGGGTCCTTCCTGGCGATCCTGTTCGCGCTCAACGCGCTGAGCGCCCGGGCCTACGGCGAGAGCGAGTTCTGGTTCTCCCTGGTGAAGGTCGTCACGGTGGTGCTCTTCCTGGGGCTCGGCATCCTGATGATCGTGGGCATCCTGGGCGGGGAGTCGCCCGGCTTCAGCAACTGGACCACCGGCGAGGCGCCCTTCGTGGGCGGCGGCCTCGGCATCCTGGCGATCTTCATGGTGGCCGGGTTCTCCTTCCAGGGCACCGAGCTGGTCGGCGTCGCCGCCGGCGAGGCCGAGGACCCCGAGAAGAACGTGCCCCGGGCCATCCGGACCGTGTTCGTGCGCATCCTGCTCTTCTACGTGGGCGCCATCACCGTGATCGGCTTCCTCATCCCCTACACCAGCCCCAACCTGCTCACGAGCGGGGTCGAGGACATCTCCATCTCCCCCTTCACGCTGGTCTTCCAGAACGCGGGCGTCCTGGCGGCTGCCTCGGTGATGAACGCGGTGATCCTCACCGCCATCCTCTCCGCCGGCAACTCCGGGCTCTACGCCTCCACCCGCATGCTCTGGGCGCTGGCCGAGGGCGGCAAGGCCCCGAAGTTCCTGGGGAAGGTCAACCGCCGCGGGGTGCCCATGAACGCCCTGATCGCCACCACCCTGGTGGGTGGGGCGTCCTTCCTCACCACCTTCATCGGGGACGGGGACGCCTACGTGTGGCTGGTCAGCGCCTCGGGGCTGGCCGGGTTCATCGTGTGGATGGGCATCGCCTGGAGCCACTACCGGTTCCGCAAGGCCTACACCGCCCAGGGCCACGACCTCGCCGACCTCCCCTACCGGGCGCGGTTCTTCCCGCTCGGCCCGGTGGTGGCGCTCGTGCTGTGCGCCGTGGTGATCCTCGGGCAGAACTACCAGGCGTTCATCGGCGACATGGACCTGATGGCCGCGCTGACCGCCTACATCGGCCTGCCGCTGTTCCTGGCCCTGTGGCTGGGCCACCGCCTGGTGACGGGCTCGAGGATGGTCCGCTACGAGGACGCCGACCTCACCCGCGTCCGCGACTGACCAGCACTCCCCGCGCCGAGCCCCCACGCTCCGAGCCAGCACTCCCGCCGAGCCCCCAGAGACCGGGCGGCTTTTCCGCCGAGTCCCCAGTCCTGTCGCGTATCCCCAGGTTTAACCGTGGAGATACGCGACAGGACTGGGGACTCGCCGCACCGGGTGAGTGACGCGCGGGCGGGGAGATCAGGCCACCGAGCGGTAGCGGGAGACCACCACGTCCACGAGCTCGGGCGGGACCTCGCCCTCGGGCACGGCCAGCGGCTCGGTGTCCACGTCCGCGCCGGCCTTCCGGGAGAGGTCCAGGAAGTAGCCGGGGGCCAGCAGGTAGTTGGCGACGACGACGCGGCCCTCCGCCGCCAGGCCGGCCCGGGCGTCGGCCACCGCCTCGGCCACGCGGGGGCGCGCGGCGGCCAGGTAGGACACGGTCACGGGATGCCCCAGCTCCTCGGCCAGCTGCTCTGCCACCGTGGCGCAGTCGGCCACCGCGCGGCGGTCCGAGGACCCGGCGGTGGCCAGCACCACGGCGTCGTGCTCCCCCAGCGGCGCCCCGGCGGCCGTGCACGCCTCGTGCACCCGCCGGGCGAGCAGCCGGGCCAGCGCCCGGTCCGGGCCCAGGGCGGCCGAGACCCGGTGGAGGTCGTCGGCGGCGACCGCCTCGGCCACGTCCACGTAGACGTGGTAGCCGGCGGAGAGCAGCAGCGGGACCACCACCGCGGGGCGCCCGGCGTACTGCTCGGTGCGCTCGGCCAGGTCGGGGGTCTGCACGTCCACCCAGGTGGGCACCACCTCGACGTCCGGCAGCTCGACGGCGACGGCGTCCACGAGGCGCTGCACGGCGGTGCGCCCGGCCGGGGAGCGGGTGCCGTGGGCGCAGGCGAGCAGGACCGGGGCGTCAGCAGTCGTCATGGATCCCAGCCTACGAAAGACCGCCCGCAGCGGCCGCCGGCGTCACGCGACGTCACGGGGGCAACCGTGCTGTAACACGCGTGCCGCATCCTGGTAGTGGCGGCCGGCCCGCCACGACCCCCGCTCTCCCCCTGGAGGACCGCATGCTGTTGACCGCCGACCTCACCGGAGTCCCGGTGCTCGTCCTCGGCGCCCCGGACGACACCCGCCGCGCCCGGCGCCGCTACGAGGCGGCCGGTGCCGCCGTCCGCTCCGTGGCCGAGCCCGCGCTGCTCGGCCCGGCGGACCTCGCGGGCGTCGCGCTCGCCGTGGTCGTGGGCCCGGCGGCGCAGCGCTGGCGCGAGGCCCTGGACGCGGCCGGCGCCCGCGTGCCCGTGGTGCAGGAGCCCGCGGCCCGCACCGGCGGCCGGGTGACCCTGGTCGGCGGCGGCCCCGGCGCGGACGACCTGCTCACCGTGCGCGCCGTGGCGGCCCTGCAGGACGCCGACGTGGTGTTCGTCGACCGGCTCGCCCCCTCGGGCGCGGTGACCGCCGCGGCCCCCGGCGCCGAGATCGTCCCGGTCGGCAAGACCCCCGGCCACCACCCGGTCCCGCAGTCCCAGATCCAGGACCTCATGGTGGAGCACGCCCTGGCGGGCCGCTCGGTGGTGCGGCTCAAGGGCGGGGACCCCTACGTCTTCGGCCGCGGCGCCGAGGAGCTCGCCGCGTGCGCCGCCCACGGCATCCCCGTGGACGTGGTCCCGGGCATCACCAGCGCGGTCTCGGTGCCGGGCGCGGCCGGGATCCCCGTGACCTTCCGCGAGGTCTCCCGGATGTTCACGGTCGCCTCCGGGCACGTGCCGTTCTCCGAGGCGGAGCTCGCCCACTTCGCCGGCCTCGGCGCCGGCGGGGGCACCCTCGTGGTGCTCATGGGCGTGGCCACCCTCCCCCACCTCGTGGCCGGCCTCGTCCGGAACGGCGCCGATCCGAGGACCCCGCTGGCGGTGGTGGAGCGTGGCTTCACCGACCGGCAGCGCTCCACGATCAGCACGCTCGCCACCGCGGTCGCCGACACGGCGGCGGCGGGCTGCGGCTCGCCCGCCGTCGTCGTCGTCGGTCCCGTGGTCCGCCTGGCGACCGCCGAGCGGGACGCGTTCCTCGCGGAGGTCACCGCCCATGGCTGCTGAGGACCTGCCGCTGGCCGGCCGAGTGGTGGGCGTGACCGCACACCGCCGCTCCGAGGACCAGATCGCCGCCCTCGAGCGCCGCGGCGCCCGCGTGCTGCACGCCCCCGCCCTGCGCGTGGAGCCGGTCGGCGAGGACGCCGGGCTCGCGGCCGCCTCCCGGGCGATGTTCGAGGCCCGCCCGGACCTCGTGCTGCTGACCACCGGCTACGGCCTGCGCCGCTGGCACGACGCCGCCGTGGCCCAGGGCTTCGACGCGGACCTGCTGCTGTGCCTGCGCGAGGCCGCCGTCTACGTGCGCGGGCCCAAGGGCCGGGGTGCGGTGCGCGGCCTGGGCCTGGAGGACGCCGGGATGTCCGCGGACGAGACCACCGCCGGGCTCGTGGACCTCGTCCTGGCCGAGCACGGCGGGGACCTCACCGGGCGCACGATCGGCCTGCAGCTGCACGGGATCGCCGACGTGGTCCAGCGCCGCCGGCTCACCGATGCCGGGGCCCGCGTGCTCACCGTGACCCCCTACCGGTGGGCCTCCGCCGACGACGCCGGGCAGGTGTCCGTGCTCGTGCGCGAGGCCGCGGCCGGGCGGGTGGACGCCGTGACTTTCACCGCCGCCCCGGCCGTGGACGCGCTGTTCAGCACGGCCGAGGAGCTGGGGCTGCACGAGGAGCTGCTGGCGGCGTTCCGCGGCGGGATGCTCGCCGCGACCGTGGGGCCCGTGACGGCCGCGCCGCTGCTGGAGCTCGGGATCGAGCCGCTCGTGCCGGAGCGGTTCCGGATGGGCGCGATGCTCAAGCAGCTCACGGATGCCCTGTCCGGCGCGCAGCCCGACGACGACGGGCGGTAGCCGCTCCGACCGCGGGCGCACCCGGCGCCTGGGCGAGCGCGGGACGGTTGCGGGGGCGCGCCAGGACGGGGGTCAGGGAAACCGGGGGTATCCCGACGCACCCCTGCGACCGCTCGGCAACCGCCAAGGCCGCAGGTCAGGCGGACATTTTGTTCGCCGTGCACCGAATGTAGCAGATCACGCCTGATTAGCGAACACTTTCCTGATGTAATTGTGTCGGAATGGTCACGGCCCCCGGTCCGACGGTGCCGCCGCCTCTCCGCAGGGTCTTCCGCCGGGCCGTGAGCCGGGTCCGCCGAGGGGGCATCATCGGGGTCTCCCGGCGGCGGCCGGTAGGCTGGGCGCGACCCGCCCGTCCTGTCGAAAGGCCGCCCGTGACCACCCCTCAGCTCGCCTCCTACGTCGACCACACGCTGCTCAAGCCGGAGGCGTCCCGCGAGCAGATCGCCACCCTGTGCGCGGAGGCCAGGCAGTACGGCTTCGCCTCGGTGTGCACCAACCCGCTGTGGACGCCGTTCGTGCGGAAGCAGCTCGCGGGCAGCGACGTGCTGACCTGTGCCGTGGTCGGCTTCCCGCTGGGCGCGTCCGCCACGGAGGTCAAGGCGTTCGAAACCGCCACGGCCGTGGCCGCCGGGGCCGACGAGATCGACATGGTCATCGACATCGCCGCCGCCCGCGCCGGCGAGCGCGAGCGGGTCGAGGCCGATGTGCGCGCCGTGGCCGAGGCCGCCCACCGGGGCGGGGCCCGGCTCAAGGTGATCATCGAGACGTGCCTGCTGACCGACGAGCAGAAGGTCCTGGCCTGCGAGGCCGCCGTGGCCGCCGGCGCGGACTACGTGAAGACCTCCACGGGCTTCTCGACCGCCGGGGCCACCGTGGCGGACGTCCGGCTGATGCGCGCCACCGTGGGCCCGGACATCGGCGTCAAGGCCTCCGGCGGGATCCGCACCCGCGAGGACGCCCTGGCGATGATCGAGGCCGGCGCCTCCCGGATCGGCGCCAGCAGCGGTCCCGCCCTCCTCGGCTGAGTCCGACGCGCCCGCCGGGCGGCCGCGCATCGGGTCCAGCCCCGCGGAGCGCTCCGGGCCCGCCCGGCCGGCCGCAGCGACCGGGCTTCACCGCGCCCTCATCGGGGCCCGCCGCGCCCTCCGCCGGGCACCGCCGCGGGCCGCGCCCGAGCGACTAGACTGGCCCCGAACGCCCCGCGGCCGCCGTGGCCGGCCGCTCCCATAGTCAGAAGGATTGGATCCATGGCCAACCGAGCCCAGTCGTCCACCAGCACCGCGGCGGACGCGACGCCCAGCGGTCGCAGCGGCGGCGCCACCGTCCGCTCCCACTCGGGCCAGGGACGCACGGTCAACAACTTCGTGTTCCTCGTCCTGTGCATGGCGATCATGATCGGCAGCTTCATCGCCTTCGCCAGCTACCCCAACAGCCCGCTGATCTGGTTCGTCGGCCTGGGCCTCTACGCCCTGGCACTGCTGATCCCCGTGAGCCTTCTGCAGAACAGCACCGCGAAGAAGGCCGAGGGCGGGCGCACCATCCTCATGCACGTCCCGCCGAGCACGGAGGTCGCCGGCGAGCCGACCACCGCGGCGGCCTTCCCGGACCCGCCCCGCAACATCGGCACCCGGGACGCCGAGGTCCGCGCCGAGCACAAAGACGACACCCTGGGCAAGGCGACCCAGTAGCCCGTCCCGCACAACGACCGACGGCCCCCTCCCGCATCCGCGGCAGGGGGCCGTCGTCGTTCCGGAGGGGGCGGTCGCGAGGAGCATCCGGGCGTCGGTCGGTGCGACTAGACTGGCCGGGAATGCTTCGCGGCCGCCCGTGACCGGCCGCCTCCCACCGCCAGAAGGGTTAGATCCATGGCCAACAGAGCCCAGTCCTCCACCAGCGCCTCGGCGGACGCGTCGACCGGCCGCAGCGGCGGCGCCACCGTGCGCTCGCACTCCGGTCAGGGACGCACGGTCAACAACTTCGTGTTCCTCGCGCTGTGCATGGCCATCATGATCGGCAGCTTCATCGCCTTCGCCAGCTACCCGAACAGCCCGCTGATCTGGATCCTCGGCCTGGGCCTCTACGCTCTGGCACTGCTCATCCCGGTGGGCATCCTGCAGAACAGCACCGCCAAGAAGGCCTTCGGCGGGCGCACGGTCCTCATGGACGTCCCGTCGACCACCGAGGTCCCCGAGATGGGCCGCGGCCGCACCGCCGCCGCGTTCGACGACGGCCCCCGCGACGCCCGCGAGCGCGACGCCAAGACCGCGGCCGTCCACCACGGCGACAAGTACGGCAAGAACGTCGAGTAGGGCCGCGCCGGGTCCGACGACGACGACCCGACGACCGCTCGCACCTCAAAGGTCCCCTCCCACCGCGGGAGGGGACCTTTTCCGTGCCCGGTGGACCGGACTGCGGAGGCTGGGCTGACGGATCAGGCCGTGGCCGGCTCCTTCGCGAAGACGGCCTCGACCACGCCGCGGGCCCAGGCGAGCACGGCGCCGTCCACGAGGTCCTTGCCGCCGATCCGCTCGGTCTTGGGCTTGGGGATCAGCACCTGAGTGGTCTCGGTGCCGGGCACCGTCTTGATCTGCGCGCCCGGGTAGAGGCGGGTCAGGCGCATCTGCCGGGACTCGGGCAGGTCGGCCGGGGCGAAGCGGACCATGTTGCCCTGCGCCGCCACGTCGGTGAGGCCGGCGGCGCGGGCGGCCACGCGGAAGCGGGCGACCTCGAGCAGGTTCTGCACGGGCTCGGGCACCTCGCCGTAGCGGTCCACGAGCTCGTCGGCGACCTCCTGGATCGCCTCCTCCGTGGCCGCGTTGGCGAGGTTGCGGTAGGCCTCCAGGCGCAGCCGCTCCCCCGGGACGTAGTCGTGCGGCAGATAGGCGTTGACCGGCAGCTCGATCTTCATCTCGGTGGGCCGCTCGTCCTCCTCGCCGCGGTACTCGGCGACGGCCTCGCCCACCAGGCGCAGGTACATGTCGAAGCCCACCCCGGCGATGTGCCCGGACTGCTCCCCGCCCAGCAGGTTGCCGGCGCCGCGGATCTCGAGGTCCTTGACGGCCAGCTGCATGCCGGCGCCGAGCTCGTTGTGGGCGGCGACGGCCTTGAGCCGCTCCAGCGCCGTCTCGGAGAGCGGCTTCTCGGCCTGGTACAGGAAGTAGGCGTAGGCCCGCTCCCGGCCGCGGCCCACGCGCCCGCGCAGCTGGTGGAGCTGCGAGAGGCCGTAGCGGTCCGCGCCGTCGACGATCAGGGTGTTGGCGTTGGCGATGTCCAGGCCGGTCTCCACGATGGTGGTGCACACCAGGACGTCGAACTTCTTCTCCCAGAAGTCCACGATGATCTGCTCGAGCCGGGACTCGGACATCTGCCCGTGCGCCACCGCGATCCGCGCCTCGGGCACGAGCTCGGCGATCTCCTTGGCCTTGCGCTCGATCGAGGACACCCGGTTGTGGATGTAGAACACCTGGCCCTCGCGCATGAGCTCGCGCCGCACCGCGGCGGAGACCTGCTTGTCGGTGTAGGCGCCCACGTAGGTCAGCACGGGGTGGCGCTCCTCCGGCGGGGTGGCCAGGGTGGAGGTCTCGCGGATGCCGGTCAGCGACATCTCGAGGGTGCGCGGGATGGGGGTCGCGGACATCGCCAGGACGTCCACGTTGGTGCGCATCGCCTTGAGCTTCTCCTTGTGCTCCACGCCGAAGCGCTGCTCCTCGTCGATGACCACCAGGCCGAGGTCCTTGAACTGGACCTCCTTGGACAGCAGCCGGTGCGTGCCGATCACCACGTCGATCGTCCCGTCCTTCAGCCCGGCGAGCGTCTCCTTGGTCTCCTTGGCGGTCTGGAACCGGGAGAGCGCGGCCAGGCGCACCGGGAAGCCGGAGAAGCGCTCGGTGAACGTCTCGGCGTGCTGCTGGGCCAGCAGCGTGGTGGGCACGAGCACGGCGACCTGCTTGCCGTCCTGCACGGCCTTGAACGCCGCGCGCACGGCCACCTCGGTCTTGCCGTAGCCCACGTCCCCGGAGATCAGCCGGTCCATGGGGACCTCCCGCTCCATGTCCGCCTTGACCTCGTCGATGGTGGTCAGCTGGTCCGGCGTCTCGATGTAGGGGAACGCCTCCTCGAGCTCGCGCTGCCACGGGGTGTCCCCCGCGAAGGCGTGGCCGCGGGAGGCCATCCGCGCCGAGTACAGCCGGATCAGCTCGTTGGCGATGTCCCGGACGGCCTTCTTGGCGGCGCGCTTGGTCTTGGTCCAGTCCGTCCCGCCCATCTTGGACAGGGTCGGGGTCTCCCCGCCCACGTAGTTGGTGACCTGGTCCAACTGGTCGGTGGGCACGAACAGCCGGTCCCGCGGGCCGTTGCGCTTGGAGGGGGCGTACTCGAGCACCAGGTACTCGCGCACGGGCTTGGGCTGGCCGGGCTTGATCATCGCCCCGGCGATCGGCCGCTGGATGAGCTCCACGAACTGGCCGATGCCGTGCTGCTCGTGCACCACGAAGTCGCCCTGGCTCAGCGCCAGGGGGTCCACGGCGTTGCGCTTGCGCCGCACCGGGAGCTTGCGCATGTCCTTGGTGGTGTAGGGGCTGGCCTTGCCGAGCAGGTCCGCCTCGGTGAGCAGCACGATCCGCGGGCCGTCCAGGGCGAAGCCCTTGCCGGCCACCGCGGTGGTCAGCTCCACGATCCCGGGCTGGGGCTCCTCGGTCAACGTCTCCCGGCGGGCGGCGGGGATGCCCGCCTCGTGCAGCAGCTCCGCGATCCGGGACAGCGGGCCGGGGCCCTCCGTGACGGCGACGACGCGCCAGCCGTCGGACACCCGCCCCTGCAGGAACTCGAGCATCGCCTCGACGTCGCCGTGGAAGCCCAGCGGGTCCCGGGCGGCCACGGTGAGGGTGTCCGCGTCCGAGTCGATGAGCGCGATGTCCTCCGCGGCGGTGTCCGCGTCCACGTCCTGGCCGGCCACCGCGTTGACGTTCAGCGCGGTCACGGCCCACCAGCCGAGGCCGGTCCCCAGCGCGGTGGCCCGGGCCTCGGCGAGGGTCTGGAAGGACCCGGAGGCCAGGGTGCGCCCTTCGCCGTCGTCGGCCCGGGCAACGTGCTCGGCGGAGCCGAGGTCGATGGGTGCGGACTGCCCGTCCGAGGCGGAGTCCCAGGCGGCGAGCAGGAACTCCTCGTTGGTGGCCACGAGGTCGTGGGCGCGGGTGCGGACCTTCTCGGGCTCCATGACCACCACGAGCGAGCCGGGCGGGAGCAGGGAGAGCACGGGCACCAGGCCGTCCACCAGCAGCGGCGCCAGGGACTCCATGCCCTCCACGTAGATGCCGCCGGCGATCCGCTCGAGCATCGACTCCGCGCCGGGCAGGGAGTCCTTCAGCTTCGCGGCCCGGGACATCACGGACGGGGTGATGAGCACCTCGCGGCACGGCGGGGCCACGAGCCGGTCCGGGTGGTCGCCGGTGCTCAGGGTGCGCTGGTCCGCCACGGCGAACCAGCGCAGCTCGTCGACCTCGTCCCCGAAGAACTCGATCCGCACCGGGTGGTCCTCCACCGGGGAGAAGACGTCGATGATCCCGCCGCGCACGGCGAACTCCCCGCGCCGGGTGACCATGTCCACCCGGGCGTAGGCGGCCTGGGCGAGGGCGGTGACCGCGGCGTCGAAGTCGAGCTCCTCCCCGCGCACGAACCGCACCGGGTCCATGTCCCCCAGACCCTCGACGACGGGCTGGAGCACGGAGCGCACCGGGGCCGTGAGCACCCGCAGCGGGCGCTCGGCGTCGCGCCCGGCCAGCCGGCGCAGCACGTCCAGACGGCGGCCCACGGTGTCCGAGCGCGGCGAGAGCCGCTCGTGCGGCAGGGTCTCCCACGCCGGGAACTCCGCGACCTCCCCGGCCGGCAGGTACGCACCCAGGGCCGCGGCGAGGTCCTCGGACTCCCGGCCGGTCGCGGTCACGGCCAGCAGCACCGGGGCGCGGCCCTCGGCCGGGGCCGGGGCGTCGTCCAGGGCGGTCCGCAGCTGGGCGGTGAGCACCGCGCGCATCCCGTCCGGGGCGCTGATCACGGTCTCGGCGCTGCGCTCCCCCGGCGGCAGACCGGCCTGGGTGCGGAGATTGGCGAAGGAGCGCTCCGCCCCGAGGGCGGCGAGCAGTCCGGACAAGGTCATGGGTGAGCAGTCTCCTGGGACGCTGAAGGGGTGCTGGTGGAGCACAGGACTGTGGGACACAGAGGCTGTCGGTACCAACGTTCGCGGGACCCAGCTTACTCCCGGGCCCCGACAGGGGTCCGGGCCGCGCTCCTTCGTCCCGGACTCCCGCCACGGGGAGCGCCGGCCCGGTCCCGCCTACCATGGGAGCACGTCCCGGCCGCCGGTTCCCCGCGGCCGCCGAACCGCCGCTACCGAGGAGCCCTCCATGGCCGTCACCGCCTCCGCCACCGTCCCCGCGCCCGTCCAGCAGGTGGTGGTGACCTTCTCCGACGAGGAGTTCATCCGGCACGTGACCCACCGCGCCGGGGCCACCCTGGAGTCGGTGGAGGTCGTCGGGGACGTCGAGGCCCAGTTCGCCGTGACCACCGTGCGGACCATGGCCGCGGACCGGCTGCCCGAGATGGCCCGGAAGTTCGTGGGCTCCTCGGTCCAGCTCACCCAGGTGGACAGCTACGCCACCGCGGACGCGGAGGGCATCCGGGTGGTGCGCACCGAGATCTCCGTGGGTGCCCTGCCGGTCTCCGGCTCCGCCACCCAGACCCTCACCCCGCAGGGCGAGACCACCGACGTGCACGTGCACTGCGTGGTGAAGGCGAACATCCCGTTCGTGGGCAAGATGGTCGCCGAGGCCGCCGAGCCGTTCATCGGCAAGGCCCTGTCCCTGCAGTCCCAGGAGGCCGAGGCCTGGCTCGCCAACCGCTGAGCCCCCGCGGCTTCCGGACGCCGTGTGCCAGACCGCGTCGGCGACGCACTCCCGCCCGGCCGGTAACCCCGCTCACAGCGCGGTCGTAGACTGACCCCTGATCTTCCCCGACGACGAACAGGAGTCCGACCGTGAGCGCAGGCGAGACGGACCAGCACGGGCCCGGTCTGGGCAACTTCCTCCGCAAGGACCTCGTGGGCGGTGTGCTGCTGCTGGTCGCGATGCTCTCGGCGCTCGTGATCGCCAACTCCCCCCTGGCCGAGGGCTACTTCGGCCTGCGGGACACCCACATCGGCATCGACTTCCCCGGCCTGGACCACACCGTGGGCGAGTGGGCCTCCGAGGGCCTGCTGGCCATCTTCTTCTTCCTGGTGGGCCTGGAGCTCAAGACCGAGTTCGTGGACGGCGAGCTGCGCAACATCAAGAAGGCGATCCTGCCCGTGGTCGCGGCCGTGGGCGGGGTGATCGTCCCCGCGCTCATCTACGTGGTGGTCAACATGGTCAACAACGGGGATCCCTCCACCATCGACGGCTGGGCGATCCCCACCGCCACCGACATCGCCTTCGCGGTCTCCGTGCTCGCCGTGGTCGGGGCGTCGCTGCCCGTGGCCATGCGCACCTTCCTGCTGACCCTCGCGGTGGTGGACGACCTCATCGCCATCGTCATCATCGCCTTCGTCTACACCGACGACCTCCGCGCGCTGTACCTGCTGCTGGCGCTCGTCCCGCTGGGGCTCTACACCTTCCTGGCGCAGAAGTTCCCCGACTTCTTCATGCAGCACCACTGGGCGGCTTGGGTCATCCTCCTGCCCATCGGCGTGGTCACCTGGCTCTTCGTCCTGGAGGCCGGCATCCACGCCACCATCGCCGGCGTGCTGCTCGGGTTCGCGGTCCCGGTCAAGAAGGTCGCCCCGCGGGTGATCCGCCAGGAGGAGCCCGAGCTGGGCCTGGCCCCCGCCCTGGAGCACCGCTTCCGGCCGCTGTCCAACGGGCTGGCCATCCCGGTGTTCGCGTTCTTCGCCGCCGGCGTGGCCGTGGGCGGCGTGGACGGTGTGGTGAGCTCCCTGACCGACCCCGTGGCGATCGGCATCGTCCTGGGCCTGGTCCTGGGCAAGCTGATCGGCATCTTCAGCGCGGCCTGGCTCATGGACCGCTTCACCCCCGCCACGAAGGACGACGACTACACCTGGCTGGACCTGGGCGGGTTGGCCATGGTCGCGGGCATCGGCTTCACCGTCTCCCTGCTGGTGGCGGAGCTGAGCTTCGGCGTGGACAGCCCCCACAACGAGCACGCGAAGGTCGGCATCCTCACCGGCTCGGCGATCGCCGCCATCATCGGTGGCTCCCTGCTGGCCGTGCGCAACGCCCACTACAAGAAGCTGCGTCTGCAGGGCGTGGAGGTCGACAAGCTCGACGCCGCATGACCGCACACCCCTGTATTGACAACTATCCATAGGAGCTGATCGGCGGGTGGTTGTGTGCTCATGGTTCATGAGCGCTCTCGAGACGAAGCATCCATGTGCGCCTGGTTGATTGCTCAGCTCAGCTGGCGGACCAGCGCAGCTCGTCGACCTCGTCGCCGAAGAACTCGATCCGCACCGGGTGGTCCTCCACCGGGGAGAAGACGTCGATGATCCCACCGCGCACGGCGAACTCCCCGCGCCGGGTGACCATGTCCACCCGGGCGTAGGCGGCCTCGGCGAGCGCGGTCACGGCGGCGTCGAAGTCGAACTCCTCCCCCGCAGGCGAAGCGCACCGAGGCTATCTCGCCCAGGCCTTCGACGACGGGCTGGAGCACGGAGCGGATCGGGACCGTGACCACCCGCAGCGGGCGTTCGGCGTCCGGGCCGGCCTGCCGTCGCAGCACGTCGAGGGCGCCGCACCGGCAGGTCCCCGGTCCAGGGCTGTCGCAACCGCCTCCGGTCCGGCTCCGCCGCAGGTCCAGACCTTCGTCCATTGACGTCCTCGGCCGGGACGAAGAGACTCGCACCATAGATCTACATCGAAATCGATCTATTGCTCTGCCGGAGCGCCCCCACGCCCAGTCTCCTTTCCGGAGGACCCCCCATGCTCGGACGATCCCCCCACGCCCCGCCGCGCGCGATGGTGGCCATAGTCGCCCTCCTTGCCGGAGCCGGCCTGTTGGGCCTGCCGGCGCAGGCAGGCACCATGGACCTCATGACGCCCCGCGACCAGCAGCCCCACCACGTGCGTGAGTCCTTGCGCCAGGCGGACGAGCTGGAAGCCGCCGGGGACCAGGCCGCGGCGGACGGCCTACGCCGGTTGGCCGCGACCCCGCAGGCTCAGTGGGTGGTCTCGGGCACCCCGCGGGAGGTACGGCAGCAGGTGCGCCGCAGCACGCGGCTCGCGGCGAAGGAGGGACAGGTGCCCGTGCTGGTGGCCTACAACCTGCCCTTCCGCGACTGCTCCCAGTACTCCTCCGGGGGAACGGACGGCGTGACCGAGTACAAGGCCTGGATCGACGCCTTCGCCGCCGGCATCCAGGACCGGGAGGCCGTGGTCGTCCTCGAGCCCGACGCCCTGGGCCTGATCCCGTGGTACACCGGGGCAGACGGGAGCACGGACTCGTGCCGCCCCGAGGGGGCCGACCCCGCCACCGCCGCCGCGGACCGGCTGGAGATGCTCAACCACGCCGTGGACGCCCTCAAGGCCGGGCCTCGCACCCGGGTGTACCTCGACGGCACGCACAGCGGATGGCTCGCCGTGGGCGAGGCCGCGGACCGGCTCGTGCGGGCCGGCGTGCAGCGCGCCGACGGGTTCGCGCTGAACGTCTCCAACTACGAGACCACCGAGCGGCAGCTCAAGTACGGCACCTGGGTCTCGAAGTGCATCCACTACGGCACCGCTCTCGATCCCGGCAACTTCACCGGCTGCGGGAGCCAGTACTACCCGGCAAACCAGGACGACTTCTCGACCTGGGAGCGGACCGACGCCTGGTACGCCGAGCACGTGGACGGTGCTCCCTCAGGCCCCGCCGGGCCCGAGGACCTGGCGCACTTCGTGGTCGACACGAGCCGCAACGGACAGGGCCCCTGGATCCCGGAGGACACCGGCCAGGACCTGCAGCCGTGGTGCAATCCGCCGTCGCGGGGCCTCGGGCGCCTGCCCTCCACGGACACCGGCCACGAGCTCGCCGACGCCTTCTGGTGGATCAAGATCCCCGGCGAGTCCGACGGCGCGTGCCGCAGCCACCTGGGCCCGGACGGCTCCGACCCCGTGTGGGGCGTGGTGCACCCGCCGGCGGGCGCGTGGTTCCCCCAGCAGGCACTGGACCTCATCGAGCACGCGAACCCCGCCTTCCCGGGCTGAGCGCACGCCCGGGTGCGGGTCCCGTCGCGGCCAGGGCCGAGCCGCGCGTGAACCACGGACGCCGGACCCGCTACGGTCGAGGGCATGACGACTCGCCGCGAAGCCCTCAGAGGTACCGGTGGCGTGGGACTCGCAGCCCTGCTGACCGGCTGCGCCCCGCCCGCCGCGAACACCACGGTGGACTTTGCCGCCGCGCACCCCGGGACCGGGCTGAGCGCACTCTCCTTCGGCTCCTGCATCTCCACCTACGCGGGAGACACGCGCACCGTCAACATCGTCAAGGGACCCGCGGCCGAGTCGCGGTCCTGGCGCAGCACGCTGGGCGAGCTGGGACCGCTGGCCTGGCGGATCCCGCTGACCTGGAACGGCGGCCGCCCGGGGTCCTCGGCCCACGGGGCGCGCTCCTCGGGCGACGCCGGGGACTACGTCGCCGCGATCCGGTCCATCGGCGGCACTCCCGTGGTGGTGGTGGGCGGCGCCACCGGGGACAACGACGTCAGGGCCGCCGACGCCGCGGCCCTGGTGCGCCACTTCAACGACGCCGGAGGGCGCCACGGCGGGCCGGTGGAGCACTGGATCATCGGCAACGAGCCGGACAACGGCGGCGACGCGGCGTTCGGCATGGACGCCTACCTCCACGGGGGAAAGGGGGGCTCCGGCTTTCCCGCCGTCGCGGCCGCGATGCGCGCGGCCACGACCCGGCCCCTGAGCATCGCCGGTCCCGCACTGGTCACCTGGGCGGACTACAAGGAGGCGAACTACAGCGCCTTCCTCGACGCCTGCGGGGCCGACGCCGACGTCCTGGACTTCCACATGTACGAGGGCGCGCACCTGTCCCGCTACTCCGCCGCGATGACGTGGCTGCGCGGGGCCGTCGCGTCCCGGCCGAGCACGGCGGGCCGGATGACGGTCCGGCTGGGCGAGTACAACTGGAAGTGGCACTACGAGGAGCCCGAACACGGGGCCCACCAGTTCTCCACGTCGAGGAACACCGTGGCCGCGGCCTGCACCATCGGCCGGATCGTGGAGCAGGGCGGCTGGGCGCACCAGTACGCCGACCACAACGGTCCCCTCGGGCTGATCACCCCGGGCGACGGGGAGCACGGGGCGCCCGCCGGACAGCGCCTGCGAACCCCCTCGTACTTCGGGATCAAGATGTGGACGGGTGGCAACCTGTTCCGCCGGCCCACGGGGTCCATGGCGACATGCACCACCGCGCTGCCCGAGGTGGAGGTTTTCGCCTCCACGGGTGAGAGGAACGTGGTCCTGGCCAACAAGGCGCCGGACTCGGCGCAGGACGTCGAGCTCGCTCTCCGGGGCGCACCCCTCACGGGGACCTACGAGGTGTGGCAGACCGTGCCCGGCATGGACCCCGCTGATGCCGGGGGCGGACAGTGGCAGGACCCGCTCCGGATCCGCTCCGGCACCTACCAGGGCGGGAGGATCCTCTTCCCGGCTCCCGCGATGACGGTCTCCACCGTCCTGCTGGGGACGTGAGCGCTGCCGGCCGCCGGCCCGGTCCGCCCATGTCGCAATGTTTCAGGGCCGTCCCAGCGCAGATGTGGGGACAACGGCACGCTCGGCCTCTCCCCGCTTGTGGAGACAAAACCACCGCGAACCGCGCCCGACAAGTCCCGCCGAGACCTCGGCAAACGCCTGACCAGCGTAAATGCATGCATACCGCCATGATGTGACGTTTGTCTCCGCAATTAGATGACTGGTCATAGGCCAGTGCCACCTGGCATGCTGTACTCGTGTCGGACCGCCCGGGGGAGGCGGACCGCCTCGTCGGCCCACCCACGCGTTCGGGGGAACGCGGAGCCGGCGTGACGGCCTGACGGATTTTTTCCCCCGCATCAGTAACCGGTCTGTCCGACCAACACCTGTTCTGTCGACTTGCAGGTCCTTGGGGGAACTGATGCTCGCTGTAGTGCTGTCCATGATCGTCGTGCTCATCGCTCTGGTGTTGTTCGCGATCGCGACGTCCACGCTGTACCTGAACACCTATGCCTGGTGG
>NZ_JAVFXA010000027.1:0-23802 GCF_040981195.1 Kocuria oxytropis | reverse complement strand
ACTACTGGTACAACTGGGCGATCACCGTGGCCGCCGAGCTCGTGGCCGCCGCCCTGATCATGCGCTACTGGCTGCCCGACGTGCCCTCGTGGGTCTGGTCGGCCCTGTTCCTGGCCATTCTCTTCGGCCTCAACGCCCTGTCCACCCGGGCCTACGGCGAGAGCGAGTTCTGGTTCTCCCTGATCAAGGTGGTCACCATCGTGGTCTTCCTCGTCCTGGGCGTGCTCATGATCGTCGGGATCATCGGCGGCACCTCCCCCGGCTTCGGCAACTGGACCACCGGGGACGCCCCCTTCGTCGGGGGCGGGGCCGGGATCCTGGCGATCTTCATGGTGGCGGGCTTCTCCTTCCAGGGCACCGAGCTGGTCGGCGTCGCCGCCGGCGAGGCCGAGAACCCGGAGAAGAACGTGCCCCGGGCCATCCGGACCGTGTTCGTGCGGATCCTGCTGTTCTACGTCGGGGCCATCGCGGTGGTGGGCTTCCTCATCCCCTACACCAGCCCCTTCCTGCTGGGCAGCGGCGTCGAGGACATCTCCATCTCCCCGTTCACCCTCGTGTTCGAGAACGCCGGGGTGCTCGCGGCGGCCTCGGTGATGAACGCGGTGATCCTCACCGCCATCCTCTCCGCCGGCAACTCCGGCCTCTACGCCTCCACCCGCATGCTCTGGGCGCTGGCCGACAGCGGCAAGGCCCCCCGGTTCCTCGCCAAGGTCAACCGCCGCGGCGTACCCATGAACGCCCTGCTCGCCACGACCGCCGTGGGAGCCGCCTGCTTCCTCACCACCCTGATCGGCGACGGCGCCGCCTACGTGTGGCTGGTGAGCGCCTCGGGCCTGGCCGGGTTCATCGTGTGGATGGGCATCGCCTGGAGCCACTACCGCTTCCGCAAGGCCTACACCGCCCAGGGCCACGACCTCGCCGACCTGCCCTACCGCGCGAAGTTCTTCCCACTGGGCCCCGTGATCGCCCTGGCCCTGTGCGCGGTGGTGATCCTCGGGCAGAACTACCAGGCCTTCGTGGGCGACATCGACCTGCTCGCCGCCCTCTCGGCCTACATCGGCCTGCCGCTGTTCCTGGCCCTGTGGCTGGGCCACCGCCTGGTGACCGGCTCGAGGATGGTCCGCTACGAGGACGCCGACCTCACCCGCGCCGCCGACTGACCTCCCCCTCCCGCCGAGTCCCCAGAGACCGGGCGACCCTGCCGTCGAGTCCCCAGTCCTGTCGCGCATCCCCAGTTTTGATCGTGGGGAAACGCGACAGGACTGGGGACTCGCCGCATCGGGCGAGTGGAACATGGGGGCTCGGTGGAGGAATCAGCGAGGGCGAGCAAGAGGGCAGGAGACGGCCCAGAAATCAGGGCGCGGGGACTGCTGCCGGCTCAGACGGCCCCGCCGGCGGCCTCCGGGGCGCCCGAGCCGTGACCGTGCCCGCCGTCGCCGACGTGCTCCCGGGCCACGAAGTTCTCGAGGTCGAAGAGGTTCTCGGCCCGGCGCGCGACGTTCACCAGGGTGGTCATGGAGGCGACCTCCTCGACCTGCTCCTTCAGGAACCAGAGCATGAACTGCTCCCCCAGGGCGTCCCCCTCGGCCCGGGCGGCGGCGAACAGCGCCTTGATCTGCTCGGTGACCTCCTGCTCCTGGGACAGCGCCAGGGCCAGGGGCTCACGGACGTCGGCGAAGTCGTTGCGCACCTCCCCGATCCCAGGGATGGTCAGGGGCAGGTCCCGGTCCAGGATGTACTGGACGATCATCATGGCGTGGTTGCGCTCCTCCAGCGACTGCCGGTAGAAGTGCCGGGCCAGCTGGGGAAGGTCCTGGCTGTCGAACCAGACCGCCACGGCGATGTACTGGTGGGAGGCGGCGAACTCGTGGCCCACCTGGCGGGTGAGCAGGTCGTTGAAGGAGTCGGGGGTCATCGGGATCTCCTGACGTCGGCGGGGCCACAGAGGTGACGACGTGCCGGCCGCTCCACCGGTGCGAGCCTGGGCGGGTCAGCGGGAACGGTCACCGGGGTTGGGAGTACGAGCCTAGCGCGGCGGCACCGCCGGGTGAAGGCCGGTCTCGCCGGGGCCGTGCCCGCCATCCGGTCGCCGCGCACCCGGGCGGCCTCCGGAGGTGGAACAATTCACCCGTCCCCTGCTCGCGACCGGGAGGTGCGTCATGACCGGCCTGGAGCTCGCCGTCGTCGCGCTCGTGGTGAGCATCGCGTCCTGTCTGCAGGGCGCGATCGGCTTCGGCGTGGCCCTGCTCTCCGCTCCCGTGATCGCCCTGTTCGACCCCACCCTGCTGCCCGGTTCCCTCCTCCTGGTGGTCACCGGGCTCACCGCGCTCGGCGTGCTGCGGGACCGCGCCGCCGTGGACCTCAAGGACGCGGGCTGGGCCGTGGCGGGGCAGATCCCCGGCACCGTGGCAGGAGCCCTGCTGGTGGCCGCCCTGTCCGCCCGGACCCTGACCCTCGTCCTGGCGAGCACCGTGCTGCTGGCCGTCCTGCTCAGCGTGTGCGGCTGGCGGCCGCGGCCCCGGCCCGCGGCGGTCGTCGTCGCCGGGGCGGCCTCCGGTCTGCTGGGGACGGCCACGTCCATCGGCGGCCCGCCCATGGCGCTCGTGTGGCACGGGTCCTCGCGGGCCCGGATGCGCGGCACCATGAGCGCCTTCTTCCTGGTCGGCGCCGTCATGGCCCTGGTGGCGCTGACCGCGGTGGGGTCGATCGACCGCCGGACCGTGCTCTTCGCGGCCGCCCTCCTGCCGGCCATGGTCCTGGGCTTCGCGGTGTCCGGAGCGGTCAACGCGCGGATCAACCGGCGCATCGTCCGGCGGGTGGGCCTCGGCGCCTCCGCGCTGGGCGCCGTGCTGGTCCTACTGCAGGCGTTCTGAGCACATCCTGCTTGGACTCCCGGGCAGGGGTCAGAGCTGGTCGAGCCGCCGGTAGCGGGAGGGCGTGGTGCCCGTGGTGGCGCGGAAGTGCCGGTTGAAGTTGGAGAGGTTCGTGAAGCCCACCCGGTAGCAGATGTCCGAGACCGGCAGGTCCGTGCCGCGCAGCAGCCGGCAGGCCTCGGTGAGCCGCATCCGGGTCACCGTGCGGTTGAAGCCCACACCGGTGGCCTTGGCGAAGAGCCTCGAGAACGCGTCCCGGCTCAGGCCCACGGCCTCGGCGACCTCGGGCACGAGCATCCGGCCGTCCAGGTGCTCGGTGATGTAGCTCAGCGCCCGGTTGAAGACCTCGGCCTCGGCGGCGTCCAGACGGTAGGAGCCGCCGCGGCTGTCGAGGTAGCGCCGTTCGGACTCCGGGGACTCGGCGAGGATCCCCAGCAGCTCGGCCACCGCGGCCAGCCGGCGCAGACCGAAGGTCCCGTTCACGGCCTCCATGGCCGCAGCGCCCTGGGCGGCGGTGCGGCCGGTGAACTCGATGCCCCGGGCCGCGGCCTCCAGCAGCGGGCGCAGGGCCTCGAGCTCCGGCAGCGTCCCGGCGGCGGCGAAGAACCGCTCCTGGTCGAACTGGAGCACGGCGTCCCGGTCGCGGATCACGGCGTCGTCGTCGCGGTGGGAGATCCAGTTGTGCGGCAGGAAGGAGCCCATGATGCTCAGGTGCCCGGGATCGAAGGGCCCGGCGTAGTCACCGGCCATCACGGTCCCGGAGGACTCCCGAATCAGGTGCACCTCCACCTCGGGGTGGTAGTGCCAGCGGGCCAGGGGGTGGGGCCAGTCGTGCTGGTGCCACCGCACGGAGCTCTGCGAGTCCGGGATCACGAGCTCCCTGACCGGGGAGGTGACGTCCTCCGTCGTCGTGCTCCGTGCGGCGGCACCCACGGTCAGGCTCCCGCCACGCGGATCTGGATCTTCGTGTCGGTGGGCCGGCCCTCGGCGCCGCGCTCGAAGGCGGCCACGGCGTCGGCGAACGGATAGGTGGCGCTGATCAGTGCGCCCAGGTCCACCGCCGGGGACGCGGCGAGCTCGATGGCCCGCTGGTACGAGTTGGCGTAGCGGAACACGGTCTCGATCCGCAGCTCCCGGGCCTGGGCCGCGGCGACGTCCAGCGGCACGGGGTCCACGGGGATGCCGACCAGCACCACGGTCCCGCCCGGGGCGGGGAGCTCCCACAGGTTGCCGAACACCCGCGGGCTGCCGCTGGCCTCGAAGACCACGTCCGCGCCCCAGCCGTCGGTGGCCTCCCGCACCGCCTCGCCGAGGTCCTGGCGGGAGACGTCCACGGCGTGGATGGTCGGATAGGCCTCGATCTGTGCGAACTTCTCCGGTGCCACGTCCGAGATGTATACGCGGGACGCCCCGCTCGCGGCGGCCGCGATGGCCGTGAGCACCCCGATGGTGCCCGCGCCCACCACCACGACGACGTCGCCCGGCGCCAGGCCTGCCTTGGTCACCGCGTGCACCGCCACGGCGAAGGGCTCGATCAGGGCGCCCTCCTCCAACGAGAGCTGCTCGGGCAGCCGGTAGGTGAAGTCGGCGGGGTGGATGATCTCCGGCTGCAGGCAGCCGTCCACCGGGGGCGTGGCCCAGAACTGCACGTCCGGGTCCACGTTGTACATGCCCAGCCGGGCCGCCCGGGAGCGCGGGTTGGGGATGCCCGGCTCCATGCAGACCCGGTCCCCCACCGCCAGGTGGTCCACGCCCTCCCCCACCTCCAGCACCGTGCCGGAGGCCTCGTGGCCGAGGACCATGGGGTGCTCGACGACGTAGGGCCCGATCCGACCGTGCGTGAAGTAGTGGACGTCGCTGCCGCAGATGCCCACGGTGTGCACGCCGATGCGCACCTCGCCGGGGCCCACCGGGCGCAGCCCGGGGATGGGCCGGACCTGGATCTCGTGCTGGCGTTCGAGGACGACGGCGTCCATGGTGCTCTCCCGGGGAGTCGGATGCTTCGCGGTGCCGGTGATGCCGGTCGGGGCGTTCGTGGTGGCGGTGAGCGTCGTGGGGTTCATGATGACAGGTCCTTTCAGGCGGCCATGGCGAGGCGGTCGCGGCGCGGGAGCATCCGGCCGTCCTCGGTGGTGATGCCGGGCTGGGGCGGGTGGATGAAGAAGGTGGTGACGGTGCCGAGGAGCATCAGGGCCGCGAAGACCCAGCACACCCCGACCGGGCCGAGGACGGGCAGCAGCAGGGTGGCGATGCCGGGGCCGAGGAACGTGGTCAGCCCGGAGGCGAGGTTGTGGGCGGAGATCGCCGCGCCGCGGTGCTCGGGGGCCAGGGCCGGGAAGATGGCGCCCATCGGGACGAACGCGGTGACGGACAGGGCGAAGAGCACGGCGGCCCCGACCATCGCCGGGAAGCTGGGGCCGAACCACACCGGGACGTAGGCGAAGGCGAGGACCGCAAGCGCCATGCCGCCGAAGCCGCACCAGCGCATCTGGCGCATCCAGCCGTAGCGGTCGCCGAGCCGGCCCCAGACGATGTTGGCGCCGATGGTGATGGTGTTCATGATCGCCCAGAGCATCATCCACTCGGGCAGGGTGAACCAGGACTCGCCGCCGATCTCGCCGGTGGTCAGGTAGAGCGGCATCATCATCGGGAAGGCGTAGAGGGTGAGGTTGCACAGCACCCGGATGACCACGGAGAGGGCGATCTGCCGGTTCTCCACCAGAATGGTCACCCCGCGCAGCAGCTCGCGGGCGCGCTCCGCGCCGTGCAGCTTCTGGGAGAGGTCCGTCTCGGGCGGGGCGCCGGGGACCAGGAAGGCGCACATCAGGGTGCCGGCCGCCACGAAGGGCAGGGACGCCCACAGGGTGGCGTACTCGCCGATGACCGGCACCAGGAGACTGGGCACGTAGGCACCCATCACGCCGATGCCCAGCGAGAAGGAGGCCCAGAACCAGCCCATGGCCGAGGCCAGGCGGCTGGGGTGCACCGACTGCGCGATGAGCACCACGAAGGAGTACATGAACAGCGGGTAGGCGACCCCGCGCAGGGCGTAGATGAGGATCGTGCCGAGTACGCTCTGCAGCCCCACGGTGAGGAACAGGAGGTGCAGCACCATCCAGAGCACGCCGCCGAGGACCATCAGGCGCTTGGCGCCGACGACCTCGGCGAGCACGCCGGTGGTCCAGGCCGAGACGGCGACCACCAGGCCGTAGACGGTGAAGACGAGGCCGGCCTGGGTGGGCGTGAAGCCGTTCTCGACGAGGAAGCGGGACAGGAACGTGAGCTCAAAACCATCACCGGTCATGAAGACGGCGAGGGCGAGATAGCCGAAGAGCAAGCGGCGGGGCATGCCGAACATGCGGGTACTCCTTCGTGGACACCAAGGGGAAGGCACCTGGCGAGCAGAAGAGCGGCCAGCCGGTGCGCGATGTCCTCAACGCTACGGAGGTGTGATGCGGGCCACTAGCTGATTAATTCGGCCCAAACTGGTACTTCTGTGCGCATGCCGATGCTGCTCCACAGGACTCGAGCTTCCCCACCTGCCCTGCCAAAGCTTCGGGCCGTACATCCCCGCAGGCTGCCTCAGATGTCGGTGCGACGCGTCACGCCCACTGACACCGCGCTCACCGTTCCGTGACGTCGGCGCCCCTAAGCTGCCCCTATGGGTCAATCGCACAATGCCACCGCTGGCCGTCTTTCCCCTGGTTTATATGAGCTCCTCGAAGACTCAGCGTTAGCGACGGAACTTACGGAGTTGCCGGCTGGCAGTGCCGCTCTCGATACCGTGGACCCGATTGACACCCCTCACGTTCTCGCGCGCTATCTCCGCGATCGCATTTTGTTCCACTTAGAGTCCATACCCGCTGCCACCCGTGTGCACGAAGCCAATCGCATCCTGGCGACCCTTAACCACGAAACGCAGGATCCGGCGCGCATCAGCGAAGGTCCGCGACAGCTCCTGTCGATCGCGCCGGCGACTGGTGCCGCAGCACGAAAGCCAGCAACTCCGCTCTCTGACGCAGCTCTGCTCACCAATACACCGCATGAGCCGCAGGTCGGACGCGAGATCGCCAAGGAGCTCGAAAGCGCCGACCGTGTGGATCTTCTCATTGCATTCGTCAAATGGTCCGGGTTGCACGTCATGGACAAAGAACTCCAGTCACTGAAGGACCGGGGAATTCCGTTCCGCGTACTGACCACCGTCTACATGGGTGCCAGTGATGCCAAGGCGATCAACGCACTGGCGCGCAAGTACGGCGCGGAAGTTCGAGTCAGCTACGAGACCCGCAATACGCGGCTGCACGCCAAGGCGTGGATGTTTCACCGCAAGACCGGCTTCAGCACGGCCTATGTCGGCAGTTCGAACCTGTCGCACGCCGCCATGCTCGACGGCCTCGAGTGGAACGTGCGCCTGTCCTCGGTCGCGACGCCGGCGCTCCTGCAGAAATTCGAGGCGACCTTTGAGAGCTACTGGGCGTCAGAGAGCTTTGAGCCCTACAACCCGGACGATGACGGCGAACGCCTGGCGAGGGCCCTCGCTGAAGGCGGCGGGCGGGTGTCTTCGGACGTGTCCATCGCGCACCTGGATGTCCAGCCCTACCCCTACCAAGCTCAAATGCTCCAGGAGCTAGACGCCGAGCGTGTCATTCACGACCGCCACCGGAATCTCGTGGTTGCCGCGACAGGCACGGGAAAAACCATCGTCGCAGCCTTGGACTATCGCCGGCTGCAGGCCGGCGCCCTCAACGAGCTCTCACTGCTTTTTGTGGCTCACCGCCGAGAGATTCTCGAGCAGGCGCGTCAGACCTATGCCACGGTGCTGCGTGACGGCGCCTTCGGCGAACTCATGGTCGACGGTTATCAGCCAGACCGAGGCAAGCACATCTTTGCGTCGATTCAATCCCTTAACGCCAAGACCTTGGAACGCTTGACCCCTGAGTGCTTTGACGTGGTGGTCATCGACGAGTTCCACCATGCCGACGCTCCGACCTACCGCAAGATCATTGAACACTTCCGTCCCCAGGAACTCCTCGGCCTCACCGCTACGCCAGAGCGCAGCGACGGCGTCAACGTCGCGGAGCGGTTCTTTGAAGGTCGCATTGCCAGCGAGTTGCGCCTGTGGGATGCCCTGGATCAGCAGTTACTGACGCCGTTCCACTATTTCGGCGTCTCAGATGGCGTCGACCTGTCATCGCTTGAGTTTCGGCGGGGTCGGTACGAAGACAGAGAACTGGATGCCGTCTACACGGGCAATGACGCACGCACGGCCAAAGTGCTGCAGGCGCTCAACGACAAGATGCTCGATTCGCACCGCATGAAAGCCATTGGCTTCTGCGTCTCCGTCAAACATGCGGAGTACATGGCACGGAAGTTCACGGCGTCCGGACTGACGTCCGCGGCGTTGTCGGGGGAGAGTTCCAGCGACGAGCGACGGACTGCGCTCAGGGCGCTGCAGCGTGGAGAACTGCGTGCCGTCTTTGCCGTTGATTTGTTCAATGAGGGCCTCGATATTCCGCAAGTCGATACCATTCTCATGCTGCGACCGACGCAATCCTCCACGTTATTCCTGCAACAACTGGGACGCGGTCTGCGACTGGCTCCTGACAAGCCCGTCTTGACCGTTTTGGACTTCATCGGATTCCAGCATCGGGCGTTCCGGTTTGATCTGAAATACCGTGCCGTGACGGGTTCGAGCCGAACCCGTCTGGCCCAGGACCTGGAGGACGGCTTTCCGTTTCTCCCCTCCGGCACGCAGATCGTTTTCGACGCAGTCGCCCAATCGGTGGTACTCAACAACGTGAAGCGTCAGCTGGGCCTAAAGACTCCGCAGGTCATCGAGGACATCAAGGATCTGGCGGCGCAGCAGGCATCACCCGAGTTGTACACCTTGCGTCAGTACCTAAAGGACTCCCTTTCGGAAGCGTCGGACATCTATCGGCGGAGGAAGTTTGACGGTCGACCGACGACCTGGAACACGCTGCGTCGCGCCGGTGGACTGGTCCCCGATGTGCTCTGGCCAAGTGAGGAGCGTGAGGTGGAAGTCCTCGCTTTGATGCAGCGCGCCAAAGCGTTCCTCAATGTGGACGACCCCGTCCGTCTCCAATCCTACGGAACTCTGCTCCAGCCGGATGCCCCACCGGTGTCTTCCCTACCGCTCAGGGCGCAGCGGGTGGCGCGCATGCTGTACTACTCCTTCTGGCCGCAGGGCGCGAAGAGCGGCGGGCCGGCCGATCTGGACAGCGGCCTTCAACTGCTCCGGTCGCACGCCATCCTGCGAGATGAGTTGGCACAGCTCATCGAGGTCACTGCCGACAATGCCCGCAATCTGCCGAGGCCGCTGGGGCGGGACCACCCCGACATTCCGCTGCAGACCCATGCCCACTACACCCGCGAAGAACTGCTGGCCGGACTGGGAATGGGAGAAAAAGGGCAAACCACTCCCGGTGGGGTGCGCGAAGGGGTGTCCTGGATGCCGTCCTCAGGCTGCGAGGCGCTGCTCGTGACGCTCCACAAGTCGGAGAAGGACTTCTCGCCCAACACCATGTACAAGGACTACGCGATCTCGGAGACGCTTTTCCACTGGGAGTCGCAAAATCGGACTACGCCGGACTCGTCAGCGGGACAGCGGTATCAGCACCACGCCGCGCAGGGCAGTCACATCATGCTGTTCGTCCGCGAGTCCCCGACGCAGGAGGCCGGCACCTCGCCATACATTTTCTTGGGACCTGTCGGCTATGTCTCACACGAGGGATCCAAACCCATGTCCATCATTTGGCGCCTACGTCGCCCAATGCCACTGACTGTATTCGCAGCAGCCAGCACGGTGGCGCCCTAGGCTTACCGATACCCGTGCCCCGACGATTCGGTGAGTGCCAACTTTGTCGGCGATGCAGCCCGGTACGCACCAGCACACAAAAATACCAAGAGAATTGTCAAGCAAAACTAATGAACGAAAATTGACTCCCGGTTCATCACACCTCCAATCGTTGACTCACACAAGCAAGTTGGATAGGTATGAACTCAGCAAATCAAACGGTTGTCCGAGCACAAAAGCAACAAACGATAAGGAGAAATCGTGATTATTGATCGGCAGCAAATTTATCACCTTATATTTTCATTTGAGACCGACATGCGAGAAATGTGCCGAAAGTACATCGTGTCCTATCAACCCATAAGTGAGGTACTGAACCCCGAAGAGATCGCCAACGCCACAGAACGACTTGCGCGTGACAAGGGGAACTCCGGGGTCGATCTACTCGACTACTTGGACCTTAGGCCAACTTATGACCTCCTTAATCGCCATCGTGGGGACTTACCTGAATCTCTAGCCAAAGAAATAAGGGAACTCACAAGTAGTCTTGAAATCATAGTCCCCGTCCGGCAACGGATCATGCACGCCCGCCCGCTGGGACCAGGCGACGGTGAAAAAATTTGGACAGCATTCAATGGATTTACCCAGCGCCAGTGGGAACGCTTGCATGAAAGCCTTCGACAGGTCCGGGATCCAAACTGGCTTGCACAAGCAGCCGTGGTGCCTGTGGTACCGGATGAGATTCTCCATAACCTGCCCATGCCAGATTATGACGAGACTGGCCTATTCGGGCGAGAGGGCGATGTCGACAATGTAGTAAAGCTAATAACATCTCGGACGGCATCCGTCGTCACGATCACCGGCGAAGGAGGTATCGGGAAAACGGCACTCGCTTTGGAAGTCGCCAATCGACTATTGGACCTCCCGGAGCCTCAACTCGATGCAATCCTGTGGGTTTCTTTGAAAAAGGAACGACTAACAGGAGTTGGGGTCAAGCAAATACGGAATGCCGTCCTAACCATACAAGGTGCAGCTGAATCGCTGGGGGCAGAATTGGTAAGTGACTTCACCGGTGGAGTCCAAGAACTAGGCGAAATTCTCGAAGATCTGAATGTTTTAATTTGCTTCGATAATCTCGAAACCATTTCCGGTGAAGAGTTTGTTTATCTTTACGAAAACCTCCCCCCATCCATAAAATATCTGGTAACAAGTAGAAATGGCGTTGGGCAAATTGAAAGAAGATATCAACTTAGCCCGTTATCCGAGCAAGCTGCGCTAAGCCTCCTCAACTACTTAATCAAGGTTCGCGAGGTAAATTCGCTTCGAGGTGTAAGTTACGCTGCGCGTAAGGAGATAGTTAAGGAACTGAGGTATTCTCCTCTTGCAGTCAAATGGTTCGTGCTCGCCGCTGACGCAGGCCGTCCAGCATTGGAAACCATCAAGAACCAGGACGAGTTGTTAGTGTTTTGTGTCGAATCTGTTTATCGCAACCTCTCCAACACTTCTCGCACTGTTCTAATCGGTTTAGATGCCGTCGGGAAGGAGTCCAGCCTGAGTGAGATTGCCATAATCGTAGGCGAACCAGTGTTAGTGGTTTCCAGGTCCGTCCAGGAACTAGCGCAAGGATCTTTAGTCGTCAGCAGGATCGATCCTGAACATGACATGGAGACTTATATTGCGCTCACAGAGACAGCCCAAAAATACTTAAGGTTGGTCGTGCCGGTTGACGACCCCGAACGTCTCCGCATCGCTGACAATGAGCTCGAGTATCGGCTCGATGAAGAACGACGAGCGAAAGATGCGAGTTCAAGGGTACTCAATCCCGTTATCGTGCGCGGCCGGACGCCCGCAGACTCTCCTACCTGCCAGGTTCTTCGTCGAGCTCTCCTCGCTTCGCACAATCGAGACCAAGAAACTGCACTCAACTTGGTCGACCAAGCGCGTGCCATGAGCCCGGATTTTTGGGAGGTGGACCGAGTGGAAGCCTATATTCGGTCTTATTCCGATTCTGCCCTTATGGTTTCCCAAATATATATGCGCGCTCTTGACCGAACCGAAAGCGAATTTCAACGTGGAATAGTAGCACATTTTTTTAGTGGTCACCTTGCCAAAAACGAGCATGATGTTGACCGCTCACTGCAAATGGCACGCATGGCACATGAAGCGATCGGCACACCGGAGACCCTTGGAAGCTTGGGAAATGCCCTGGTAAGATCCGGATTTTTCCGTGAGGGAATCGATTATTTGAAGGAAGCGATCAATGATTCCGACGGGAAGTCGAAACTCATATACACGACAGGGTTAGCTACAGCATATAGGCGTTGGGCTGAACATGAATTGAGCGAGGAAAACAATGTGAACGAGGCGGTGAAGCGTGTTGGACAAGCCGTGAATGTTGTGCTCGATTCGCACAAACGCGGCGTCATGGATGAAAAGCTCTTCAACGTGTTAAGTCAGTGTTTAAGCGAAACAGGACGTATTTTGTCGAAGACATCGCGGCTAGGACTTACAGTGAACACCAGTGATATCCCGTGGAATGAAATGCAGTCACTGGTCCCTCATTTACCCCGTACTAACGATTTCGGTTATGCAGCTAGGTCCATTACATCCCTCGACACTTCCAAGTATCCCGAAGTCGCCGGAATACAGACAGTGATACAAGGAACGTCATCTGAGAGTGGCCACGAAACCGCTTCTCAATCTGGTTCTATTGGGCAAATCCTAAGCCTTCACGGGAGTTTTGGATTTGTCGCTCACCCAAATTTTCCCACCAATGTGTTTTTTCCCTACTCGAGCCTGGACGATTCAGTCAATGCCAACGAACTGCAAGTAGGAGATGTGGTTCAGTTTGATGTTGAGGTTGCCGATGATGGACGTCTTCGAGCGTCTTTGGTAAAGCGAGGTGATTGATACTTCCTGCTTGAATTTTTTCTCATTCAGCATTTATTACGGAGGTAGGTAATAGCCCCGGTGTTTTTTGTAGATTGTTTTTGGATCAAAGCTGTGATTAATTTTCAACTCGACATGCTGACTGATGTAACGTTTTATTGACCTATAGTGATCGAGCGAATAAGTGGGGCGTGATCAGTTAGTTATGCTTTTGTGAGAAGCTGATGACCTGCCGCACCGCCCGCCCCGCGTCCAGCTCGTCCATCGCCTCGTTGATCTCATCCAGCGTGATGTGGGAGGTGATCAGCTTCTCCAGCGGCAGCACGCCGTCGCGCCACATCTGCTCGTACTTGGGGATGTCCACCGCCGGCACGGCAGAGCCGAGGTAGCTGCCGATGATCTGGCGGGCCTCGGCGGTGATCCGCAGCGGCTCGATGTGGGACATGGCCCCGGGCGCCGGCAGGCCCACGGTGACGGTCACCCCGCCCACGGCGGTGGCGTTGAACGCGGTCTCGAACGCCCGCGGGTGCCCGGCCGCCTCGATCACCACGCGCGGCTTCTCCTCCAGCGCCACCAGCTCGTCTGGGGTGAGCGCCTCGTCGGCGCCGAACTCCTTGGCCAGCTCCAGCTTCTCGGCCAGCGCGTCCACGGCGATCACGCGGCAGCCCACGGCCTTGGCGACCAGCACCGCGGCGAGTCCCACGCCGCCGAGGCCGACCACGGCCACGACGTCGTCGGCGGTGGCCTGCGCCGCGTTGATGACGGCCCCTCCCCCGGTGAGCACCGCGCAGCCCATGACGGCCGCGATGGGGGCCGGGACGTCCTCGCCCACGGGCACCACGGAGCGCCGGTCCACCACGGCGTGCGTGGCGAACCCGGAGACCCCGAGGTGGTGGTAGACGTTGCTGCCGTCCTCGGAGTGCAGGTGCATCGAGCCCTCGATGAGGGTCCCCGAGGCGTTGGCCTTCGAGCCGACCGTGCACGGCAGCAGCCCCTCGGTCTTGCATGCGGCGCACTCGCCGCAGCGCGGCAGGAATGCCATGACCACGTGCTGGCCCACGGCCAGGTCGGTGACCTCGGCACCCACGTGCTCCACGACGCCGGCGGCCTCGTGACCCAGCAGCATCGGCAGGGGCCGCGGCCGGTTGCCGTTGACCACGGAGAGGTCGGAGTGGCACACCCCGGCGGCCGTGATCCGCACGAGCAGCTCGGTGGGCCCGGGATCGCCGAGCTCGAGCTCCTCCACGCGCAGGGGCTGGGACTCGGCGTACGGGGCGGAGGCCTCCATGGTCTCCAGGACGGCTCCACGAATCTTCACGATCGACCTCCGGTAGCGGGACTGGGGTGTGACGCCGTTCACCGTACCCGCTCCGCCGCCCCGTTCCCCGGACGTTCCGGAGCCGGCGCCCGCCCGCGGGACCATCATCGTCATCTGCCCGCCGGCCCCTCCGCCCGGGCTTAAACTGGCGCTCCGGGGGGGTCACGTCCCAAGGAGTGTGCGTCATGGCCTTTGTCCAGCTGATCGAATACACCACCTCGCGGCCGGAGCAGGTGGCACAGATCTACACGGAGTGGGAGCAGGCCTCGAGGGGGAACCGCACGGCGCGCCGTGTCATCACCACCGCGGACCGCAACGACCCGCACCGCTACTGCGAGATCGTCTTCTTCGACTCCTACGAGTCCGCCATGGAGAACTCCCAGCTCCCGGAGACCCAGGAGTACGCCCGGCGGCTGACCGAACTCATGGACGGCGAGCCGACCTTCCGCGACCTCGACGTCACCGAGGACCGGGACCTCTAGAGCCGCCGGGCCGGGGCCGGTGGGGTTTGCCTGCCAGCCCCGGCCCGTGGACCGGCCTCAGCCGGCCTCCGGCGGAACGGCCCGGCGCTGCAGCCGGGCCGACCGGCCGAGGGCGATCAGGACGGCCGCGATGCCCGCGACGACGACCATCGGCGCCAGCATGAACGGCCCGCCCACGCCGGCCGAGCGGTCCATGCCCTCGCTCATCTGCCCGGTGAACGTGGAGACCAGAAACAGCAGCACGTTGTTCGCCGCGTGCACCAGCGTGGCCGCCTCGAGCCCGCCGGTGAGCTGCGTGAGCAGCGACATCGCGATCCCGAAGACCAGGTAGTAGGCGATGAGCCACCCGTCCGTGGCGAAGTGCGCGAGGGAGAACAGCACCGCGCTCACCAGGGTGCCGAGCACGAAGGACGGCACGGTCCCGGAGACCCACGAGCCGGCGGCGCGCTGGATCACGCCGCGGAACATGTACTCCTCGGAGGCCGCCTGCAGGGGCGTGGTCAGCAGGACGATCGCGAGGAACGCCCAGGTGGTCGCGTCCAGGACGATCGGCCCCGGGGTCTCCACCAGGACGATGACCGCCACGTAGGCCACGAACAGCGGGAGGACGACGGCGGACGCCCGTCCCAGCCAGCCCCACCGGAACCGTCCGGCCACCGAGTGGAGGGCGCCGACCGGTTGCCGGTGCAGGTACCGGTGCAGGAGCACGGCGACGGCGGCCGAGGCGATCAGCGACAGGTTGGTGGCCAGCAGCAGCGCCGGGGTCAGGGTGATCCGCCCGCTCGCGAGCTCGTCGGTGGTGGTGCTGCCGAGCAGGAGGTCGACCGCCACGCCGGCGAAGGAGAGCACGATCGAGAACAGCGCGATCGCCGCGCCGATGCCCAGGATGCTGAGCAGGCCCTTCCACCAGCGGTTGCTCGGTGTGCGGTAGAACTCGGCGTGGGTGAGCGGCGCCGTCGTCGCCGGACGGCCGGGGAACGGGACGGGTCCCCGGGGAAGCGCCGGGTACGGGACGGGTCCCCCGGGAGGACCCGGGTACCGGACGGGCCCGCCCGCCCCGTACCCGGGGGGCGGGACAGGGGTCCGGGCGCCCGGGGGAACGGGCGCGGCCGGCCCCGGGGACTGCCAGGGAGCCGGTCGCCGCGGAGGGTGAGAGGTCATGGGGCCAGGGTAGTTCCCGGCGCGGGCCCGGCTCCGCAGGGGTCAGTCCCGGCCGGTGGCCGGTGCGCCGCCGGCCGAGGGCGGCCGGTCGGCGTCCTCGGGGGACGGCAGGTAGTGCGCCAGCCGGGAGAGGTCCGGCTGCGCGGAGGGGTCGCCGGCGGCGTGGGCGCCCACCGCGTTGGCGGCCCGGAGCGCGCTCTCGTGGTCGAGCCCCGCGGTGAGGGCGAGCACCAGCGCGGCGCAGAACGCGTCCCCGGCGCCGACCGTGCTGACCACGTCCACCCGCCGGCCGGGGGCGAACGCGACCCGGCGCCCGCGCTCGTAGAGGGCCGAGCCCTCGGCGCCGTAGGTCACCGCGACCAGCTCGGCGTCGGCCAGCTCGGGCAGGAGGGCGTACTCGGTCTCGTTGACGATGATCAGGTCGCACCGCTCCACCAGCTCCCCCGGGAGGGGCACGGCCGGGGCGGCGTTCAGGGCGAAGAAGCCCGGCGTCCGCCGGGCCGTCTCGAGCACCGTGCCCAGGGCGATCTCCAGCTGGCAGAGCACGACGTCCTCGGGCGAGAATTCCACGTCCTCGACGGACACCTCGGTGTTGGCCCCGGAGCAGACCGCGATCTGGTTCTCCCCGTGCCGGTCCACGGCGATCAGGGCGGTGCCGGTCGGGGCCGGCACGCGCATGATGCCGGTGGTGTCGACCCCGGCGGCCGCCATGGCGCGGAGGACCTCGTCCCCGTCCGCATCGCCGCCCACGGCGCCGATCATCCGGGCGCGGCCGGCGAGCCGGGCGGCGGCGACGGCCTGGTTGGCGCCCTTGCCGCCCGGCTGCCGCTGCAGGGTGGCACCGCCGACGGTCTCCCCGGGGGCGGGCAGCCGCTCGCACACCGCGGTCAGGTCGATGTTGATGCTGCCCACCACCGTGAGCGCCGGCCGCTCGGGCTCCTCCCGCCCGGACCGGTCCAGCCGGCGGAGCGTGCTCAGCAGGTGCGGCGCGAAGTCCTCGGCCAGCTCGAGCACCACGCGGCACCGGGCGCCGTCCACCGGCGGATAGCCGGCGTAGCGGCCGCGCAGGTCGCAGATCGTCTGGCCGCGCCCGGGCCCGTCGGTCGTGTCGACCTGGACCCGGACCACCGGGGCGAGGGAGGGCCGCACGGTGCCGGCCGCCACCGCGGCGGCCAGCGGGTCGTGCAGGGCGGACGACGGCCGGCCGAGGATCCCGGTGTAGAAGCCGGAGTAGTGCTCGAGCATCGCGGCCAGCGGGGCCATCACCGGGTGGTCGACGGCGGCGATCTGCTCGCGCTGTCCTTCGTCCAGCAGGTGGTCCATGGTGACGTCCAGCGGCACCAGGGTCACGTCCCACGGGGCGGCCAGGACCTCGGCGGCCGCCTCGGGGTCGCTCAGGACGTTGGCCTCGGCGACCGGCGTCCGGTTGCCGGGGACCAGGGCGGCACCGCCCATGACGGTGACGCCGGCCACCAGCTCGGTCAGAGCGGGATCCCGGCGCAGGGCGAGGGCGAGATTGGTCAGCGGGCCGATGGCCACCACGTGCAGGGCGCCCGGGTGCTCACGGGCCAGCCGGACCAGCATCGCGTCCGCCGCTTCGGCCACCGGTGCGGCGTCCGCCCGCGGCAGCACGACGCCCCCGATCCCACCGGTGCCGTGCACCTCCGGGGCGCCCTCGCCGAACCGGCTGTTGAGGGGGTGCTGGGCGCCCACCGCGACCGGCACGTCCTGCCGTTCCAGCAGGGCCAGCAGGTCCACGGTGTTGCGGGCGGCGGTCACGGCGTCGGTGTTGCCGCTGACGGTGCCGATGCCCCGCAGCTCGACCGCGGGCGTGGCCGCCAGGTAGGCCAGGGCCACGGCGTCGTCGATGCCGGTGTCGCAGTCCAGGTAGACGGGCCGGGCGTCCGGATCGGCCATCGCTTGTCTCCTCCGGGTCGGTCGAGGGAAGTGACCTCGCACTGCTCAGGCTAAAGTACCCGGTACCACGGCGGCGCAGCCGATTGCACCGGGCGGCCTCCGCGCCGACGTCCTGGCCCGCGACGAGGGCCTCCCCGACGGAAGGACAACCCACATGGTCGACGTGTTCTGGGGCATCGGCGGGATGATCGCGATCCTCGCCATCGCCGTCCTGTTCTCGGTGGACCGCCGCAGGATCCGGTTCCGGACGGTCGCCCTGGCGCTGGCCATCCAGGTGGCCTTCGGCGTGCTCGTGCTCTACGTTCCGGCCGGCCGCGCCGCACTGGAGACCGTCACCCGGGGCGTGCAGGCCGTCATCAACGCCTCCTCCGCCGGCATCGACTTCCTCTTCGGCCCGGTCCTGCCCGAGGAGGGCTCGGTCTTCGCCTTCCAGGTGCTGCCGGTCATCGTGTTCTTCGCGGCCCTGACCTCGGTGCTGTACTACCTGGGCGTCCTGCAGTGGGTCGTGAAGATCATCGGCGGCGGGCTGGCGAAGCTGCTCGGCACCACCACGCCGGAGTCGATGAACGCGGCCGCCAACATCTTCGTGGGCCAGACCGAGGCGCCGCTGGTCATCCGGCCCTACGTGGCCGGGATGACGCGCTCCGAGCTCTTCGCCGTGATGTGCGGCGGGCTGGCGACCGTGGCCGGCTCGGTGCTCGTGGGCTACTCCCTGCTCGGGGCGCCGCTCGAGTACCTCATCGCCGCCTCCTTCATGGCGGCGCCGGCCGCGCTGCTCATGGCCAAGCTCCTGGTCCCCGCCGGGGCGCTCGAGGACGCCCCCGCGGACGGAGAGGACCGGGACGACGACGCCCCGGGCACCGGTACCGGCACTGGCACTGGCACTAGCACTGGCACCGTCCCCGACACCGTCCGGGGCGCCGGCGACCCCGCGCCGGACGTCCCGGACCACCGGGCGCCGGGACACAGCGCACAAGGACACAGCGCACAAGGACACAGCGCGCAGAGGCACGGCGCGGCGGCGCACGAGGAGCCCCGCGGGGCACGCCGGTGGCTCGCCGGCGGCACGCGCCGCGGGGCGACGTCCCACGCGGCCCTCGAGATCGCCCGGCGGCAGGACGCCCAAGCGGCGGAGCGCCGTGCCGGCGAGCGCCACGAGGCCGGCGCGGTCCCGCCCGAGGCCGAGGACCGCCCGGACGGCACCGTCCGGGCCGGCGCCGCCACCCGGCCCGACACCGCGGTCCGGCCCGAGGACACCGCGCACACGTCCGCCCCGGACGGGGTGTCCGCGACGGACGCGGCCGGCGGCGGGGCCGACGAGGACGAGGCGCCGGCGAACGTCATCGACGCCGCCGCCCGCGGCGCGTCCGACGGCCTGAGCCTGGCCCTCAACGTCGGGGCCATGCTGATCGCCTTCATCTCGCTGATCGCGCTCGTCAACATCATCCTCGGCGCGGCCGGCGGGCTGGTCGGGCTGGAGGAGCTCACCCTCGAGCAGATCCTGGGCTACGTCTTCGCGCCGGTGATGTTCGCCGTGGGGGTGCCCTGGGCCGAGGCGCTCGACGCCGGCAGCTTCCTCGGGCAGAAGCTCGTGCTCAACGAGTTCGTGGCGTTCGCCGACTTCGCCCCGCAGATCGACAGCTACTCCCCGAAGACCCAGGCCATCGTGACCTTCGCCCTGACCGGGTTCGCGAACCTGGGCTCCCTGGCGATCCTGCTCGGCGGGCTCGGCGGCATCGCCCCGAGCCGCCGCCGGGACATCGCCCGGCTCGGCCTGCTGGCCGTGCTCGGCGGGACCCTCGCCAACCTCATGAGCGCCGCGATCGCGGGCATGCTCATCGGCTGACCGGCCCGGGCGCTACGGACGGCAAGCTCCGGCAGCCGCCCCCGCAGCGGCGCGCCGCTGCACCCGCGCCGCACGGTGTGCGGCGGCGGTGAGTCCGCGCTCAGGACCGGCGGGGCGGCGGACCTCTGCTCCCGAGCCACGGACCCCGCTCAGACTCCGCGGGGCCGGGCCTCGGCGGTCGTGAGCCCGTGGGCCAGCGTGGTGAACTCGCCCACCTCCCGGGTCCAGTCCTCCAGGAGCGCGCACAGGTCCAGGCCGTCGCTCCGGCGCTGCTCGAGCCGGTCCGTCAGGGCGGCGAGGACGGCGTAACGGAGCTCGGTGTTGATGTTGATCTTGCCGATGCCGGCCAGGGGCGCGCGGACCAGCATGGTCTCCGGGATCCCCGAGGCGCCGTGCAGCACGAGCGGGACCGGGCCGCCGGCCGCCCGGATCTGCTCGATGCGGTTCCAGTGCAGGCGCGGGGCGCCCCGGTAGTGGCCGTGCACGTTGCCCACGGCCACGGCCAGCAGGTCGGCCCCGGACGCGGCCAGGAACGCGGGGACCTCGGCAGGGTCGGTCATGCCCCCGGCCTCGGAGGTCCGGGCCCTGTCGCCGTCGCCGGGCAGGCTGCCGAGCTCCGCCTCGACCACCACGTCCGGGCCCGCCAGCTCCCGCGCCCGGACCACGAACGCCGCGTTCTCCCCGGCGGACAGGGCGGAGCCGTCGGCCAGGACGGCGTCCACACCGGCCGCCACGGCCTGCTCCACCAGCCCCAGGTCCACGGCGTGGTCCAGCTGCACGCACACGGGGGTGGCGGCGTCGTCGGCCAGGTGGCGCAGCGCGGTGACGAAGCGGCGCCCGGCGGTCCCGGTCGCCGCCCTGGACGGGACCAGCAGGATCACCGGACGGCCCGCACGCTCGCTGGAGCCCACCACGGCCTGGGCGGTGGTGAAGTCGTAGGTGCTGAGGGCCGGCACCGCAGTGCGGGCGGCGAGGGCGGAGGTGACGACGTCGAGCATGTGGGCGCGCACGGGCGTCTCCTTCGGGAGGATGCGGTCAGCGGTCGGCCGGGGACCGGTCCCCGAGCACGTAGGTTGTCAGATCGGTGAGGGTCTGCTGCAGGTGCTCGTCCATGGCCTGCCGGGCCCGGACCGGGTCGGCGGAGGCGAGGGCGGACACGATCCTGCGGTGCTGGTCGATGGCGTGGACCTGGATCTCGGGCACCCGGGACGTCTCGGCGCGGCGCGCCTCCAGCACCCGGTGCAGCGGCTCGAACAGCACCGCGATGAACACGTTGCCCGAGGCCTGCAGGATCCGCTCGTGGAAGCGCAGGTCGGCGGTCACGAAGCCCGGCACGTCCTGGCGGCGGTGGGCGTCCTCCATGGCCTCGACGTCCCGGCCCAGCCCGTCCAGCTCCTCGGCGGAGAGCCGCCCCGCGGCGAGTTCGCAGGCGCCGGCCTCCAGGAAGCGGCGCAGCTGGATGAGCTGCACCGCGGCCGCGGCGTCGTCCTGTCCCTCGGAGACGGCCCGGACGACCGCCTCGAGGGAGGCCCAGCGGGACAGGGGGTTCACGAACGTGCCACGCCCGCGCTCCACGCGGAGGATGCGCTGGGCGCCCAGGGTCCTGATCGCCTCCCGCACCGTCATGCGGCTGACCGCGTGCTCCGCGCTGAGGTCGATCTCGCCGGGGACCACCGAGCCCGGCGGGAACTCACCGGCGATGATCCGGTCCAGGAGGGCGCCGGCGACCTGGTCGACCAGGGACGGTCGTGCCATGGTCCTCCTCCTCGGCGCGGCGGACGGCGGACAGCGGCTCCGGTGCCTGCTCTGCGCCTGTGAACAGGGAGCCTATCAAGCGGCGCTCAGCAGAGACCCGGCGGGTCGCCCCAGCGCCGTCCACCGAGGTGCGGATGGCGGGGGCATTGCGCCCGTGTCCCAGCTCACCTAACATGTCTGACATCTGACAGATGCGCTGTGGTGTGCAGCACATCCGGGCCACGCGGGCGCGCTGGATGGCGGCGCCCGGTGCTCCGCCGAAAGGAGACACCCGCATGACCGCTCCACAGACCCTGCTCGTGCTCGACGACGACCCCACGGGCTCCCAGTGCGTCCACGACGTCGACGTCGTCCTCGAGCTCGATCCCCACCCGGTGCTGGACGTCGTCCGGCACCCCGGGCGCACCTGCTTCGTGCTCACCAACAGCCGCGCCCGGCCCGAGGCCGAGGCCGTGGCGATCAACACCGAGCTCGTCTCCGCGGTGCTGGACAGCCTCGCGGCCGAAGGGCTGCCCCTGCCCCACCTGGTCTCCCGCAGCGACTCCACGCTGCGCGGGCACGTCATCGCCGAGCCCACGGCGCTCGCGGACGTCCTCGAGCAGCGCGGCGTGGCGGTGGACGGCTTCCTCTTCGCCCCGGCCATGCTCGAGGCCGGCCGCTACACCGAGGGCGACGTCCACTACGCGGTCCTGCAGGGCAGGCCGATGCCCGTGGGCGAGACCGACTTCGCCGCCGACGCGAGCTTCGGCTACTCCTCCTCCGACCTCAGGGACTTCCTCGTGGAGCGCTCCGGCGGGACGCTCGCGCGGGACGCGGTCCTGTCGATCGGCCTCGAGGACATCCGCTCCGGGGGCGTGGCGGCCGTGGCGGAGATCCTGCGCCGGGCCCGGGACCGCGCCTGGGTGGTGGTCAACGCCACCGAGTACGCGGACCTCGACACCGTGGCGGAGGCCCTCGCGGTCCTCGAGGCCGAGGGCCGCACCTTCGTCACCCGGTGCGGGCCGTCCTTCGTCCGCCCCCTGGCCGGGCTGACCGGCTCGCGCGAGCTCGGTCCCGCGGACATCGAGGTGGGCCCCGGGCGCCTGCCGCACGGTCTCGTGGCGGTCGGCTCCCACGTGGGACTCACCAACCGCCAGCTCGCCGAGCTGCGGGCCCGCCGCGACCTCTTCGAGGTCGAGCTCCACGTCCCCACCCTGCTCGACGACGACGCCCGCCCCGGCGCCGTGGCCGACGCCGTCGCGCGGATCACCGAGGCGCTGGAGACCCGCGACGCCGTGGTGTGGACCAGCCGCGAGCTCGTGCGCACCGACGATCCCGACGAGTCGCTGGCCATCGCCCGCTCGGTCTCGGACGCGCTCGTGGAGGTCGTGCACGGGGTGGCGCAGGCCCGCCCCGCCTGGGTGGTGGCCAAGGGCGGAATCACCTCCCACGAGGTGGCCCACCGCGGCCTCGGGATCCGCCGGGCCACCGTGGCCGGCCAGTTCTTCCCCGGCCAGATCTCGATGTTCCAGCCCACCGACGCCCCGGACACCACGCAGGGCGGGCCCTACGTGGTCTTCCCCGGCAACGTGGGCGGGGAGTCCGCCCTGGCCGACGTCGTGGAGGTCCTGGACCGGGCGGCCGAGCACGCCCGCGCCCAGGACCCCCGCCGCGGCGACCGGCCCGCGCGCGACCTCCCCCCGCACACCGCCGACCTGCACGACCCCGAGGAGAACCCGTCATGAGCACCCCCCTGTCCGTCGGCTTCCTGGGCCTGGGCGCGATGGGCGCCCCCATGGCCCTCACCCTGGCCCGCGCCGGCTTCCCCGTCCGCGGCTTCGACGTCTCCCCGCGCGCCGGGGAGCTCGTGGGCGACGCCGTCGAGCTGCTGGCCGATCCTCGGGAGGCGGCGGCGGGAGCCGATGTCGTCGTCGTCATGGTCGCGACCGGGGCTCAGCTGCACGACGTGCTGTTCGGCGAGCGCGGCATCGCCGGCTCCCTGGACCCGGACACGGTGCTGCTCGTCATGGCCACCGTGGGCCCCCAGGCGGTCGAGTCCTGCGCGCAGGGCCTCGAGGAGCGCGGGGTGCGCCGGATCGTCGACGCCCCGGTGTCCGGCGGCACGGCGCGCGCCGCCACCGGGGACCTGCTCGTCATGGTCGGCGGCGCGGACGAGGACGTCGCCGCGGTCCGGCCGCTGCTGGACGCGATGGCCGCCAACGCCCCGGCCGTCGGCCCCCGGGTGGGCGACGGCCAGCGGTTCAAGGTGGTCAACCAGCTGCTGTGCGGAGTGCACATCGCCGTGGCGGGCGAGGCGCTGGCCCTGGCGGACTCCATGGGGCTGGACCCGCAGCAGTGCCTGGAGGTCCTCTCCACCGGGGCCGCCACGTCCTTCATGTTCGAGGACCGCGGTCCGCGGATGCTGCAGGGCGATCAGGCCGAGGTCCGCTCCGCGCTGGACATCTTCGTCAAGGACATGGGCCTGGTCACGGACGCCGCCCGGGCGGTCGCCCAGCCGGTGCCGCTGGCCTCGGCGGCTGAGCAGCTCTACGTGCGCGGGCGCCGCGAGGGCCACGGCCGGCACGACGACTCCGCCGTCTACGACGTCCTCCGCTCCCGGTAGCCTCACCCCACCCCGCCCCGGCCTGCACGGCATCCCCCGGTGAGTGACCACGCTTGCGGTGAGTGACCACGGTTTCTCGTGGTGTCCTGTCTGGGCGCTTCGTGGACGTTTCTGTCTCGGCGGTTCGTGGACACTGTGATGTCTCAGG
>NZ_JAVFXA010000026.1:0-24699 GCF_040981195.1 Kocuria oxytropis | reverse complement strand
CACTGATCGGTGTGCATGTACCAGAACGCGGTGCCGATCATGAAGCGCGGCGGGCGGGTCCAGTCGGTGGCCGCGGCCATCGCGGCCTGGCCGGTGATCGGTCGGGTCTTCTCCTGGCCCACGTAGTGCGCCCACCCGCCGCCGTTGCGGCCCTGGCACCCGCACAGCATGAGCATCGCGAGGATCGCCCGGTAGGTGACGTCCCCGTGGTACCACTGGCAGATGCCGGCCCCGAGAATGATCATCGACCGGCCGCCGGACTTCTCCGCGTTGGTGGCGAACTCCCGGGCGATGCGGGCCACCGCCGCCGCCGGGACCGAGGTGATCTCCTCCTGCCACGCGGGGGTGTAGGGGGTCTCCACGTCGTCGTACCCGGACGCCCACTGGCCGGGTAGCCCGGCCCGGCCCACCCCATACTGGGCGAGCATGAGGTCGAAGACCGTGGTCACCGTGCGTCCGGCTACTTCGGTGACCGGCACCCCGCGGTGGACCACCGAGCCCTCGCCCGTGGCATCGGTGAACGCGGGCAGATCGATCACGCTAGTGGCCTGCTCGTAGGACGCCGAGTCGGCGACGGACAGGGCCGGGCGCACCCCCTGCAGGTCCAGGTTCCACTTCCCCTCGTCGGCCTCGTTGTAGCGGAAGCCCGTCGACCCCTGGGGCACCACCGGAGTGCCCGCGTCCCGGTCCAGGAGCACGGTCTTGAACGCCGCGTCCGCGGCCTCTGTCTGCCCCAGGTCCTGGGCAGTGAGGAACTTGCCGGGCACCACGGTGCCGTCTGGGCGCTGCTCGAGGGTGACGAGGAAGGGCAGGTCGGTGTACTGCACCACGTAGTCCTCGAAGAACGTGACCCGCCGGTCCACGAAGTTCTCCTTCAGGATCACATGCCCCATGGCCATGGCCAGGGCGGCGTCGGTGCCGGCCTGGGCGGGCAGCCACTCGTCGGCGAACTTCGTGTTGTCGGAGTAGTCGGGACTCACCGAGACGACCTTGGTGCCGCGGTAGCGGGCCTCGACCATCCAGTGCGCGTCCGGGGTGCGGGTGACCGGGATGTTGGAGCCCCACATCATCAGATAGGTCGCATCCCACCAGTCGCCCGACTCGGGCACGTCCGTCTGGTCCCCGAAGACCTGGGGGCTGGCCACCGGCAGGTCCGCGTACCAGTCGTAGAAACTGTTCATCACCCCGCCGATGAGGTTAAAGAACCGGGCGCCGGCCGCGTGGGAAACCATGGACATCGCCGGGATCGGGGAGAACCCGGTGACCCGGTCCGGGCCGTAGGTCTTGATCGTGTGCACGTGGGCGGCCGCGGTCATCTCGAGGGCCTCCTGCCAGCTGGAGCGCACCAGCCCGCCCTTGCCCCGGGCCTGCTGGAACGCCCGGCGCTTCTCCGGGTCCCCGACCACGGCCTGCCAGGCCAGGACGGGGTCCCCGCCGACCTCTGCCTTGGCGGCCCGGTACATCTCCAGCAGCACCCCGCGCACGTACGGATAGCGCACGCGGGTGGGGGAGTAGGTGTACCAGGAGAAGGCGGCCCCGCGGGGGCAGCCGCGTGGTTCGTACTCCGGGCGGTCCGGGCCCACGGAGGGGTAGTCGGTCTCTTGGGCCTCCCAGGTGATGATCCCATCCTTGACATAGATCTTCCAGGAGCAGGAGCCTGTGCAGTTCACCCCGTGCGTGGAGCGGACCACCTTGTCGTGGCTCCACCGGTTCCGGTAGAACGCGTCCCCGGCCCGCCCGCCCTCGCGGAAGACCGCGCGGCCGTCCGGTGACTCCTCCCAGCGGGTGAAGAACTTCCCGAGCTTGAGCAGGGCGTCGGAGGCAGGACCATCGGTGCGCGGCGGGACGGATTCGGTCGTCATGGAAAGAAACCTAGTAATGCGCCGGCAAGAATGCCATTCTTACGCGTTACTGATCGTCGCGCCCCGACTTGTTCTGGCCATAATGCATTCCGTGGTAAATGCTGACGTGTCATATGTTTCAGAAAGAGAACTTTGTTTCAGAAGGCGAGCCCATTGCGCTCCCTGAGGCGGCATGTCGGGGATCTAGGGCGGTTGGCTCCCCTAGCCGAAAGCTTCGAAAATCGTTCGATTCGAATCACTGGGATTTCGTCATATCGGCCTGCCCTAATCGTGTCCCTAATGCCCGGGACGCACGGTGTTGTGCGCAACCCAAGGAACGATCAGTAACTTTTGGGGACCAGCAAGGTGACCCCATAAGGTGGGTCAAATAACGCAAGTGATGTCTGTGCTATTGCGCTGATCGATATGTTGGAGGCGGTGACATGGGCGTTTCCCTGGGACTTCCGCAGATCCGCGGTGCCGGTCCGGGCCCCAGCGGCGCGCCCCGGGAGGCGGGGCTCGCCGACCGGCACGGCCGCCGGGCCACCGACCTGCGGCTGTCGGTCATCGACAAGTGCAATCTGCGCTGCACCTACTGCATGCCCGTCAAGGGCCTGCCCTGGCTGCCCGCCGCCCGGCTGATGAGCGCCGGTGAGATCACCCGCATCGTCGACGTCGGGGTCCGGCAGCTGGGGATCACCGAGCTGCGCCTGACCGGCGGGGAACCCCTGGTGCGGGCCGACCTGGAGGAGATCGTGGCCGGGGTGCGCACCGCCCACCCGCAGCTGCCGGTCTCGCTCACCACCAACGGCATCGGCCTCGCTACCCGGGCCCAGGCCCTGGCCGCGGCCGGGCTGAGCCGGATCAACATCTCCTTGGACACCCTGGACGCGGCGACCTACCGGGCCCTGGCCCGCCGGGACCG
This sequence comes from Kocuria oxytropis, assembly GCF_040981195.1. Classification (NCBI taxonomy): domain Bacteria; kingdom Bacillati; phylum Actinomycetota; class Actinomycetes; order Micrococcales; family Micrococcaceae; genus Kocuria; species Kocuria oxytropis. The sequence continues at coordinate 21,933 of NZ_JAVFXA010000026.1, read as the reverse complement.
CCTGGCGCAGGTGCTGGCCGGGGCCGAGGCCGCGGCCGCCGCCGGGCTGGCCCCGGTGAAGATCAACGCGGTGCTAATGCGCGGGGTCAACGACCACGAGGCCCCCGAGCTGCTCGCCTGGGCCCTGGAGCGCGGTTTCGCCCTACGGTTCATCGAGCAGATGCCGCTGGACGCCGACCACGGCTGGACCCGGGCGGAGATGGTCACCGCCGCGCAGATCCGCCACCGGCTCAGCACCCGGTTCCGGCTCACCCCGCACCCCGGCGCCCGCGACGGCGCCCCGGCCGAGCTCTGGGACGTCCACCCCACCACCCCCGCCGGGGCCCCCGAGGAGGTTCCCGGGGCCGGGGAGGCGCCGCTGGGGACCGTGGGTGTCATCGCCTCGGTGACGGAGCCCTTCTGCGCCGACTGCAAGCGGACCCGGATCACCGCCGAGGGCAGGGTCCGGTCCTGCCTGTTCTCCCACGAGGAGGTCGAGCTGCTGCCGCTGCTGCGCGCCGGTGCGACCGACGCCGAGCTCGCCGAGCGGTGGCGGGCGGCGATGTGGGCCAAGCCGGCCGCCCACGGCATGGACCACACGGGCCTGGACTCACCCGACTACGTCCAGCCGGAGCGGCCGATGAGCGCGATCGGGGGCTGAACCCGTGGCCGCCCCACCACACCGACCGGAACAGGAACGATGACCCAGAACACCACAGAGAGCAACCCCCGTACCCTGACCTCCGCGACCAGTACGACCATGCGGGTACGGTACTTCGCGGCTGCACGCGCAGCCGCCGGGACCGAGGCCGAGACCCTTGAGCTGCCCACCGGAGACGGCGCGCCCCGTACCCGCGCTGATGTGGAGGTACTGCTCGCGCAACGCCACCAGCAACCGGTGCCTGGACAACCGCTGCTGGGCCAGGTGCTGTCCCGTGCCAGCTTCCTGCTCGACGGGGTGGCCTGCCCAGATGCGGCGGCCGAGATCCCGGACGGGGCCGTGCTCGACGTCCTGCCGCCCTTTTCCGGCGGATGAACACTCCGGCCGGCGCTCTGCTCTTCCATGTTGTGGTCCTGGCCGGGGGCCGATCCTCCCGGCTGGGCGGCACACCCAAGGCGAGCCTGCGGCGAAACGGGCGCACCCTCGTGGAACTCACGGTGGAAGCGGTCCAAGGGGCTGCCGGGGTCGTTGTGGTCGGACCCGCGGAGCTGGCCGTCCCCGCGGGCGTTCTGCGCACCCGGGAGGATCCGCCGTTCTCCGGGCCGGCTGCGGGCATCGCGGCCGGGCTGGCCGCCCTCGAGGCGCTGCCGTTGGCGGACTGGACCATGACCCTGGCCTGCGACATGCCCGAAGTGGCCCGCGCCGTACCCCTGCTGCTGGGGTCCGCCGGGGCCGCGCCCGAAACGGACGGACACATCGGCGTCACCCCCGACGGTCGCCGCCAGCCGCTGGCCGCCCTGTACCGCACCGAGGCGCTGCGCGCGGCCTACGCGGACCAGGACCCCACCAACCGCTCGGTACGCTCCTTCACCCACGACCTTCTCCTGCAGGAGGTCACTGTGGCCGAGGACGCCACCGCGGACGTGGACACTTGGGACGACGTGCACAAGTTCCGGCTCAGCTGACAGAAGACCCCGAGGAAAGGAACGCGGCATGGCGAAGAAGATGACGTCTGAGGAACGACGCCTGCTCTCCGAATGGATCGCCCAGCTCAAGACCGAGTTCGAGCTGGACGCCATGGACGTGCCTCTGGACGACCTGCTGGCTCTGGCCGGGGTAGTCTCCACCGGGGTGGCTCGCCCCGCCGTGCCGGTCACGGCCTATGTCGCCGGATACCTCGCGGCACTACGCACCCGGCAGGCACCGGATCACGGCGCCGCCCACACCATTCAGGACGTCATCGCGGTCGTACCGGTACCTGCTGCGGATCCACAAGACACCTGATCCTGCCCCGGCTCCTGGCACAACCCCAGCTGCGGTGTCGAGGTGCCTGGTGATGCCGTGGATGAACGCGCCCGCCACCACCGCGGCCCCGTCCCTGTTCCGGGGCTCGCATGGCCTCGCCACGGGGACGGTGGGTGGAGCCAGCAGGACCGAGCAGGGCGGAGTCAGAGCGGACTGCTGACACCGGCAGCACTGCCGGCCCCGGCGCATCGCCCAGTGTCACCGGTGCTCGTCGTCGAGCCCTGTGGCCTCGCACGGGCGAGGCCACAGGGCTGGACTGAAGAACCGACCCAGACGGTCGGCGTTGCGGTGGGTCAGTCCACGGGTGAACGCGGTGCCTCCGACAGACCGGTGCGCCACGCCTTCGGGTCGGCCACCTGGAACCGGCGTCCCGACACGGTGGTGGGGCCGATGCGCACGAACCGTCCCTTCGGTCCACTCTGCCAGGGCAGCAGCGGCAGGCTCAGCGTGTCGGTCAGTTCCTCGATACCGCGGATCTGCTCGGACCGTCCCTTGACCACCACGCTCCACGCCCGGTTGACCGACGCTTCGTACCCGTCGATCTCCAGGGCCACGGGCACACCTGAGAGAGCCGCCGAGAGCTTGGTGCCTTCCGTGGTGCGGAACACCAAGCTGCTGTGGTCCACCACGTAGTTGATCGGAAAGATCTCCGGGTGATCCGCCACCCAGACCGCCAGACGGCCGATGCCGGTCGCCCGCAACAGCGTCCAGCAAACACTGGCCGAGAGCGTTTCGATTCCGTCCTCGTATTCCTCGGTCATGACGTCCTCCTCAGGACTTGCGTTCTTACTCGAAGTCGGCGAGCCACAGGTCGGGGCCGAACACCTCGTACTGAATGTCCTTGGCCGGCACTCCGTGGGCGATGAGGTCGCTGCGCACCGCCTGCATGAACGGCAGGGGCCCGCACAGGTAGTACTGGGCCTGGGCGGGCAGCTCCACTGCCCGCACGTCCATCAGTCCCGCGTGCTCGTTTGGGCCCGGGGTGGCGGAGGGGTGTTCGAACCACACGGCCAGGGATCCGTCCAGCAGCTCCTCGAGGTCGGCGGTGACCTGGGTGCGCAGCGCGAAGGACTCCGGGGAGGCATCAGCGTGCAGCAGCACCACCTTGCGCTGGGCCCCGCCCGCCACCAGGTGGGAGAGCATCCCGGCCATCGGGGTGATGCCGATCCCGGCGCTGACCAGCACCACCGGCCGATCGGTGTACTCCAGGACCACGTCCCCGAAGGGTGCTGAGAGCGTGATCTCGTCGCCGATCTGCACCTGATCGTGCAACAAGGTCGACATCTCCCCGGCCGGGGTGCCATTGCTGCGGATGCGCTTGACGGCGAACACCCGATGCCGCCCATCATCGGCCTTCGTGAGGCTGTACTGGCGCGGTTGGTGCACCCCGTCGGGCATCTCCATCTTGCACGTGACGTACTGGCCTGGCAGCGAGGGTTTGACCTCACGCTCATCGACGCGCTCCACCACGAAGGTCACCACATCGGCGGTCTCGGCGATCTTCTCGACCACCCGCCAGGTGCGCCACACGGTGTCCGGGGACAGGCGGGTGGCCTCGTAGAGGCCACGCTCCTGGGTGATCAGCGCATTGGCCATCAACCAGTACACCTCGTCCCAGGCCGCAGCGACCTCCTCGGTGACGGCCTCGCCGAGGACATCGACGATGGCCCACATGAGGTGGTCGTGGACGATCTGATACTGCTCCGGGGCCAGCCCGAGGGAGACGTGCTTGTGCGCGATACGGGAGAGCAGATGGTCCGGGAGCTCGGTCGGCTTGTTCACCAGGTATCCGGCGTAGCCGGCCACGGACCCGGCCAGGGCCTGCTGCTGACGCCCGTCGGCCTGGTTGCCGCGGTTGAACAGCCCGTCCAGCAGTTCGGGGTGCTCGGCGAACATGTGCGCGTAGAAGCGCTTGGCGATCTCCTGGATGTTCTCCCCGACCACGGGCAGGGTGGCCTTCACGACGGGGTAGGCGGTGTCTGACAGCATATTTTGCTCCTCTGATGGGTTCGGCAGGATCAGGATTCTGGCGGTTCATGCCCGAGCTGGCATCGGGTTCTCCAGCGGGTCCCGGTGCGAGCACCAAGCGGGTGCCGCATCGTCGCTCAACGGGAAGTTGGGCGATCATTGTGCGCGGTAGCGGGTGCCGTGGCCGCGCATCGGGAATTCAGCGGTGTTTGGCCACGCTCAACAGCACGACGGAGTCCTCCACCGCTTCCAGCCCGTGACGGGCCTGCGGGACGATGAGCAGATCCCCTGGGGATCCGTTCCACTGAAGCTCCCCGGCGCTCAGGAGCACTCGTCCGTGGAGGACGTGCACGGTGGCCTCACCGGGATTGTTGTGCTCGTTCAACCCGGAGCCGGCTCGCAGCGCGATGACGGTCTGGCGCATCACCTGCTCATGGCCGCCGAACACTGTGTGAGCGCTGCGCCCACTCGGGGCCTGCTGGGCGATCTCCAGCTGGTGGCGGGCCAGGGCGGTCAACGACGACTTCTGCACCATGATCATTCCTTTCGGTAGCGATGGACGGGTTCGTTGTGGCCGTACCGGTGGGTCCCGGCCACTCACACGGCCTCCACCGCGCTCTGCCCTTCGGGCGGGCGGGAGCGTCACAAACCTTTGACTGTCGTCCTGACAGGCAGGTACGAGTGGGCTTCGTCGGGCGCGCGGAGGAGGTGTCACGGGGAAACCCGGATCAGCCCTCTGGCCCCGCGTTCGGCCTCGGCCAGGGAGTGATTGACGAACGGGTAGGTCCCGGGCTCGGAGAACTCCAGCTCCACGAACCCGCCCTGGGCCGGTGCCAGGTCCAGGACCTGGGCCCCGCCCTGCCCGGTGCCACCCGGAGGCAGGAGATAGGCGCCCTCCTTGTAGACGGTGTCGAACTGGCCACCCACCACATGGAAACTCATCCCCTTCGACGGCCCGGCGGCCAACACCCAGATCCGCACCCGTTCACCGGTCCGCGCAGTGAGCGGGTCGTGGACGTACTGGGTGGCGTGCCCGTTGAACATCGTCAGCGACGGCACGCCCTGCGCGACCCGCTCCGGGGCCACCACCGCGTTCGCCCCTCCATCGGCAGTGTCCCCGGCCGGGGAGAGATAGGTCTCGTTCTGCACCAGCAGGAACTCCCGGTCCACGCCCGGCAGACCGGGCGGGTCGATCACCACGGCCCCGAACATCCCGGCCGCCAGATGCGTGCTCATCGGAGCTGTGGAGCAGTGGTAGAGCCAGATGCCTGAGCGAACGGCCTCGAACCGGTAGACCAGCGACTCTCCCGGGGCGATGGTGCGCATCGGCCCGTCCGGGGCGAGTGCACCGGCGTGGAAGTCCACCGAATGCCCCATCGAACCGTCATTGACCAGGGTGATCTCGAAGACATCGCCCACCCGCCCGTGCAGGGTCGGGCCCATGTACCGGCCGTTGTAGGTCCACCCCTGCAACTGCATTCCCGGGGCGATCTCCTGCGGTATCTCCTCGACCTCGAGCTCCACCCGGTGCACCCGGCGCCCGCTCTCCGGCTCACCGTCCACCGGTTCCAGCACGGGGGAGCGGGTGTCGAACTGATCCCCGGGTGCGGCGCCGAAGTCCACGGCCGGGTCTGGATCCGCGGCCGGATCCGCGGCTGGATCCGAGGCGGGCGCGTGCAGGCCGGGGTGCCCGGGCGCCTCCTGCGCTGCCGCCGGTGCCGCAGCCACGGCGGTACCGTCTGCGTCGACCGCGATGACGTCGAAGCCCATGCCCATGCTCTTGTGCCCGACGATCGAGCACCAACCCTCCACCGACCCACCGATCACCCCGGCATCGACGGTCACGGTCTGCCCGAGGGCCACCCGGCCGCTGCTGGCCCCGGAAGCCAGGACGAGGTCATGGACGTTCGTGGGGTCGTTGTTCGTCAGCTCGATCACCAGCTCGTCACCCACCGGGACCTCCACCGAGGCCGGCTCGAACCGCATGCCCTCCTCGGCGCTGACCTCCACGGTGGTGGTCCTTCCGGTGGCCTGCACCGGGCCGGCGCCCTGAGCGCGAAGATCGAAGCCGGCCGCCGCCGGATTCAGCGCGATGCCCACCACCACCGCGGTGGCCACGGTGAGGACCCCGGCCACTGCCCCGCGGACATGCCGGGAAGCCGGCACCTCCCCGCCCGGGGCAGCCGGGCTCGGTGCCGACGTGTCCGCCCGGGCCCGGTTTCGAGACGGCGGTGCCGCAGCGGCCTTCCGCCCGGCCACCGAGACCTTGGCCGCAGAGACCATCAGAGGAACAAAGGCGAAGAACACCGCGGCCCCCAGCACCGAGACCCCGGCTCGTACCCAGGACGGCAACAGACCGGGGGGCAGACTGAACAGCAGCACGCACAGATTGATGACCACCACACGGAACATGGCCGCCCGGTTGATCACCTGATTGGCGGCCCGCACGGTCGCCGGGCCGCCGCCCATCGTGACAGGCAGGAGATAAGTCATGGCCCCCAGCAGTACTTGGGCCAGGAAACCGGCCACGAACGGCACGGTCAGCTGCCGCAGCACCGCGGTCTCGAATCCGTGCCCGGCCACCAGCCAGGTGATCACCACCGTCGTGGCCAACCACCACATCACCCCGGCAGCCACGGAGAAGCCCGCATAGTCGGCCGGCCGCCGACGGCAAGCGGTGCCGGCCATGACCACCGCCACGGCCACCAGCCCACAGATGTAGGCGGCCAGACCGGCCACCGTCACCCACACCGTCCCGAGCAGGGATCCTCCGACCGTGGTCACGATCCCCCCGGTCATCACCGGCAGAGCGACTGCGGTGATCCGAGAGGAGAAACCGACCATGCGGGTGCGCAAGATCGTGGGCCACAGCGTCAGCAGCGTGCCCGCGACCGTCAACCCCACGAAGCCCAGCACATTGGTCGCCTCGTGCGCCAACAGGACCCGGGCATGCCACGGTGCGGACAGCCCGGCGGCCAGCACGGCCCCCAGCACCGCCCCGACGGGCAACAGGAACGCCGCCACCACGTAATACTTCACGGTCACAGCGAATCGCGACGGCAGCGCCGTGCGCAGCTGCCCCAGCAGCGCAGTGCCGTGCCAGGTCAGCGCGGCCCCGATCAGGACCGCCGCCAGCACGGTCAGCCAGTACCAGGTGCTCAGCAACCCGGCGATCAGCAGCACGATCCCGACGTTGAGCGTGCGGATGCGGGCCAGTTGCCGTCTCCTGGCGCCATCGGGCAGCCGGTTCTTCAGCAACGACTCGGTGAAGTGCTGGGACCACACCATGATCGAATTGGTGATCAAGCCCAGGGTCACCAGGTGCACCATCACCCAGCGGAAGTCAGGAACCCAGCGATGGACCAAGATGACGACCAGCAGCACGCCCATCCAGATGCGGATCGGTGCGGCACTCCGGCGATGCCATGACGCGCGGCCGTGGAGCCGTGGGCGACTGGTCACGTGACTCATCCATTCTTAATCTTGCATTTCATTTGCAAGTATAGGTGTCGTCATCGGCTGCCCATAACGCGAGGAAGTCGCGATCCTGAGGAGAGGGGGTTGCAATCGGCCCGAGAGTTGGCGCACGACCACGTTCGCCGGATGGACCCGCTCACTCGTACCCGATGACCACACGTCATCACCGTCGTCATCGATGACCGATCCGCACGATCGGCCACCACACGCATGAGTCGGAAAAGACCGCGCAGCACCCTGATTGTCCTGTCGCTGCCACCCCACACCGATACCAAGCCCCGCGCAGGAAGTGCGGAGTCGAGTGAGGGAGTCGGGGCGCCTCCACCGCTTTACATATGGCTTAGCTATCGGATACCCGCGTTGAGACGAGGGTTCAGCTTGCGCGCGACGTGAACATGCGCAGCTCGCGTCGAGGTGTCGGCTCGTCGGTGATCACCTCGCGAATGATCCGGTCATCAAGTATTAGCTGGTGTCGGCGATCTCCCGCAGTGCTCGTATATGCGCGTCGAACGCTGACCTGCCCGCCGGCGACAGTGACAGCCACATCACCCGGCGGGCATCACCGCGGTCCACCGACGCGGCCTTGTCGGAGACCACGTAGCCGGCCGCGACCAACGTCTTCACATGTTTGGACAACGTGGCGTCCGACACCTCCAGCGTGGTGCGGAGAACCGCGAAGTTGAGTCGGTCGACGGGGCGCAGAAGCCCACAGATCCGCAGACGCAGCGGCGCATGGATGACGTCGTCGAAGTGCGCCTCAGCCACGGCGAAGATCTTGCGCTGCGCAGCGGTAGGCCCATCCAGTGAGCCACGTCGTGAGGGCGAACGCGACGATGCTGGTGATGGCGGTGGCCCAGTGCAGGCCGAAGGACACCAGGCCGAGGGAGACGCTGAACAGCACCGTGCAGCCGATGATGATTCCGGCCACGGCCAGCCCGGCCTGCCATCCCAGGTTGCGGAAGCGGATCCCGGTTTCTCGCTGGATCAGATGGATGACCACGAGCACGATGGCCAGGGCCAGAGCACCCATCGCCGGCGGTTCATAGTTCTCCCCGGGAGTCGTGGTCGCAGCTGCGCTGACCCACCATGCAGCCACAGCTCCGAAGCCAGCCAGGAGCGACCAGGGAACCGGGATGCTTTCCGCGAGTCGGTCACGGTCGTTAGAGAGCGCGCTCAAGGCATCGATGGCCTCATCGCGCGAGGGTCCCTGGGAGTATGTTTCCATAAGGGAAACAATAAGGGATTGTTTCCGTTGCGGCAAGCGACTTGGCGGCTGCCCATTATCGAAGAGGACTGCGGTGTTGCGCCGGGGTTCCCCGCGGGGACAGAGCTGGAGCGTCTGCGCGTGGACCGCCCCCTGGACAGGGAGCAGGAACAGGGCTGCGCCCTTGCGGAGGGCCACAACCATCGGGCCAATAGCGGCAGGGGCCGCTCCTCGACGACCGTGAGTGGCTCGGGCACACCGTTCAGCTGGGCGTCGCCTCACGGTCCGTCTCCGTCAGGAACGGGTGCACCCGGGCGAGGAACTCGTCGTGGCGCTCCAGCTGCGCCCAGTGACCGCAGTCGGGCACCAGCACGAGACGAGCCCGCGGGATGTGCTCCGCCGCGCGCCGCGAGCCCTCGGGGTCGACGATCGGGTCGTCCATGCCGTGGAAGAACAGCGCAGGCACCCCGATCTCCTGGACCCGGTCGGTTAGATCGTTGAGCATCCTGTCCCGGCCGAGCGTGGCCTGGTTGTACCGTGCGTACCCCAGGACGCCACGGGGGTCCCGGGCCAGCCGCGCGAACTCCTCGACCACCTCGACGGGCAGGCACGCTGGATCTTTCACGATGGCGCGCAGAGCGGTACGGACGAACCGGTTCGCGAACCGTCCCGCCGGCAGCAGAACCCGGTCGGGCAGCTGCGCAGCAAGCCACGCGGCACGGTGCGGACCGGCGGACCCGAGTGAGGGTACGAGCCCGCCGGGGGCGATCAGCACGAGGCCGGCGACGCGCTCGGGGTGCCTCAGCGCCAGATTGAGCGCTACGTCCCCACCCATGGACACACCGCACACCGCCGCCGGTCCGACCCCGAGTGCGGCCAGCGCCTCGGCCAGTACATCCGCCATCGGGCCGGGGCCGCCGACCGGTGCGACGTCCATGCTGGTGCCGAACCCCGGCAGGTCCACCGCCCACACCTCACGATCGGCCGCCAACGGCTCGACCAGGCGGTACCACGAGATGGACGAGCTGTCGGTCCCGCCGCCGTGGACGAGTACGAGCGGGTACCTGCCCGGGGTTGGAACACCGGCGTGGAGAACAGCGAGGCGTCCGGCCCCGGTGGAGGCGCGGCGCCGTTCGGCGCCCGGTGGCGTCAACGGTCCGTCAATCGCGCGGTGTGGCATCGGGCCTCCTCGCTGGCCAGCCTATTCCGAGCTGGTGACTCGGTGGCGTTGACCGGCCGAAACCAAAAGGTGCAGGTCATCAGGAGCGAGGAAGCTGCCGTGATTCCACGACGGTGAGCTGCAGGGCCGCGTATCCCTATGCCAACGCCAGATGGTGGCGCGGGCTGACTTGAGCAGTGTCTCTCCGTGGCATCGGGCGGCTGCGGAGCGGCATCCTGATGAGTGTGCTGTGGGGACCGGGAAGCCGGTAGAGCACGGGGGTGGCAACGGGGAGGGTGTTTCATCAGCAACGCTTGCCGGTCGCGATCGGGCAGTCATGACAAGCCGACCACGACCACAGGTCCGCCGCACGTCAAGAGACGACTCGAACTTCTCCTGGCTCATCAGTCGACAGCGAACCTGAGAGGACCTCGCCCCTACCGATTTACATATGGCCCGCTTAACGGCGGTGGGGGACGGCGAGTTGAGGATGCAGAATCAGGGGGCGGGAGCACCACGCATGCCATCCGTCAACTGTTGGTTGACGGGCAGTGGTGGGGGAGGAATCCTGGAGCATGCGCAATTTGTGGTCGTCCGTCTTGGTGGTCGTGGGGATCACTGTGGCGATCGGGCTGCTCACCGCGGTGGGGTGGCCCGGTTATGTGATGGGGGCGGGGTTCGGTCTTTCGCTGTGGGGGATGCTGTGGTTCGGCTCCTTTGCCTCTGTTCAGCGGGGGACCGTCCCTGCCCGGACCTACGCCACCGCTGCCGCGGTCGCCGTGCCGCTGGGCTACGTCTTCTATCGGCTCGGTGCGCAGAACGGCGCCTGGTGGGCCCCGGCGTTCATTCTGGCCGGGGCAGTACTGCCTGCCGCATCGTCGGAGCAGGCAGCCCCGGGGCAGGAGCGAAGGCGGTTGCGGTGAACGATGACGGTGTCCTCGCCGAGGTTGCTGCCGCCCGGGTGCGGTTGGAGCGGGCCCGGACCCAGTTGCATGAGGCGGTCACCCGGGCGCGTGCGCACGATCACACCTGGGCGCAGATAGGCGAAGTGCTCGGCATGACTCGGCAGGCGGCCTTCAAACGATTCGGATCACCCCGGGATCCACGGACAGGACAGACCATGGGCACACCCACGGCGACCGATGATCTGCTCGAGAGCACCGAGCGGATCTTCGGGCTGATCGATGCCGGGAACTACGAGGCCCTGCAGGCGATGATGACGACGGACACCGCCGCGGTGTTGACCCGCGAGGTCGTCCTGGGCATCTGGGCGCAGGCCGTCGCGGACACCGGGAATCTCACCGGCTGTTGTGACACCCGGGTTGAGCTGCCCGATGGCACCCCCCTCGCTTTCGGGGAGGCAGCGCATGGATCGCTGATCGGGCACACCACCCTCGAGTGTGAGGCGGGGCAGTGGATCGGCCGCGTGGTCTACGCCCCGGACCACCAGGTCCTCGGACTGCTCATTGTCTCCCCGGAGCACGGCGAGCTGCCGTTCTGACCGGCCGTATCGCCGGGCCCCGTAAAACCTAGGGGGGTGGGGGAAACGGTGAAGTCCCGCCGCTGGCGCGGAGCCCGGGGAGGAGGGGTCCGCGGGGGCCTTCATCGAGGGCAGTCACTGAGCAGCCGGCGCCGCCCCCGTGGGCGGTGCCGCCCGGAAGCGGGGTGTCGCTGTCGGTGACATGCCTCGGTGACCCGGGCATGATCAATCGGTGGGGTCCTCCGGGTGGTCGTGTTTGCCGGTGAAGGCCGGCCACAGCAGGCCGATGACCATCCCGATCGGGATGCCGAGGGCCAGACCCAGGCCCATGTTGTCGATCAGCAGCCCGAGCACTACCCCGATCAGCGGCCCGAAGGCGATGCCCATCGCCAGGTGATTGTCCGAGGGGCCGCGGCTGCTCACGAGGCGAGCCTAACTCTACAACTGACAGAGGTTGGCCGAGGCCGGGCGGTGGCCTCGGTAGGAGCCACCGGCGATACCTACAACAATGCCCTCGCCGAGGCGTTCAACTCGCTGTTCAAGGCCGAGCTGATCGGCAACAGGGGCCCCTGGAAGTCGATGGACCTCCTGGAGGTCGCGGTGGCCGAGTACGTCGACTGGTTCAACCACCGGCGCCTGCACGGAGAGATCGACCTCGAACCCCCGGCGGAGTACGAGGACACCTAGCTATCCTCACCACACCGTTACGGCGACCGCCGGGGCGGCACTACCGATCCTCCACTGAACCCGTCACGGGACAGAGTGTCACCGGCCCGACACGCGGCCGGCGCTTTTCGCCGGTCCGGTCGTTCTCGGTAGGGCCTCTGCGTCTTAACGCTGGTGGCACGCACTGTGGCGCTGGTAGAACAGGGTATGGCCATCGACGCGTTCGAGCCCCACCCGATCGTCCGCCTGCTCGGCAAGCCCTCGGCCGACTTCACCGGCGGGGACCTGGTGCGGGCGACCGAACAGCTGGGGCTGCAGCAGGTGAACCTGCGCTATGTCGGCGGTGACGGGCGTCTGAAGACCCTGGCCTTTCCCATCAATTCGCGTGAGCACCTCCTTGAGGTGCTCACGCGGGGGGAGCGGGTGGACGGCTCCAGTGCCTTTGCTGGCACCGATACCGACAACAGCGACGTCTACATCGTTCCGCGGCACCGCACCGCCTTCCTCAACCCCTTCGGGGCGCGGTGCTCACTCGACGTGTTGTGCTCCTTCTACGACGAGGCCGGCAAGCCGCTGTCCTACGCGCGCGAGCAGGTGGTGCGCCGGGCTGCCGAGGTGTTGAGCCAGGAGATCGGCATGACGCTGGAAGCCTTCGGCGAGCTGGAGTACTACCTCGTCGGCGAGCCCGAGCGGATCTACCCTGTCGAGCAGGAGCGCGGCTATCAGGAATCGGGGCCCTTCTCGAAGGGCCAGCGGGTCCGGGAGCAGGTGCTGGGTCACCTCTGCGCCATGGGAGTGGCGTTGAAGTACGCCCACGGCGAGGTCGGCAACATCCTTGAGGACGACCGGCAGCTGGTGCAGCACGAGATCGAGCTCCAACCCGTGCCCTTGGAGCAGGCAGCCGACAACCTCGTGGTGGCGAAGTGGGTGGTGCGCGAGGTCGCCCATGCCCACGGTCTCGAGGCGATCTTCGCCCCTTTGGTGAGCGGCAAGGGCGCAGGAAACGGCCTGCACATCCACAGCCGGCTGGTGCGCCACGGTGTGAGCACCATCGTCGGGGCGGAGGGGATCAACGACACCGGGCGTCGGCTGATCGCGGGCTACCTCTCGGCGTCCAGGGCGCTGACCGCGTTCGGCAACACGGTCCCCACGTCTTACCTGCGATTCACCGACGGTGAGGAGTCACCCGAGGACATCTGCTGGGGTGAGAAGAACCGCACCGGTCTGGTCCGGGTCCCACTGGCCTGGGGCGGGGACGTGCTGGCCGACATGCTCGCCCACGCCAATCCCGGCGGCGCCGAGCCCATCCCTGAACCCGCCACGCATCCGCAGACCGTCGAGCTCCGGCTCGGCGACGGCTCGGCCGACGTGCACCTGCTGCTGGCCGGTATGGCCGTCGCGGCCAAGCGCGGGCTCAGTGATCCCGGGAGCTTGGAGCTGGCCGAGCGACTCAGTACCGCCAACCACGATGACTTCCAGCGACTGCCCACCTCGTGCGCGGAGTCGGCGGAGGCGCTCGAGTCCGAGCGTGAGCTTTTCGAGGCCGACGGCGTCTTCCCCGGCGCGCTCATCGACGCCGTGCTCCGGGGCCTACGCGACACCGACGACGCCACGCCGGGTACGGACCTTGCAGAAGATGGGGCTGCCCGTGAGGAGCTCATTCGCCGTCACTGGCACGTCGGCTGAACTCGGCTGGCTTCCGGGCCGCAGGAACGGGTCGGGAAATGAGTGACGGGGCGTTGGTGGCCGCTCAGAAGCGGAGGCGGTCGGCGGGATATGAGCCTGGTCGTTTGTTCAGGTTGCTGTGCCTATGGCCCGGTTAGCGGCCGCAGACTTCAAGGTGGGCCGCGCTGGTCCTCGCCGGTCCCGGTACCGGCCATAGGCCCCGGCCGCCGACAATGCCTGCTCCCCCTCAACTGATACCGCAACGCGGCAGCCGAGCGTGCGGATCATCAGCCTGGAGCGCGTGGACCGGGCCATCCAGTACGCCAGGCGGGCGGCCTATCCTCGGGCCGAGATGCTGGTCGCAACCACCATCTGCTGATGATGATGAGCACCTCGGTGCGGTGTCAGTGGGAGAGTTTGAGCCCGAGGACCCCGCCGATGATCATCAGCAGGAACACGATCTTCAGCACCGAGATCAGCTCTTCACCGGTGGCCATCGCGTAGACGACGGTGAGCACCGCACCGATGCCCACCCACACCGCGTAGGCGGTACCCACTGGCAGGTCTTTCATCGCGTAGGCCAGACCCGTCATGCTCGTGGCAACATGGGGGTGCTCGAAGTGTTCGGCAGACAGGCGTCCCGGGTCGTGGATGTGCACTGTCACGATCTGCGGGGCTTCTGTCCCCATCGGATCAATGGATGGCCAACCCTGACGCAGCAGGCCTACTCGACTCTTGCCCGACGGCGCTCACCGGGTGCTGAGCTGGGGCGCTCTGTGGTGGACCACTGCATGCGGGCAACGGTGTTGTGGGCTATCAATGGAAGGGCCACACCTGCCCCCAGGAGGGTGACGGTGACCAAGCACAACGATTCCCCGCCCATTACCTCCGTGATCGACAGGGGGAGTCGAGGCGGCGGTGACGGTGAGCATCTGGTAGGTGGCACCGGAACCTGAGAACAGGGCTGGGCATCCGGTGCAGGCGGGGCGCCGATCGATCCTTCCGGCTCCCGTGATGCAAAGGACCAGGGAGCCAAGAAGGGTGGGCGGCTCAGATGTTAGGGCAAGATGTAGCGATACTGGGCCGGGCGTGGTGGTCCTGTGCCAGGTGGACCAGATCTCCGGCTGGGCCCATCAAGCGCCGCGGGCCTGTCCAGACAGCCCGCAACGCACGGTGCAGTTCCAGGCCGGGGACTTTGATGACGCTCAGCTCCCCGGCTTTCACCTGCTCGGCCACGGCCAGCGTGCTCATCACCGCGGGACCGGTTCCGGCCAGCACGCTGGTACGGATCGCTGCGGCACTGCCCATCTCCAGCAGTGGATCGGCGCGGTCGTAGGACTGCAGCGCCAGATCCAGTGTGGTGCGGGTCCCGGAACCCGGTTCGCGGACCAACAGGGCGGTTCCGGCCAGTTCGCTGATCGTCAAGGGTCTGCGCCGGTGAGCCCAGTGGTGGGTGGGGTGAACGACGACCACCAGCTCATCGCGGGCCACCACCAGGTGGTGCAGCGGTGATGGAACGGAGGGGGATTCCACGAACCCGACGTCGCAGGTTCCGGTGGCAACGTCGGTGAAGACCTGATCGGAGTTGTGCACCTGAAGGTGGACCCGCACCTCGGGGTGTGCCCGGTGGAAGCGGCTCAACCACTCGGGCACCAAGTGCTCGGCGACCGTCATGCTCGCCGCCACGGCCAGTTCTGCCTGCCGGTGAGCGCGCAGACCCTCGGCTGCCTCGAGCAGCTGCTGGGTTTCGTCCAGCACCCGGCGCGCCCAGTGCGCGATGACGGTGCCTTCCGGGGTGAGAGTGGAACCGGCCGGGCTGCGCCGCACCAAGGCCACCCCCAGCTGACGTTCGAAGAGCTGGAGGGCGCGGCTGGCATTGGGTTGAGACACTCCTGCGTGCCGGCCGGCAGCGCTGAGACTGCCGTGGTCGTCGATGCCCACCAGCAACTCCAGCACCGTCGGATCCGGCCACTGCGTCATGCTCGCACCATATGCCTAATATGTGGGCCATGCGTTCTTGATATGCCGTGGTGCTGAAACGCGGTCTATCGCACCGGGTGATCCTGCCGGAGGGTGGAGACCATGAGCGCCCCATTGACCCCACCGAGGACATCGTCTCCTTCCACCACGGTGACAGCACTTCTGCCCGGAGTGGTCCTCTGCGCCGCGACGACCGCGCTGGTGCTGGGGGCCGGGAGGTGGCTACCGGCGGTGAGCCCGTTGCTGCTGGCCATCGTGCTCGGTGCCGTGGTCGCCAACCTGCTTCCGCTGCCCGCCCGGCTGACGCCGGGTCTGTCCTTCACCGCCAAGGAATTGTTGCGCGTGGGCATTGCCTTGCTGGGGCTGCAGCTGGTGCTCGGTGATCTGCTGGGGCTGGGCCCGGGCATGCTGGCTGTGGTGGTCGCCGTGGTGGGGCTCGGTGTTGCGGGCACAGTCTGCCTGGGCCGGCTGCTCGGGCTGTCCCGGGCGCAGGGGCTGCTGATCGCTTGTGGCTTTTCCATCTGCGGAGCGGCCGCGGTTGCCGCTGCCGATGAGGTCGTGGAGGCAGAAGAGGAGGAGGTCCTCACCTCCATCGCGCTGGTGGTGATCTTCGGGACCGTGATGATCCCGCTGGTGCCGCTGCTGGCCCAGGCCATGGGGTTGGAGGAGACGCAGGCAGGATTATGGGCCGGCGGGTCCATTCACGAAGTCGCTCAGGTCGTGGCCGCCGGGGGAGTCATCGGTGGAAGCGCCCTGACGCTCGCCACCGCGGTGAAACTGGCGCGGGTGATGATGCTCGCTCCGGTCATCACCCTCTTGAGCGCCCGTCAGCGCACGCACACCACCGCTACCGGCGCAGCTGTCAGGCGCCCCCCGGTGGTTCCGCTGTTCATCGTCGGGTTCCTGGCCTGTGCGGGACTGCGCTCCACCGGGTTACTGCCAGACGTCGTGCTCACCGCCGCCCACGCAGCACAAACCGCGCTGCTGACCGCCGCGATGTTCGCCCTGGGCACCGGTATCCGCGCGTCACTGCTCACCCGGGTGGGCGCGCGACCGTTTCTTCTCGCGGCGGCAGCCACCGTATGGGTCGCCGGACTCGCTCTGCTCGGTGTGCTGTGGGTCGGATAACGGGACCGGAAATGAGGAGGACGCCGACCCGGGGTAGGGCTCATGGAAGTACGTGGTAGTCGTCGGGATCATGCACGTGACGGGAGGGGCGCCCCGGAGGGAATCCGAGGCCTCTGGGAGCGTGTCTCGACGCCGCGTACAGCAAGGGAAATGCACGAGTTCGAGCTCTTCCAGGTGCCGTGGGGGCTTTCCAGAAATCGCTTGCGCCGGGATCCCCTTGGGTTGATCCGGTGGCGGGCGACAGCGCGAATGCGCAGCTGCCCTCCAAGGCCTGCGGGGGAGGCGGGCCCTGGAGGGCAGCTGCGCGCCCATGTCGGCAATCCACCTGACAGGGGGTGCAGGGGGAATTTGGTGAGAATTGGATCTGATCGCCGTCGTCTTGTAGCCGTCAGACGGCCTCGGGGGCGAGGACGATGTCGAAGCGGGTGCGGGCCCACTCCCGGTCGGCGAGGTCGCGCCCGTCCGGGGTCGGGGTGCCGGCGGGCTGGGTCTCGAAGCGCTTGATCAGCGAGTCCTGGACCCCGAACACCGAGTCCCCGACCTCCAGCTGGGGGTCGTCCTCGACGAAGATGTGGGTGACCAGGGTCCGCAGCCCGGGGGCGGTGACCATGAAGTGCAGGTGCGCCGCCCGCACCGGGGAACGCCCCGTGGCCGCCAGCATCGCCCCGACCGGCCCGTCGTGCGGGATCGGGTACGGGGTCGGGGTCAGCCCCCAGAACCGGAAGCCCCCGTCCTGGTCGGTGAACAGGTGAGCGCGCCCGGCCACCCGGCTGTCGGTGTACTGCACGTCGTAGAAGCCGTCCTCGTCGGCCTCCCACACCTCGATCCGCGCCCCCGGCACTGGATGCCCGTCGGTGTCGACCACGGTGCCCTCGACCCAGCACGGCTGCCCCGGGGCACCGCCGGCGATGTCCCCACCCAGCGGGACCTGCGGGGCGTCGTCGACGAAGAACGGCCCGAAGACGGTGGCCTCGGTCGCGTCGCCGGCGGCGGGGTTGTTGACCAGGATGGTCTGCATCGAGGCCCCGAGCACGTCGGAGAGCAGGATGAACTCCTGCCGCCTCTCGTCGGTGATGTGCCCCACCGCGGTGAGGAACTCGATCGCGGTGCTCCACTCGGTCTCGGTCAGGCGGGTCTCGCGGACGAAGGCGTGCAGGTGGTTCGTGAGCGACTGCATCAGCTCCTTCAACCGCTCGCCAGGGGTGCCGTCGAAGGAGGCCAGGACGCGGTCGGTGAGCTCGGTCTCGCGGCGGGCCTGCTCGGCGGAGAGGTCCGTGCCGGTGGTGGTCTCGGTCATGTGTGGGGTCCTCCGGGGTCGTGGGGGCGGGGTGCTGTGGCGGGTCAGTGGCTGATCAGGGTCTCGAGGGCCGGGGTGGCACCGGTCAGGGCGGCGGTGAGCAGTCCGGTGATGTTGTCCTCTGTCACGGCCACGGGGTTGGAGGCCGGGGCGGCGGCCAGGATCCGGTGGGTGGCCTCGGGGATCCCTTCGGCGGTGAACCCGTACTCGGCCAGCCGTGTCGGTGCGCCCACCGCCCGGTGGAGAGCGCCCAGGGCGGTCACGGCGATCGCGGCCGGGTGGTTCCCCTCGGCCACGGGCAGCCCGTGGAGCATCGCGGTCCCCGGATCCTCCTGCTCGCCACGGGCGTAGTGCCCCAGGGCGGTGGCGAGGCGTCCGGCCAGTTCGGGGACGGCCGGGGCGTTAAGGGCCAGCACGTACGGGAGCACGGTGGCGTGGGTCTGGGCGTGGGGCAGCTCGAAGGTCCCGCCCAGGACGTGGCAGATCTTGTGGTGCAGCCCCGACCCGGCCGAGGCGAAGGCCACCGCGGCCAGGTAGCACCCGTAGAGGGCCTGCTCCCGGGCGGTGAGATCCTCGGGGTCGGCGGCGATCCCGCGCAGGGCAAGGTTCAGCGCCCGGGCGCCTTCCAGGGCCATTGCCTGGTTGATCGGGTCCGTCCGCGGGGCCCACAGGGAGTCGATGCAGTGGGCCAGCCCGTTGAGCCCGGAGGCCACCGACAGCCCCACCGGCAGCGACGCCGACAGGTGCGCGTCGTAGACCACGGCCACGGGCAGCACCCGGGGGTCGACCCCGGTGGTCTTGGTGCGGTCCTCGGTGAGTCCCCACACGTCGGTGGCCTCGGACCCGGCGTAGGTGGTGGGCACGGCGATGATCGGGATGCCGGTGGTTAGTGCGATGGCCTTGGCCAGGCCGGTGGTGGAGCCCCCGCCCACGCTGATCAGGGCGTCGATGTCGTGCTCTGCGGCCGCGGTGCGGGCCTTCTCGGCGACCTCGACCGGGACGTGCTGGACGACCTCCTCCCACCACAGGGCGGCCTCGACACCGGCGGTGGCGGCCAGGGGCCGTTCGGGGCCGGCGGCGATCACCATCGGGCGGGTCGCCCCCAGCCGCTCCAGCTCGGCGGCCACGTGCTCGGCCGCGGCGCCGGTGCCGAACAGCACCCGCTGCCCCAGTGTCTCGTGCGTGAAGGCCATGCTCATCGGTGCAGTCCTCTTCGGTGGGCGGGCCCTCGGCGAAACCGGCACTGGTTCCGCCGAGGGGCGAGGGTGTTTTACTTGGTCTGGCCTTCACGGGCGAGGACGTAGTCGTAGACGACCTCCTCGCCCGCCCCACCGTCGGTGCGCGGGGCCGGGTCGAGCATCAGCTCGGGCTTGACCGCCGAAGCGATGTCGTCCTCGTTGTGCGGGTCGCCCGGGAAGTACAGCTGCTGGGTGACCAGCTGGTACCCCGGCGCGGAGACCTTGATGTGGATGTGCGCCGGGCGCCAGGCGTGCCACCCGGCCGCGGCGATCAGCTGCCCGCAGGCCCCGTCGGTGGGGATCTGGTAGGGGGCCGGGCGCATCGTGTTGATCTCGAAGTAGCCGTTCTCGTCGGCCTTCACGGTGCCGCGGAACAGCCACTCCGGCAGCCCCGGGGCGTACTGGGAGTAGAACCCGGCCGCGTCGGCGTGCCAGATCTCCACCTGGGCGCCCTGGAGGGGATTGCCGTCGGTGTCGGTGAACCGGCCCTTGAACAGCAGCGGGGTGCCCTCCTCGTCCTCGCGCATCTGAAGGGTGGCCGGGGTCGGCAGCACCGGGGAGTCCGGGACGTAGTAGGGGCCCTCGATGGTGCCCACCGCACCGGGGCGCTCGGCGGAGTTGACGTCCTCGATGGTGTGCTCCAGCCACACGTCCAGGAACAGCGGCCACTCCCCGTCGGTGCCGACCTTGATCAGCCACGCCTTGAGCGCGTTGTACTCCTCGTAGGTGACCCGGTGCTCCACGGCGATGTCGTTGATCGCCTTGATCGCCTCGCCGGCCAGCAGGGACACCCGCTCCTGGGACACCTCCAGCTTCGCCAGCTTGGACGAGGCGGTGAACCGCTCGGTGGCCTTGGACCCGGCCTCGACCGCGGTGCCCTCGTTCTCCTTGCGCGTTGCCGCGCCGGTTTCTGTCTGGGTGTTCGTCATGGTCTTCGCACTCCTGGTGGTTCGTTGTTGGGGAGATGGGAATGGTCGACGGCTGCACCGTCGGACGGGTACGTGGTGCCCTGCGGCCCCGGGAAGACGAGTTCCCGGGGCCGCTGGGAGCGTGGGGCCGGGCTCAGCGGTCGCGCAGGGCGTTGCCGTGGCCTGCGCTGCGGTCGCGGTCGCGCTGGAGGTAGGCGTTGACGTCGGAGCCGTCGAAGAGGTCGGGCACGGTCCAGCCGTCGAGGTCGTATTCGGCCATGCAGTCCTCGACCATGCCGTGCATGGTGTCGGTGGTGCCGTTGTGCATGGCGTTCATGAGCATCTCCACGCGCACGTTCTCGTGGTTGCCGGAGTAGTTGCGCTCATAGAGTTCGTGGCGGCCACCGAACTCGGAACCGATCGCGTCCCAGAGCAGCTTCATCAGCTTCACCCGGTCCACGGCCTCGATGCCGTTGGAGCCGCGCACGTACTTGTCCAGGTAGGGGCGGATCTCGGCGTTCTTGAAGTCCAGGGCACCCGAGGGCAGGTAGATCAGCCCGGAGGCGACGTCCTGTTCGATGATCTCCTTGATCCGGGGGTAGCCCTGGGCCATGAACATCCGGTAGGCCAGCCCGTAGTCCATCTTCGGCAGCACCGACCCGTTGGGGCCCTCGTCAGGGTTGAGCATCATGGCATCGGCCAGGGCCCAGAACATGTTGCGCCATCCGATGACCTCTCCGGCCCTGGCCTGGACACCGCGGAAGTCCTGGGTGCCGGCGATCTCCAGGGCCTTGAGCAGCAGCCCGGCGATGAAGTCGAGTTTGACGGCCAGGCGGATGCAGCCCTGGTAGGTGAAGCGCTGGATGAACCCGGTCTGGGGCATGAACCCGTTGATCTGGTCCGGATCCCCGTAGGCGAAGATGTTCTCCCAGGGCACGAGGACCTTGTCGAAGATGAACACCGCGTCGTTCTCGTCCATCCGGGAGGACAGCGGGTAGTCGAAGGGGGTGCCGGTGACTGCGGCGTTCTGGGCGTAGGAGGTTCGGGAGATCAGCTTGATCCCGGGGGCGTCCATGGGCACGGTGCAGATGATCGCGTACTCGGGCTTCTTGATCGGCAGCCCGTAGTGGGAGATGAAGTTGAAGTTGGTGATCGCCGAGCCGGTGGCCACGACCTTCGCCCCGGAGACGATGACCCCGTTGTCGGTCTCCTTCTCCACCTTCATGAACACATCGGCGACATCGTCCGGGGGCAGGTGCCGGTCCACGGGCGGGTTGATGATCGCGTGGTTCCAGTACAGGACCTTCTCCTGGGACTCCTTGTACCAGCGCGCGGCGTTCTCCTGGTAGGGGGAGTAGAACTCCGGCATCGCCCCGAGGGTGCCCAGGAACGCGGCCTTGTAGTCGGGGGAGCGGCCAAACCAGCCGTAGCTCATCCGCGCCCAGGTCTCGATCGCGACGCGGGACTCCTTGAGGTCCTCCACGGACTTCGGGACCTTGAAGAAGGGGTGGGTTTTGCCCCCGGAACCGGTGTCGGTGTCGGTCAGCAGCTTGTCGGAGGTGGCGGGGTCGTGGAAGCCGTCGTACATCCGGGCGACCATGCGCACCGAGTTGCGGAAGGCCGGGTGGGTGGTGACGTCCTCGACGCGTTCACCGTGGAGGTAGATCTCCCGGCCGTCCTTGAGGGACTCGATGTACTCATCGCCGGTCATGGGCAGCAACGGGTTGGCTGGGGTGGTGCGCTCGGATGTCGCGCGTCAGACTTTGTGGCAGGGGTAGTTAGTTGCTGATCCAGCCCCTGAAGGAGAGTCTGAGAACC
>NZ_JAVFXA010000025.1:0-26937 GCF_040981195.1 Kocuria oxytropis | reverse complement strand
ATGGTACCTTTATGGTCCGTTCAGATGGTGAGTCTCAGCGCCATGCTGCGGCTGTAAAAATCTAATTCGGGAATATGGGACTGAAACATAAAATAGTGCACCATACGTGGTTTGAAGCCAGGGGCAAAGCAGTTAAGTCCACAACGGGGCCAAGCGTGGGCCCAGACAAGCGATCGTCTCTGCCACGGCTTTCACCGCGCACTACGGCATCAACACCACGAAGACGCGGCGATGTATGCCCTTCGTGGAGGACGACATACTCTGCGTTGACCTCACCGAAGAGGGCTCCGTCATCACCGACAACCAGCCCATGACCATGGCGCCGGCGGACTCCGCGGAGACGTTCGCTGAGGATGCTTCCTCTGCTTCGCCCACCCAGGATGACCTCGACCACCCCTGAGCCCACTCCCCACCCCAGGTATCAAAAGAAACACCACCCATGGCCCTGAAAGTCGAAGTGCACCTCGAGGACGACCTCGAAGGCGGTCCCGCCGACGACACCATCACCTTCGCCCTGGACGGCAAGGATTACGAGATCGATCTGTCCACCACGAATGCCGAGAAGCTGAGGGAGGCGCTGCGCCCGTCGGCGGAGGCCGGCCGCAAGATCACCCGTGGGGCCGGTGCCCGCGGTACTCGCACCCGCGCCGCAGGCAGTGATCCGGACACCGCCAAGATCCGGGCCTGGGCCAAGGAGAACGGCCACGAGATCTCCGACCGCAGCTGGATCCATCAGTCCGTCAAGGACGCCTACTACGCCGCCCACTGAGCAAGTAGCACGCCGAAAGGCAATGCACGACGTCGGGCCCTACGTCGACGAGGGCTTGGCGCCGTTATCGATGATGGGCAGACAGTTCTTGTCTTATGAGCCCAGCGCTGCCCGTACCGACCCGTCCATCGCCATCGATTGCCTCTGACGCTATTGTTCGGAGTAGGGGCGTTGATCATGCCGGCGAATTGAGATCAGGCGCGGTCCTTCAACTCCAGCGTTAGCCCCAGCGCCTGAGCGATCTTGGCGATGCTCGCGGTCGTGACGTCGTGATTTGCTTCCACCCGGGCGATGGTCGGGCGAGAGACACCTGATCTTTCGCCGAGTTCCGCCTGCGACCAGCCGTGCTTCTTTCGGGCCTGACGGATGGTGTCGCCGAAGTTCACCTGCTCGGTCTCGCTCATGATTCCGATACCGCCTTTTCGGCCTTCGAACTCGAGTCAGCTCGGTGCTGGGCGTGAAGTGCGTCCGCGGCGATGTCCGCTATCTGCCCGAGGAACGCCGGATCGGTCATGTACGACTGAATTTCCTGAGACTCCTGGCACGTCTTCAGCACCGCAAGCCCGACAGCGCTGCCGAAACCCTCGGAAGCCTTGAGCTGTGCGACGGTGTTGTTCTTCGCCATCGCCACGGCCTCGTCGTTCGCATCGAGGAAGCCCCAGAACGTCGTGAGGAAGCCGGAAACGCTCTCAGGACTCACATCGACGCCCTTGGCCCGGAACATCTCGTTCACGCGCTCGATCGCCTCATCGAGGGGACCACGCTGGGGTGCGCCCCCCGGCTTGTACTCGCCATCAAATTCCGGGAGCTTGATGCCCTCGCTGCTGCCCTCGCTCAACGAGTGGTCCTCGTTAATGGCCGACGGCACAAGTTTGACACCTGAGAGCTGTACACCTTCGAGGTAGCTGTCGTCGTAATCGTTGCCATCGGTGTGGAGATTGCGCCCCAACAGGGTCGCGAGGATCGCGCGGCGGTGCAGCTCTGGGTCCTGGTAATCGACGATCTGGCTGAGGAACTGCCAGGCGTTGCGGTAGCTGAGCACATCAGCGCGGAAGCCTTCCAGCCTCTCCTTCTGCGCCTTGTCCTTGGCTAGCCTCGCCTGTCGCCACTGACCGTTCCAACGGTTCTTGATCGGCGAGAGGGCCTTTGCGATGGCTTCACCGCCATCGTCGTTCAAGAAGGCGTCAGCGACCGCGCTCATCTCATCGTGAGAGTAGAGCCCCGCCGTGTCGAGCCGTTCACCGATCGTGTAGAGCGCGTTGGGATCGACGTCTCCGTCGACGTGCGCGTCTGCGTAGTAGAGCTTGAAGTCCTTCTCGATGCTCGCCGGCGTGTTGCGGAAGTCGACGACCATCGGGGCGGTCTTGCCTGGATAGATGCGGTTCAGCC
This sequence comes from Kocuria oxytropis, assembly GCF_040981195.1. NCBI lineage: Bacteria > Bacillati > Actinomycetota > Actinomycetes > Micrococcales > Micrococcaceae > Kocuria > Kocuria oxytropis. The sequence continues at coordinate 24,779 of NZ_JAVFXA010000025.1, read as the reverse complement.
GCGACAGCGTCTGAACCGTGGCGACGCCGGAGAGCTTCTTGTCGACGTACATGGCCATAAGGCGCGGCTCGTCGAAGCCGGTCTGAAACTTGTTCGCGACAATGAGGACTCGATAGATGTTCTCCTCTCGGAACGCCTTGGCGACGTCGCTGCGCTCGTTTACTGAAACCTCGGTGACGCTCTCACCCGTCTCGTCGGCGAGAGAGCCTGAGAACGCCACCAGTGTGCTCATGTCGGTGTAGCCCTGGGCCGCGATGTAGCTGTCCATTTTCCTCGACCAGCTCAGCGCCTCCATGCGAGAGCTTGTCACGACCATGGCCTTCGCCTCGCCGTCGAGCATCTGCATGACGTTCCGTCGGAAGTGCTCGATCACGACGCGGACCTTTTGCGCGATCGCGGTCGGATGGAGGCGGGCGTAGCGGACGATGTTGGTGACCGCCTCGCCAGTGTTGACCTGAATCTCGGACTCGTCGCCTTCGAGCGTGTTCTTCACCCGGAGGAACATGTCGTAGGTCGAGTAGTTGGTGAGTACGTCGAGGATGAAACCCTCTTCAATCGCTTGGGCCATCGTGTAAGTGTCGAAGGCCTCCCAACGGCCGTCGCGCTCGGTGCCGAACAGGCGCAGTGTTTTTGACTTGGGAGTCGCAGTGAGGGCGATGAAGGTGATGTTGCTCGAAGCGGCGATCGCCGAGTCCTTGGCCTGTAGCAAATCGTCGGCGCTGATGTCCTCCTCGTCGGCGTCGAGCTCGACGTCGGCGAGTAACTCCTTAAGCTGACGCGCGGTGGAGCCCGACTGCGACGAGTGCGCCTCATCCGCGACCACGGCCCAGCGCCTACCGCGCAACTCCTGCGTGTCTTCGATGAGCTTCATCACCTCCGGGAAGGTCTGCAGGGTACAGGTGATGATGTGGTCGCCCTCGAGCAGGGCTTTATTCAGCTGCGGAGACTTCGCGCCGGACTTCTCGCCGACGGTCACGACGAGCCCCTTGCTCGACTGCACCAGGTTCATGTCGTCGCGGATGTTTTCGTCGAGGACGGTGCGATCCGTGACGACGATGACGGAGTCGAAGGTCGACTTCGAGTCAGCGTTCATGTGGCGGATCAATCTGTGACTGAGCCATGCAATCGTCTTCGTCTTGCCCGAGCCGGCCGAGTGCCAAATCAGGTAGCGCTTGCCAGTGCCGTTCGCCTCGATGTCGGCGACGACTCGCTCGACGGCGCGCAATTGGTGGAACCGAGGGAAGACCAGGCGTCCCTCGTCCTTCTTGCCGGACTTGCTCGGCTCGAATAGTGCGAAGTCCTTGAGGATACGCATGAACATCGGGCGGGCGAGGATCTCGCGCCACAGATAGTTCGTTGACGAGCCGGTGCCTGACGGCGGGTTTCCCTCGTGGCCGTCGTTGCCCTGGTTGAAGGGCAAGAACACCGTGTCCCCGCCCTGCAGCTTCGTGGTCATGTAGACGAGGTCGTTGGACACTGCGAAGTGCACCAGAGCGCGGCCAGGCGCGAGTAACGGACGGTTCTTGCCGGGCTTGCGATCCTCCTTGTACTGCCGGATCGCGTGGTTGACCGTCTGCGTGTTGTCGGTCTTCAGCTCTAGCGTCGCGACAGGTAGGCCGTTGGCAGTGAGTACGACGTCGAGGGTCTCGCTAGTCGTGGTGTCGAAGCGCACCTGACGCAGGATGCGCAGGCGCACCCCGGCCGCGGCCTCGACTACCTCCGTCAGATTGGGATTCGCTGGCGGGAACGCCATCATCGGCCCAAACTTGGCCGCAGGCCGGCCAACTTGGGCGTACGTAAAACCCTTACGCAGCACGCCGAGCAGCCCGCCGACCGGGTGGCCGGTGATTGGATCCATCTTCGTGGACTTGGCGAGTTCCTTGGTGATGTGCTGGAGCAGTTTACGTTCGGCGTTGGTCTTCTGCCCATTGATTAGGTCGCTTGGCACAGCTTTCTCGTACTCGTCCGGGCACTGCGTGCTGAGCCACTGCAGGACGTCGTCCGGGACCATCGCGAGAGCGATGTCCCATCCCGTCGACTTGCCGCTGGCCTCGTACAGCCAGCCGCGCTCCGCGAGTTCTGCGCAGAGGTTTTCTTCGAACTCGAGTTCCATCAACTGCGCGTGGCTCATGCGACTTCCTTCCGTCCCGTCACAACATCGACGAGGAATGTGGAGGAGCGCTCGACGAGCAGATCTCGCAACCTTGCAACCTTCGCCAGCATGTGATCGATATTTCCTGTGACCTCGTCGAGGTAGTTTGCGATACGGCTCTGCTCATCCATTGGTGGTAATGGCACAGGCATCATGTCGAGGGCTGTCTTCGTCACACGTTGCGCGTTTGGGCGGACACCAGTGCCAATCGTTCCGAAGTAGTCGACATACCGAGGGCTGCGGAAGAGATGGTGGACGTATCGGGAGTAGAACCGAGGCGAGATCCAAAATGCTTTGTAGTCAGGGCTGATGTACCCGGTGAGCGACGAAACTCCGAGCCCGCCGTGGTTCAGCCACATCATGTTTGCGGCCAGCTGGTTCGGCCGGACAACACGGTAGTTCGACACGTCGAGGGATGCTTGTTGTCCGTTCGTTCGAGTGTTCAGCTCGACGCCTCGGTACTCCGAGATCGAGAGCAGCGGCCCCTGTGGGTTCTCGCCGTTGCGCTCGGTGCTTTCGAAGAAGTCATATCCGAATTTCGTGCGCTGCCAGTGGTCCGGTATCCCCGCCAGCGGCGAGTGTGCATCTTCGCGGTGACTCACGTATCCGTCGGATAGGCCGAATAAGGCAGCGGTGTCAGTGGCCCGCTGTCTCAAAGCCTTGGTCAACTCGTCGAGCTTGCTGATCATCGCGTCGACCTCGTCAAGGCGGGCGGCGATGTCACGCTGAACATCGAGCGGTGGCAGCGGGACGCGAATGCGGGACATACGTGTGAAGTTCGTCGACCACAGGTCATCAACGATTCCCGCACCCCAGCGGAAGAACTCGTCCTGGAACGCGGTACTGCGCAAGAGGTGGTGGCCGTATTCAGCAACCATAAGTTCCGGTTTCGGCGTCATGACCGAGTACACGAGCGAGACGCTTCCGTCCTGGCGCGCCAGCCCTGAAGCCCCGCGCCGATCGGATCGGGAGTTGATGACCAGGTCGCCAGCCCGCACGAGCTTGCGGTCGCCTTCGGTTTGCGTCTTGGCGACACCCGCAAGCTGCGGAGTCACGCCGCGCTTTCCTACCGAAAGAGCAGGGAAATCGGTCTCACCGACCTTCTCGTTGCGCTCAACGACGATGGATCCAATTGGAGCCATGGGGAAGACCGAACTTTCGAGCAAAGACTCGTGAACCGCAGGAGCAGTCACTTTTCGCTCACCGCCTGGAACATGTCAGCAAGCTCACCCATGAGCATCTGCACTTCGGAGTCGATCTCGGTGAGCGGCCGAGGCTCCTTGGGCGCGTAGAAAATCCGTGTGAACGGAATCTCATTGCCATGCTTGGCCTTACTCACGTCGCACTGGGCGTCGGGAGAGAACGGCAGCACCTCATGTTCCATGTGTTCGGTGAGATCCTCGCTGAGCGGTACGCGCTCGGTGATCTTCCAGCCGCTGGCGGTGACAGGGTTGCCCCTGCGGTCGACGGCCAGCGGTGCAGAGTCATCAGGCGCAGCCATCGCCTTCATGACCGCGTCGACGAGACCCATCGGAGCCTTCAAGCCAGCCTCCTTGGCAGCTTCCGGGAAGGTCTTCGGCAGGTCGTTCCACGGCGTGCCGTCTAGTGACTCGACCATGGCCACGTGCGCGTCGGTGAAGTCCTTGCGACTACGCAAAATTTCGACGGCCTCCTCGCTGAAACGAGTTACCAGTCGCGCCTGCTTGTAGACCGGCACATCCCGGAACATGAAGTCCGCCGGGGTCATCACGCGCGAGATCGCTGGGTCTGCGTGCTCGAACGCCTTATAGGCTTCAAGCACCGCGTTCCGGTTACCCCTCTTCATCTCGCGGCGCTTTTCACCCATGGGCCTGCGCAACAACGTCCACTCACCCGATCCGTCGATCAGTTGAATCTTGCCCTCGCGCTCAGGGTCCTTGTTCGCGTCAAGAATCCAGACGTAGGTCGGGATGCCGGTGCCGTAGAACATGCTCGGCGGCAGGGCGACGACCGCGTCGATGAGGTCTTCATCGAGGAGCCACTGACGGATCGCGGTCGGGCCCTTATCGCTGTTAAACAGGGGCGCGGCGTTGGAGACCACCGCGGCACGGCCGCCCTGGCCGTTCTTCGTCGCCGGGCTGAGCTTCGAGGCGCAGTGTGCCAGGAATAGCATCTGACCGTCCGCAGTGCTCGGCAGGCCATGGCTGAAGCGCGAGCCGTGCACTGCGGCCTGTTGACGGACGGACTTCTCATCAGCCGACCAGTCGCTCCCGAACGGCGGGTTCGAGAGCACGTAATCAAAAGTTTGCCCTTCGTAGAGGTCCTCGACGAGGGTGTTGCCCTGCTTGATGGCGTCCGGCCGGCCCCCCTGGATAAGCAAGTCGGCCTTGCCGAGAGCAAACGCGGAGGGCATGAGCTCCTGGCCGTAAAGCGTCACGTCAATCTTTTCGTTCAGCCGCTTTAACGCATCCTGGGCGATGAGTAGCATGCCGCCTGACCCAGAGGTCGGATCATAGATCGAGCGCGCCGCGCTCTCGCCGGCGAGGGTGTCGTCGTCGTTGGCGATGAGGATGTCGACCATGAGCTTGATCGCATCGCGCGGGGTGTAAAAGTTGCCTGCAGCCTTCCCCTTCTTGTTGAAGGCGCGGTACATCACGTCCTCGAAGACATCACCCATCGCGGTGTTCTCGAGTTTGCTCGGGGCCAGGTCCAGTGTCGAGAAATGCTTGACGACGGCGTGCAGGCGGTTTGCCTCGGCGAGTACCTTCGCCCGGCGCGCGAAGTCGAACGAGATCCAGATGTCCGCGATGTTGTTCGAGAAGCCGTCGATGTAGCTCTTCAAAGACTTTTCGACGTTGTCGTCGACGGACGCAATCGTGGCAAGGTCGAGTGGCGAGACGTTGTAGAAGCTGAGCTTGAATCGATCCTTGACTGCGATGTCGATCAGATGCGGGGGCAACTCCCCGAGTGAGGCGACGAACTTTGCCACCTCATCCTTCGAGCCGGCGAGCATGCACTCCAAGCGCCGCAGCACGGTGAACGGCAGGATGTAGTCGCCGTAGTCCTCCTCGTCGACGACGTTGCGCAGGAACTTGTCTGCGGTGTCCCAGACGATGCGTGCGGTCGTCGCACTCCTAGATGTCGCCGTCGGCTCTGCCATGCTTGCTCGTTCCTGCTAGTCGCAATCTATTCTGTATCAAAAGCTTTACATGCAACAACGTATCAAAAACGTGACATTTTGGTGGTGTCGAGACTGCTGGAACCCACCGTTGAATTCGCCTGGCGCCCGAAGTTCTGTATTCCGACGTCATCGACACGGCAATCGCCTCAGACAGGGATGAGCGCCTCAGACAGAGATGAGCCCTCCAACAGGACCAGTGGCGCGCTGATTGGGACCCCTACTACGCCGCTCGATAGGCCTTCCACTCCCACACTCGGACAGGCTCTCGGGCCTGTCCGAGTGATTCGCGGCAGCGGTGTCGGTGCTCCTTGAAAAGGAGGCCAGTTCCGCTCCTCGAAAAGTAGGCCACGGTCAAGCCCCAGGTAGTGGTGTAGCGCCTGTGCATCCTTTTCGTGGTTGTTAGGCGCTGAGGGCCAGGGCGGGGTCGGGGTTCACCTCGCTTCCGGTGTCGTCGACGAGGGTGAGTCGGCAGCGGGCCAGGACCTCGAGACCGAGATAGCGGCGGCCTTCGGCCCATTCGTCGGTCTGTTCGGCCAGCACGGCACCGACGAGGCGAACGATGGCCTCACGGGTGGGGAAGATGCCCACCGCGTCGGTGCGGCGACGGATTTCCTTGTTCAGCCGCTCGGCGGGGTTGTTGGACCAGATCTGCATCCACACATCCTTCGGGAAGCCGGTGAACGCCAGCAGGTCCTCCCGGGCATCGGCCAGATGCTCGGCCACCGCGGGCAGCTTCTCGGCGACGTAGTCGATCAACCGGTCGAACTGGGCGTCGACCGCGGCGGCGTCGGGCTGGTCATAGACGCTGTGCAGCATCGCTTTCACCGCCGGCCACATCGACTTCGGCGTCACGCCCATCAGGTTCGCCGCGTAGTGGGTCCGGCACCGCTGCCAGGCTGCCCCGGGCAGGTTCGCCGCGACGGCCTCGCGCAGGCCCCGGTGCGCGTCAGAGGTCACCAGCCGCACCCCGGCCAACCCGCGGGCCACGAGGTCGGCGAAGAACTCGTTCCAGGCCGCCCCGGTCTCGGCCGTGGCCACGCGCATCCCGAGGACCTCGCGGTGCCCGTCGCCGTTGACCCCGGTGGCCAGCAGCACGACGGCGTTGACCACGCGCCCGCCCTCGCGGACTTTCATGGTCAGTGCGTCGGCGGCGACGAACGTGAAGGGCCCGGCCTCGTCCAGGGGCCGGTGGCGGAAGGACTCCACGTGCTCGTCGAGGTCGGTGGCCATGCGCGAGACCTGGGACTTCGACAGGGAGTTGATGCCCAGGGTCTTCACCAGCTTGTCCATCCGGCGGGTCGAGACCCCGGCGAGATAGCAGTCGGCGACCACGGTGATGAGGGCGGACTCGGCCCGCTTGCGCCGCTCGAGCAGCCATTCCGGGAAGTACGTGCCGGTGCGTAGCTTGGGAACGGCGACGTCGATGGTGCCGATGCGGGTGTCGAGGTCGCGGTGCCGGTAGCCGTTGCGCTGGGCCACCCGGGACGGGGACGGTCGACCCCATTCGGCGCCGACCACCGCCTCGGCATCGGCCGACAACAGGGCGTTGATCACCGTCTGCAGCAGGCTGCGCATCAGATCCGGAGAGGCGTCGGCCAGGGCTTCACCGAGCAGGCCGGCAGGGTCGACAATGTGTGGTGCGGTCATCGTGATGACTCCATTCGAGAGTGCTGTGAGAGGTTCGCTCGAAGGATCACACGGTGACCGCGTCTACGTCTCTGACGACGAGCGAGGCCACCGCGCTACACCACTATCAGGGACTCAACTTAGGCCACCCGGCCCCAGATTGGGTGGATGATTTCAGTGCAGGACTGGGCGGAGATTCGTCATCTTCACTTCGCGGAAGGCCTTTCGGCGCGGGCGATCGCGTCCCGGCTGGGACTGGCGCGGGCGACGGTGTCGCGGGCGCTACGGGCCGAGGCGCCGCCGAAGTATTCCCGGCCGCCAAGACCGTCGGGCTTCGACGCCTACGAGCCCCGGGTGCGGGCGTTGTTGGCCCAGTTCCCCACGATGCCGGCATCGGTGCTGGCAGAGCGGGTGGAGTGGACGGGCTCGGCGTCGTGGTTCCGCAAGTGCGTGGCGCTGCTGCGCCCGGAGTACCTGCCGAAGGATCCCGCGGACCGGCTTCAGTATCGGCCCGGGGATCAGGCCCAGTGCGATCTGTGGTTCCCGCCGACGTCGATCCCGCTCGGGGCCGGGCAGGTCGGTACTCCGCCGGTGCTGGTGATCGTCGCCTCGTATTCCCGGTTCCTCACCGCGAGGATGCTGCCCTCGCGCACGAGCGAGGATCTGGTGGCGGGGATGTGGTCGTTGCTGGCGGACCAGCTGGGGGCGGTGCCCCGGCGGCTGGTATGGGACAACGAGACCGGCATCGGACGACGGAACCGGCTCGCCCAGGGGGTTCCGGAGTTCACCGGGGCCCTGGGCACCCGCGTGGTGCAGTTGAAACCCTTCGACCCCGAGTCCAAGGGCATCGTCGAGCGGATGAACCAGTACCTCGAGACCTCGTTCCTGCCCGGCCGGCGCTTCACCTCACCGGTGGACTTCAACGCGCAGCTGGCGCAGTGGTTGCCGGTGGCCAACCAGCGGCGGGTACGAGCGATCGCGGCCCGCCCCGCCGAGCGGATCGGCGCTGACCGGGCCGCGATGCTGCCGCTGCCCCCGCACGCCCCGGCGATCGGGCGGCGGAGCCGGATCCGGCTGGGACGGGACTACTACATCCGCGACTGCCGGCAACGACTACTCCGTGGACCCGGCAGCGATCGGGGCCATGGTCGAGGTGCTCACCGACCTCGACACCGTCACGGTCATCGCCGACGGGCAGATCCTGGCCGCCCATCAACGGGCGTGGGCGAAGAACATGACCATCACCGACCCAGCGCACGTGGCCACCGCGGCCACGCTGCGGGCCGCCTTCCAGCAGCCCCGCTCAGTCCCCGATGACGAGGAGCTGCTGCGGGATCTGTCGGTCTACGACCGCGCCTTCGGCGTGGAGATCGAGATCGACGAGAACACCACTCTCGACGGGGAGGTCGCCTGATGAGCGAGGACACGCTGAAGCAGATTGCCTACCTGGCCGCAGCACTGAAAGCACCCCGGATCACTCAGACGGCCGCGAGGCTGGCCGACCAAGCCCGGGCAGGCGGGTGGTCGCACGAGGACTATCTCGCCGCGGTCCTGGACCGGGAGGTCGCCGCCCGCAACGCTTCCGGGGCGAAGCTGCGGATCCGCGCCGCAGGATTCCCTGCCCCCAAGACCGTCGAGGAGTTCGTCTTTGATCACCAACCCGGCATCCGCCGGGCCGATCTGGCGCCCTTGCTGGCCGGTCACTACCTCGCCGAAGCCCGCAACGTCGTGCTGTTGGGCCCGCCCGGCACCGGAAAAACGCACCTGGCCATTGCTTTGGGCGTCGCCGCCTGCCACACCGGCCACCGGGTGCTTTTCGGCACCGCCAGTCAGTGGATCGATCGCCTGTACCGCGCGCACGCCCAGGACCGGCTGGCCGCTGAGCTGGCCAAGCTCAAACGCTACGGACTGATCATCGTCGACGAGGTCGGCTACCTGCCCTTCGAACAAGACGCAGCGAACCTGTTCTTCCAGCTCGTGTCCTCCCGCTACGAACACGCCTCGCTGATCCTCACCAGCAACCTGCCCTTCGCCCGCTGGGGCGAGGTCTTCGGCGACCAGACCGTTGCCGCCGCGATGATCGACCGCGTGGTTCACCACGCCGAGGTCCACACCCTCAAAGGCGCCAGCTACCGGCTCAAACACCTCGGAACTGACACGCTCCCTAGCGTCGCCATCACCGAGCAGACAAACTAACCACAACCACGTGGCCCACTATTCGACGAGCACCACCGGCCCACAATTTCAAGAGCGCTGACAAGCGGAGCCGCGTTCGGCGACTTCTCCAAATAGGCAGCCATCCCGCCACCCTAGGCATGACGATGAAGACAAAAAGAGGTTATGGCCCGACGCGGGACCACGATGCCACCCATGCCCGTATCGACGGAACACCGTGTACGGGGCATGTTCAGCGGTCTGCTGACGCCTCCCGGGCAGGTCATGGCCGAGGCACCCCATCCGGCCAAAGCACGGGCCAGTTGATCCGAGGTTTTTGAAACAGGGACATAATCACGTTCGTGAATCCTTTGATTGACCTCATCGCGCCGTTGCTTGCTGCTGCCGCCTCGGCCGCAGGTATTCCCATGGCCTTGGGTCAGCTCACTCTGGCCGCGCGGCTACGGCACCAGGCCGCCTACTGGCGGGAGGAAGCGGAGTCCAAGTCGCCCACCTTCGATCGATCGGTAGCTCAAAGTCTCCAGCGTGAGACCACCGCGAAGCTGTTGGCGCTGCACGCCGTCCCCGGCCGGCAGCTGTTGCTCGCGGCCTTGGTCATCCTCCTCGGCCTCGGCTGGGCGGCAACAACGGCGTCCTACCTCGGGACCATTCCGACCGACTCGCCGGTCCGGGAATCACTCACCGCAGAGAATCGCGGTGTCACCGCCGCAGGGCTCGGGATGGTGTTGCTTGTCTGCTACGGCATCATGCGGTGGTCCAATTCGATCCAGGAGCGGCGCCGGATTGCCCAGGCATATCTCGACGGGCAGTCTCTGGTGGCGAGAAGCGTGGACGGTTTCGCCGGCCGGCAAACGGTCGATCAGGTCGGATGGCAAGGCGTGGCCGTGTTGCTCTCGCTCGGGGTTGGCCTGTGGTGCCTGAGCGTGTTCATCGGCTTCGCCCAGGGCTTCAGCACCCGAGGAGTGACGGAAGGGCCACCCTGGTTCAGCTGGCTGCTGTCCATCGGGGTGTTCTGTTTGATCTGCAGCGCTGTTCTGGGCCCCTCCTGCTTCGCACGCGCCCCCTGGAAGCACCCGCACCCCCGCCCTTTGCAGGAAAAGGAGGGCGACGGAATCACCCCCTGCGCCGACGTTCAATCAGTGGTGACATCACAGAGCTCATTAGGTCGTCGGACCCCCTGAGTACATTCGATTACATAGGGATAGCACTCCGTTACTGATACTCGAAAGGGGAATGGCATGGCTCGTAAGCCCAGCGTCACGACGTACAACGAGGACGGCGTGTGGAAGAACAAGGTCGAAGGGAACAGCCGCGCCAGCAATGTGTCGGCCACGAAGGCGCAGGCCCAGCGAACCGGGCGGCAGATGGCCGTGGCCCGGGGTGCTGAGCACGTCATCAAGAACAAGGACGGTCGTATCGGTGAGAAGAACTCCTACGGCAATGACCCGCATCCGCCGAAGGGCTGAAGCCGGTCATGACTGTTGTGCTGCGCTTCGAGCCGAGAAAGTAGGCCTTGACCCATGGTGATGTTCGAGCCTCAGCGTGATGTCCCCCGCGCGTACGTCGCTCTGCCCGTCCTGCCCGAGGATGCGGTTCGTCCGGCCCTGAAGTGGGCCTTCGACCACAGTGAGACCCCAGCTTGGGAATCGATTGGATTGCGGGTTCCGCAGCGCGGTTACATCCGGGACGTCCCCGTGCTCCAGGAGCTGGAGAAACGCGGCGTGCGCATCAGCGCTGACCGGCACACCAGCAGCAATCAAAGCCCCAGAGGGCCGTTGATTGTGTACTGCCCCAACAGGGAGTCCCTGGTTGCGGCCGAGGACCTCCGTGGCGCCTCCGCCATCGTGGCGATCTCCACCAACAATGAGTGGCTCCAGCCCTGGGTGGACGCTTACCACCCGGAACACCTGGGCGGAGACGTTATCCCTCCCGCCAACCCCACTGTCCGCGAACCCGTCGTCTGGGAGGCCCTGATGGACTTCACCGGCAGCATCAACAGCAGCACGGGACTGGGGCACCCCAGCGACTTCGACCTTGTCCTGGACGGACTGCAACAACTCCGAAAGCATGGCTATGCCTTCACCGCGGACGAGCTGCTAGCCGGAGCCCTGAAATTGAACTGGCGTGGCAGCTCTGCCCTGGAACTCCACCAGCTCGCCCGTGAGGTACTCGCCGGCAAGAACAAGCGCTACAGGACCCCCTCCAGGGTCTCCAATTCACGCCTACTGGACTTCTGGGAGGAAAAAGCCACTGGGAAGCGGTGACAACCAGCTGGATGACTCGGCAAGGTCGACTCGTCTATGGCGATTTCAAACTCGATCGAACTTCCAATCCCTACCGAGGCCGCCGCTCGTTCCCAATAGCAGGGAACGCCCACTGCCCGGCGTGTCCGTCTATACCGATGGCCCGACGCATGCGTCGGGCCATCGGTATATCTGTAAGTGATGTCTATGTGAGCGCGCCCGCCGCTTCCAAAGGCAATTGAATAACCATGGCCCTTTGTCGGTAGAGTGAGTCGGTGCGTGAAAACGCTCATCCCCATCGGTGGCACTTCGACTTACCCCAATACCTTATGGGAAAGTGAACCGATGCTGGCGTTCCAGACAGTGAGCGCATTCCGGCGGAAGACAGAACGAGATCAAGGAAAAGGTGTTGTGATGGCTCAGAGCGTGCAGATCATTCTGGAGGACGACCTCGAGGGTGGTCCTGCTGAGGAGACCGTCCAGTTCGGTCTGGACGGCCGGCAGTACGAGATTGACCTGTCCACCGCTAACGCGGAGAAGCTGCGGGAGGTCCTGCGCCCCTTCGCTGCCGCTGGCCGGCGGGCCCAGTCCAAGCCCACCCGGACCACCGGGACACGTTCCTCTTCCGGTGGTAACCCGGAGACGGCGAAGATCCGGGCCTGGGCGAAGGAGAACGGCTACGAGGTCTCCGACCGCGGCCGCATCCACCAGTCCGTCAAGGACGCCTACTACGCCGCCCAGTAGACCCCCACTCCCCCGCCCGGACACGCCCTCGGGCCTGTCCGGGTGCTCCGCGACGGCAGGGTCTGATGCCGGCGGCCACGGCCGCGGCATCACCGGGGAACGTCTCGGGGCAGGGCTCGAGCACGGGGGCCCTCACGATGGCCTCTCCGCACGGTGAGCAGCCGGTGACGGGCTGAGGATCCGTGTCCGGCCACGGTGCCGCCGGGACGCCCCGCGCCCAGTCTGGACAGCGCTGGTCGTCCCTTTGGCGCCCGGGAACAGACCTCGCTGGGGGTTGGCCCTGGCTCCTTTCGGAAGGGGTCGCGGGCACCCGGGTCGATCGAAGACCCACGGAACCACCCGCCCCATCCCGCCGCCTGTCCCCAGAAGAAGAGAACCCGGCCCACCAGCGACGGTGAGCCGGGTTCCTTCCTCGCCGACCATGGGAAAGCCGCCCGAGGCCGCACCCCTCCCCTATCGAGGGCCGGTGCTATCGGTTGAGCTGTTGGGCGTAGGCGCGCACGGCGTTCTCGATCACCGCGCGGGCGGTGCCGTCGTGCTCGGTGAGCTCTTCGATCAGATCGGAGACGTCCTGGGCCACCCGCACCCCGAGTTGGATCGTGGGTTCCCGGCGCGGCCGGCCGCGGCCGCGCTTGGGCGCAGCGACCGTGGGTTCCCCCGCCGGTGCCGCTTGCACCGGCGGGGTCGCCACCACCGGTGTCGCGGGCTGGGGCGAGATAACGCGTGGAGATGTGTAGTCGACCGGGTCGATGTGCTCATCCGGGGCCGGACGGGGCCGGCGACGCTGGAGTGATGCGGGACGCTCGGGCTGCTCGGTCATCGCAGCACCTTCTTCGCGATCGCCGTGTAGGCATCCAGCACGCGGGAGCCCTTGCGGTATTGGCCGTACCACTCCCCTTCAGATCCGTACCTCTTGGACGATGGCCCGGTCCGGGATCAACGGCTCCAAGAACAACCCGGTGGCGCGCAGCTCCTCGAGGCTGGCCACCGCCGCCCGACTCATGATCGTCTCCTTGACCCCGCCGACCACGATGCCGGCCTCGGTCAGGGTGTCCGGGGCGCCGAGCTGCTGGCGGTGCCGGCGGAACTGGGCGACCGTGCGCCTCGCCCCGTCCACCCCGTCGATGCCATCGCTGGTGGCGGTGGCGGCGTAGACCACGGTGTCCGCAGCGTTCAACGCCGACAACGTCAACGGCCCACCCTGCCGGTTCGGGCAGTCAATGACCACCACATCCGCTTGAAGGCCGGTCAGGGAGATCTTCAGCCGCAACTCCGCATGATCGGCCCGGTCGGCCTCGCGGTTGGAGACGTTGCGGGCCGAGGTAAGCACCCGGAGTTTGGGGTGCCACCCGCTGGGCACAACGAGCTCCCCCCGCAGACATAGGACAGACTTCCCCAATCACACAATTCTGGTACCAGACTAATACAATATTGGTGTGGTACTAGTTTGGTACTTGAGTAGCATTATAATGGTGTTACTGTGGTGCCATGATCATTGTCTTTGGACATCAGAAGGGCGGAACGGGCAAGTCGACGCTCACCGTCAACATGGCCGTTGAGCTGCAACGGCAGGGAAAAGACGTACTGTTGGTCGACGCTGACCCCACCATCCGCACGACCTCGAACTTCACCACTGACCGAGAAGAAGCCGGACTCCCCTCGATACAGTCCGTACAGAAGTCGGGATCACTACATAAGTTCCTGGAAGAGTTTCGACCTAAGTTCGATCACATCTTGGTCGACGTCCCGGGCAAGGACTCCAAGGAGATGCGCACAGCGCTCACCGCCGCGGACATGCTGATCAGCCCTACGCGCGCCACCCAAGCTGACCTCGACGCTGTGGCCGGCCTTCTGGAGACGGTCGAAGGAGCCCAAGACTTCAACGAGGACCTCAAGTCGATGCTGGTTCTGAATTTTGTCTCCTCGAACGTATTTACCAAGGAGCGAGAAGAAGCGCAGTCGTACCTCGAGGACTTCCCCCGGGTGCGACTTGCTGAAACCGTGCTGCATCAGCGCAAGGCTTTCGCCGACTGCCTGGCCGACGGCAAGGGAGTCGTAGAGATGCGCGATGCCAAAGCCAAGGCCGAGATCCAACTGCTGACCCAGGAGGTCTTCTCATGGTGAGGAAACGTGGCCCGGTTGCCACCAATCGCGAGGAAGAGATCGAGCGGTTTGCAGCGGCAGCTGAAGGCTCTGGATCCGGGGCCCCCGAACAGGGGCCACCCCTGAAGCCGTGGAAGCGGCGGGCACGAATCGGAGCCAAGGTGAAGGGGTACAACTTCCGATTCAACAACACCCAGCACGCCTTGCTTAACTATGCCGCTGAAGCTGAGGACACCTCTCAGCAAAAGTTGATTGAAGAGCTCGTATGGCCAGTGCTCGAGGAGCGATACGGTCAGAACGTGCCCCTTAAGTAGTCATTACTCATACCACACTGATGTGGTGTTGGTACTAAACAAGTACCAACATGGTGCCGTATCGACAGTGGTCGGTACGGCACCCCCATGTCCGGTCATCGCCGTGGGGTAGCGAATCATCTCCTAGCAATTGCGCTACCACTACACCATCCGAGGAAGTCCACTGGGGTAGTGGTCAGTGCGAATAAAGGGGGGAGTGGCCAGCTCCAGAGGGTCGAACATACTGAAATCACACCACACCAGTACCATACTAGTACCACACTCATGCGGCACTGATGTGGTACTTATTCCTGGCAGTGACCCCCTAAAGTGATTCGCCGTCCCGCCAGTGCCAAGAAGATGTGTGACAGCTGCCATTTCCTGAAGCACCCCCGGGTGGTGAGTTATCGGTCAGCTGACGGTGCGTAGTTCGTTCCAGTCGGTGGTGTACCTGGGGGAGAGGTCGGTTTGGCGGTTGGCCCAGGGGGTGGGGGAGTGGGCGCCAAACCCACCGAGAGCGAGGGTGCCGGTGCCGAAGCGGCGGTTCACCGCGTCGATGAGCTCCCCGAGGGGTGCGGGTTGTTCGAGGACTCCGGGCAGGACCGGCACGGCCCCGTCGGGGGCGAGGTCCAGGCACAGGATGCCGGCGCGCATGTAGGACATGCCGTGCATCAGCTTGGGCACCAGGGCGGCCCGGGCTGCCGCGACCAGGGGTCCGGGTTCGTTGGTGGGCACAGCCAGGCGCACGTTGGCCGAGACGTTGTGGGTGGGCCCGGGCCGGTGCGGGGAAGTAGAGGCAAACACCGTGAGGCGCCCGGCCACCTCGTCTTCTTTGCGCAGCCGGCGCGAGGCGCGTTGGGCGAACTCGGCCACGGCCGCCCCGACAATCTCCGGATCCCATATCGGGTCCGGGAACGACCGGGAGACCAGGATCTGCTGCTTGGTAGCGGCGATGTCTTCAACGGGGATGGCGGGGTGCCCGTTGAGCTCTAACACGATGCGCATCTGCACCACGGAGAACGACTGCCGGATCGCCACCGGGTCCGCATCGCGCAGCTGCGCCACCGTCTCGATCCCCATCGCTTCCAGGCGCTTAGCCAACCGTCCCGCGATGCCCCAGACCTCGGTCACCGGCAGCTGGACCATCAGCCGGTCCCAGTACCCCTGAGGGGCCTGATCCCAGTGCACGACCCCGTGCGCGGCGGGCAGCTTCTTCGCAGCCTCGGTCGCGATCTTGGCTCGCGTTTTCGTGCTCGCGATGCCGATGCTCACCGGCAGACCGACGTTGCGGGCCACGGTGGCTTTCAGCCGGCGCGCCCACCGTGCTTGCTCGGCCGGTGTGCCGTCCGGGGGAATGAGGAAGCACTCATCAATCGAGTACACCTCCTGGCCACGGGCATGGCGGGCCAGCAGCAGCATCACCCGCTCAGACAGATCCGCGTACAGCTGGTAGTTGGAGGAACGTTTGATCAGCCCCCACCGGACGGCATCAGCCCGCAGCTGGAACCAGGGGTCACCCATCCGGATCCCCAGGTTCTTGGCTTCGGGGGAGCGGGCGACCACGCAGCCGTCGTTGTTGGACAGCACCACCACCGGTTTGCCGGTCAGGGAAGGTTCAAACAGTGCCTCGCAGGAGGCGTAGAAGTTGTTCACGTCCACCAGGGCAATCACCACACACCACCACCCGCTCGGTTAGTGGACGTGGCGGATCCCGTAAACCACCACACCCCAGACCACCAGTTCCGACAGGGACGGAACCTCGACGTCGGGGTAGGCCGGGTTCTCCGGGTGCAGCACCACCCGGTCGGGGTAGACGTGGAGGGTTTTGATGGTGAAGTCCCCGTCCAGCACCGCGATCACCACATTGCCGTCCCGCGGGGTCAGTGACCGGTCCACGAGGACCTCGTCGCCGTGGTAGATCCCGATGCCTTCCATGGAGTCTCCGGTGACGCGGAAGAGGTAGGTGGAGGTGACATCGCGGATCAGGACCTCGTTGAGGTCGATCCGCCCGTCGTCGAAGCTGTCCTGGGCGGGGGAGGGGAAGCCGGCCGGGACACGGACCAGGACCGCGTTCACCAGCACCGGGTCGTCAATGGTCAGCGGCACGGGGGGTCTCATATCGCCAGAATAGAACACATATTCGATATTTTAACGCTCATACTCGCTACAGACGTATATATCTACGGTTGACTCGTGTTGATGCTCCGGATTCTGGCCGGTGGCCCGGACATGCCAAGGACCCGTCCTCGATGGGAGCGGGACGGGTCCTTGGGTTGGTTTACCCCTGGTGGGTGTTGGCGTTCCGACATGTGAAGGGTGGCTTCGTCTGTCGGTGGCCGCGGTAGGGCCAGGCTCAGGAGCTGACGGAGGCCCCCTTCTTGGTCTTGATCGCTTCCAGGGCCTGCTTGAGGTAGCCGGCGAAGACGGGGTAGTTCTCGCTCATCGGGAAGTGGCCGATCTCCTTCATCTCGATGAAGTCCGCATTGCGGATCTGTGAGGCCGTGCGCGCCCCGTCCTCGGGGGTGGTGAGGTAGTCGTACTCGCCGGTGAGCATCACCACCGCGCACTGATCGGTGTCAATGTCTCCGAGCTTGCCGCGCAGATCGTGGTCCACGGAGTAGAAGTGCAAATCCCCCTTGAAGGCCTCCGAGCCCTGGGTGTAGTAGAACCAGGTCTTCCACCGATCGGCGTCCGGGGACTGCGGAGCCATCAGATCCCACGTCCCGCTGGCGCAGACCTGGGCGGCGTTGGCGTGCGGGTGCTGCCACCAGTCCAGGTAGAAGCCCGGGGAGTAGTCCGCCCCCTCCACGGGGATGACCGCGGCGAAGCGGTCCGGGCGCCGGTAGGCCAGCTGCAGGGCGATGTTACCGCCGAAGGAGGAACCCATGAAGATCGGGTTCTCCAACTCCAGGGCATCGCACAGCGCGAGAATGAAGTTGGCGTAGTGATCGGCGGTGAGCTTGTACTCCTCGGTCCACCATGCCGTGTTCTCCGGCGGGTCGGACTTGCCGTGCCGGGGCAGGTCATAGGCGATGACCCGGTAGTTGGTCGTGATCTCCTCGTCCTCGAGCAGATCCCGCCACTGGTGGTTGTGGCAGCCGGCGGTGTGCTGGCAGATCAGCGGCTGGCCGGTGCCGTTCTCGAGGTAGAAGACCTTGTACTCCAAGCCGTCGACCTCGACGGTGACGTAGTGGCCGGTGACAGGTGAGATGCGAGCCATGAGAGTTCTCCTTTTCCAGGCGGTGCAGAGGAGTCAGACGGGGACGCCGACAGTGCGCAGCAGTTCGATCTGGCGGGTGAGGCAGCGCAGGTTCTGCATCAGCACCAGCACATCCCCTTCCAGGCGCATGTCGCGCTGGAAGGACGCCGACCAGATGCCGTGGAACATCGGCGCCGGCATCTCCACCCCGAACTCCCGCCAGGTGGCGGCACTGGCACGGATGGCGAACTGGTACGGGGCACCCAGGGGGCCAGGATCGATGCTGATCTCAGCGACCTCACCGGCGTTCATCCGCACCACGACGGTGTGGTCTTCCATGTCCAACAGATAGGAACACGTGAAGTACTTCCCGTGCGCCTGGATCTCCGGATCCTGGTCATTGGCAGTCCTGAAGACCTCGGCCCATTGCTGGACGGAGGTGGTCTCGGTGGTGGCAGTCATGTCGTGGTCCTTCCCGGTGCTTTCGGGGTTGCCGTGGCGATTTACCACCCCCATTGCACCGTGGCCCCGATCACATGGCCATGACCGGTCTGCTATCCCGCAATAGGCCATACCTATTGGCTCCGGCCGGGCCGCTCTCTACCGTGGAAGGATGCTCCCACCATTTGAGTTGCGTGTCCTGCGGTACTTCGTCGCTGTTGCCGAGGAGCTGCACTTCGGGCACGCGGCCACCCGGCTGCACATCGCCCAACCGTCGTTGAGTGTGCAGGTCCGCAATCTGGAACGTTCCGTGGGTGCTCCCTTGCTCGTCCGCTCTCCTCGCGGGGTGAGTCTCACCCCGGCCGGAGAGGTGCTCCTGGACCATGCCCGAGCTCTGCTGGCCGCCGCCGACGTCGCCGCGGAGGCCACCCGGCGCACAGCCCAGGGCATGGGCCAGAGGCTGGTGGTGGGCTTCCAAGCCAACGCGGCGGCTGAACTGACCCCGAAGGTCCTGGCCGCTTACCGTCAACAGCATCCTGAGGTCCACCTGCAGATGCGTTCCTACCCCTTCGCCGATCCCACCGCCGGGCTGGCCGATGGCAGCGCCGATGTTGCTTTCATCCGCCCGCCGATGCCGGAATGCGAAGGGCTCCGGGCCGAACCGCTGTTCACCGAACCGAGAATCCTGGCCATGCCGGATACCTACCGATTCGCCTCCCGGAAGACGGTCTTCGTCGAAGAGCTGCTGGACGACCCCTTCGTGGCCCGCCACGCCCCTGAGATCTGGCGGGACTTCTGGCTGGCCATCGAAGCCCGGGGCGGGCAACCAGCCCGCATCGGCGCCGATGTGAAAACCGTCGACGAGTGCTTCGAAGCCATTCTCAGCCACCAGGGCATCGCCTTCACCCAGTCCTCCACCCAACGCTTCTACAACTGGCCCGGCTTGGCCTTCGTCCCGGTCGAGGATCTGCCGCCCTCGACCGTGAGCATCGCCTGGCGAGAGGACACCATCAGCCCCACCGCACGAGCCTTCATCACCACCGCCCAAACCATCGCTGCTACCACCCCGGTTCCCGAAGCCGTGACGTTCCCCGCCGCGCACCCCACCCACGCCACTGACACCCCGATGCTGACACCCGCCTCGCCGGCGAGAACCGTTGAGCAGGACCCCTCTCATCCCGTGGTTCCAGCGCGCCGGGCAGCTTCGGCCAGGCCAGCCGCATAAGCGGCCGCGAACCGCTCCTTCACCGGGCGACGCACCACCGACGCCCCCGACCTAACGGTCACATCAGCCGCTGAAGCCTTCGCCGCCTGGCGAGCCGCGTGACGTTCAGCGGCCGCGACGGCCTCGGCCCTCCGCTGCTCGGCTTCGGCCGTCGCGCGCTGGTCGGGGGAGCGGTGCGGGGTGCCGTCCTGGTAGGTCCAGGCGCGCAGCCGGGCGGCGAACCAGGCCCCGGGGTGGGTGATCCCGGTGACCGCATCGTGGGTGTAGCGCGCCCCGGCCGGGGTCCAGTCCAGGGCGTGCAGCACATCGGCCACCGTCCAGCCGGCCTCGAAATAGGGCTTGGCGACCGAGACGACGTAGGCGGTGGTGATCCGCCGTAGCACCAGCGCGTGGTGTTGCATCTCCAACCCCGCCCAACGATAAGCCTGCTTCCAATCCGACCGGGTCGCCCCCACCCTCGAAGGCTGAACCGTTGCATGAGCTGGCCACAGCGGAGCTGTCCGCTGGGCAAGGGCGGCTTGGACCTCCCGTCGCTGCGCGGCGGCTTTGGCAGAGGGTCGCGGCGTAGCCGCGTCCTTTGGGGAAAGGTTTTCGCGCGCGTGCGGGGGAGAACATACCCCCTCTAGGGGGACCGGGCCGACATTTATATCCACAACCTCTGCTGCCTCCTCTTCCGTCTTCTCGGCCGGCGTAGGCGTGGGCGTAGGAGGTGCGGGGACGGTGAGGGCGTAGACGGGCGCCTCACCGTGCTTCTTGCCGGTGGCCCGCGGGGTGTAGCGGGCGGAGCGGCCCGTGGCGACGACGGCGAGCAGGCCCCAGTCCTTGAGCCGGCGGATCATCCGCCCGATGCTGTCCTCGTGCACCCCGAGGCGTTCGGCGACCCAGGCCCAGGTGGTGCGCCAGGTCCGTGAGGCCGGGTCCTGCTGGACGGCGATGACCTCGACCAAGGCGGCCATGTTGGCCCGGCCATCGGCGCGCATCAATTCCAGGGCCGGGTGCTCCAGGACGGCACGCTTCCAGACGACCACGTGCCGGGCCAGACGGCAGCCCTTGGGCACGGCGCGCAGCACCACGGCCTTGGAGCGTTCATAGGCCACCCGCACCCGCCGACGACGCGACGGGAGCTCTCCGGAGGCCTCGAGGGCAGCGTCGGGGGAGGAGTGTGACCGAAAATCGGCGCGGTTGAGTGATGAGGGGTCCATTTGCGGACGCGCCTCAGGTACACTAGGGGACACAACAGTCCCCTGGTATTGGGTTCATGACAGGTTCCGATTCAGTTAGCTGTTGAAACGGCTGTCTAGGTCGCCAAACTTGCGACAGCCGGATGACTTCGACGGCCCGCCCTGCCAAGGCGGGCCGTCAGTCGTTTAAGCAGAGTTAGCCAGCGGTAGGCGCGGCTCCTCCCTGTTGTCGAGCTTGTTGGGTCGTCCCGCATCGCGGTCGATCAAGGCACCGATGTACTCGGCCATGCTGAGTCCCGTTCGATGAGACGCTTCGACGGCCGCGCGATGCTGCTCAGGAGACACACGCGTGGACAATGCCACTTTGTGTCCTTGCAGCTTCGGTTGCTGGTACTCGGTCATGAAGCCATCGTTGCACACCGCAACCGCAACCGGTAGCGGTGTGGGGTGTGTCTCCACGATTTCCTGGCCCCCTTGATTCTGAAACCTGAGGTGGTAAAGACGCGCCGAAGGCTCCCGTCTGGATGTATCGCATCCACCATACATTCTTTTGAACATGTTCAACATAAACATGTTCAAGTTCCAGGTAGCCTGGAGAGCATGTCTTGGCTAGGGGGAACTGTTTCCCGTTCCGACTCCGATGTGCTGGCTGAGTTGCCGGACCATCTCACCTGGGAGGGTCTTCATCTGGAGGTGCAGCGTCGGCACGGCAAGCCCATCCACATCAAGCCCGCCCCGGCGGGATTGGGCCATGACGTCACGGGCCTGTGGTTGGAGAAGGCTGAGCGGTCCTGGATTTTCCATGCTGCCGGGGAGAGCGAGCTGCTGCGCCGGCACGTGATCCTGCACGAGTACGGACACATCCTCCTCATGCACGGTGGCTGCGAGCTGACGCTGGGAAACGCCTTCGCCCACATCGGGGGCTCCCGGCGGATCAAGACCCTTCTCGGGCGTTCCTCGACCTGGACGGCCCAGGAGATCGCGGCAGAGAACGCCGCCACGCGGTTGGCCGCCAGACTGACCCAGCAGGTGGATCCTCTGCTCGAGGCCTTCTGATGAGCCTCGGAGCGGTGTTGAGTCTGCTCAAGGCCGTGGCGTGCATCTTCGCCGCCGTGGCAGTGGTCGTTCGTCTGCCACGAGTGGCGCGGCGACGCCGAGTGGACTTCGTCTGGGTGGGCACGGCGTTGGCAGCGCTGGCCTTCTCGGCCAACGGGGTCATGGTTCCCGAACGGACCGTGGATGCGTGGCTGGGCGGGGAGAACATCTTCCATCTGGTGCGCAACTTGCTCGCACTCAGCGCCGTATGGTGCCTACGGGCGGCCCTCGTCCAGTCCCTGCAGCGCAGGGACTGGAGCCGGTCGCGGACATTGCGGGAGACCGCCATAGGTAGCGCCTTGCTGCTCGGGCTGACGGTAGCGTTCTTCTCGATCGACCGGGGCCCCACCTCGGGAGCGTTCATTCCGGACCATCTTGCCCAGGACGGCACACTGGTCTACACACTGCTCATCATGGTGATGGGAGCGTGGAACGCCGCCGATGTCGCCCGTGTCGCCTTCCGGGAACTCACCCTGCGCCAGCTGGCGCACGACCGCCTGCTGCGACCGGCCCTGCTCGGCCTGGGTGTGGGAGGTTCTCTGCTCGTGCTCGGCTGCACGCTCGAGGCCGGCTACGCAGTCCTCGGGTATTCAGGCACGTGGGATGCTGTAGCTGTGGCCCTGCGTGCCTCGTTCGGGCCGGTCTTCCTGCCCGGGGCCGTGCTGGTGTGCTTGGCCGTGGCGTGGCTGGGTCTCTACGCCCAAGGCCGGCGCCTGAAGATGGGTCTGCGCATGGACATCCTGAGGATCGCCCCGATGTGGGCCCAACTCGGCGCGGACCGGTGGAGCCCTGGTGGGCGCCCTCCGGGCTGGCGCAGCGCCCTGTCGGCTGATCCCCAGAAGGTTCTCTACAGTGCCGTCATCGCCGTCGAAGACGCCCTGCGGGCAGAGAACGCGGGCCTGTCGGAAAAGCAACGGTGTGCCCTGCAGGCCGCCGAGAGGAGATTTGAACTCACATCATGAGCACCTCGATCGTCGTCCCCCACTGGGAGCGAACCGCCACGGAAGCCTTCCAGCCTCCGGTGCTGCTGGCGGCGCTGCTCATCGCGCTGCCCTGGGGGGCGAACCCAACTGCGGCCTCGCTGTGGTGGGGAATCAGCGCGGCCCTCATTGTGTGCGGCATTCCGCTGGCCGTGGTCCTCATGCTGGTGCGCCGAGGGGTCCTCACCGACCACCACGTGAGCGTGAAGGAGCACCGCCGCCCGGTGATGGCCGGAGTACTGGTGCTGGTCCTCAGCTACCTCACGGCGGCGATCCTGCTGCAGGGGCCAATCGAAATCGTGGCGCTGCTCGTGGCCACGTTCCTGGCCGGGCTGGTGATCGCTGTGGTGAGTCCGTGGTGGAAGATCTCCGGGCACGGCATGATGATGGGCGGAACTATTGTTGCCCTGACAACATCCTGGGGTGCTGTCGGGCTGCTATTCGTTCCGGTGGGCCTGGCGGTGTGCTGGAGCCGCATCCGGCTCCAGGACCACACCGGGCCGCAGGTGATCTCAGGCTTCATCTACGGGCTGGCCTTCCTGGGCAGCATCTACGCCTGGATCGTGACATGAGGAGAAACCACGTGGGGGACGCCAACCGGGAACGCTCAGCCCAGATCTTGGCCGACAAGATCAACCTGCTGTTGGATACCCTGCGCACCGAAGCCGGCCAGCCCTACGACTTCACCACGATCCAGCAAGGCCTCAAAGAACGCGGTGTCGCCATTTCGCGCACGAGATGGCACTACCTCAAGACGGCAGACACCCGGGTGCGCCCCGACGAGAAACTGCTCCGGGCGCTGGGGGAAGTGTTCGGCGTGGACCCGAGATACCTCGTGCAGGAGGACGGTCCGCTCCCTCAGCAGGTCGAGCAAGAACTCCAGACCGTCCGCGCCCTCCGACGAGCCGAAGTCCGCAACTTCGCCGCCCGAGCCCTCGGCCAGATCGACCCCGAAGGGCTCCAAGCGATCCTTGAGGTCATCGAGGAGAACGAAGCGGCCACCAGGGACAACCCGACACAGCAGTCGGATTGAAAGAGTTCTCCCCCAGAGCCGCTACGCGCACCATAAGTCTCCGATTCTTTGGCGTCCGCTTCATAAGCCATGGGTTATGACACAGCCGTGTTGCGAGACAGATGAAGTGTGTTGCTCCGTTGGTCAGGGTGGTGGGTCGAGGGGTGCAGGCGGTGCCGAGCTCGCACATGACGAGGACTGAACGCGGAGTCAGTCGAGGCGACGGCAGGTTCTGGGGGCAGCCCCGGCAGTACAACGCCCCTCATCAGCAGAGGTGCTGATGAGGGGCGTTGCTGTGTCTGGGCCCGACTTGTGCTGATGGTCAGCGTTTGAAGGTGGTTTTCCAGGTGCCGGGGCCGTTCACGACGTAGCCGGTCTGGGCCTTGGTCTTGATTTTCACGGTGCCGGTGCCGGGGTAGGTGCCAGGGGCCGTGATCGTGCCGTTGACCAGGTAGTCCACGCCTTCGGTGTCCGGGATCGTGTAAGTGTCGGCGGCAGTGCCCTTCTCATCAGAGAAGACCACCGCGCCCGGGGTCACATGAGTAGGAGACTTCTTGAAAGCCTGTTTCCACGAGGTGGTGGCGTCCTCGCTGAAGACGTACCCGTCCTGGGCGCGGGCGGTGATCTCTACGGTGCCAGTGCCCTTGGCCTTATAGGTTCCAGGGGCGGTAGCTGCGCCGTTGACGTAGTACTGAACCCCTGTGGTGACAGGAATGGTGTAGGTGCTGGGCTTGTCGGTGATCACCGGGGCCGCCGGAGTGACAGCCATGGTGGCCGCGAAGGTGTTGCTCCAACTGGTGTCCGCACCATCTGCCAGAACGTAGTCCGCCTTTGCATGAGCCGTGACGGTGATGCTGCCGGTGCCGGGGTAGGTGCCGGCCGGCTTCACGACCCCATTGACCAGGTACTCCACACCCTCGGTGGCCGGGATGGTGTAGGTGTCCTTGGTGGTGCCGTCCTCATCGACGAACGTCGCCGCGGCCGGGCGAACCGTGGTGGGCGGGACGTAGTCACTGAAGGTGTGCCCCCAGCGCAGGATGTAGCCATCGGGCACCACATAGCCGGGCTGGGCGCGGTAGGTGACGGTGATGCTGCCGGTGCCGGGGTAGGTGCCGGCCGGCTTCACGACCCCATTGACCAGGTACTCCAC
>NZ_JAVFXA010000024.1:0-28690 GCF_040981195.1 Kocuria oxytropis | reverse complement strand
GCGGCCAGGTCATCGGCGACCTCTTGGGCGTTGCGGATGCGCCCGCCGGCCCGCACGGAGGCTTTGAAGGTGACCGCGATGTAGGCCCGGGTGACGGTGGCCCCGGTGGGCAGCATCTGCACGGTCTCGTTGATGACGTCGCGGGCGAAGGCCGGGGCGTTCTCGGCCATGCGGGCCTCGATCTTCCGGGCGAGGCGGTACCCGGAGTCCGGGGCGGTCTCGATCGTCACCGAGGCGGCGGTGAGCCCGGGTTCGTCGGTGAGCATGCCCAGCCAGTGCGCCCAGCGGTCCACCCACCGGTTGATGTGTTCCTGGTCGACCATGCCCCCGCCGTCGGGCTCGGAGGAGAACACCACGGTGTAGTGGTGTTTCTGCGGGACTTCGAGCAGGGCGAAGGGGCGGCCGTAGCCGTCGACGTGCTCGGTGATCTTCGACCGTGCCGAGATCCCGGGCAGTTTCATGGTGCCCTCCGGCACCCGGGACACCGGCCCGGCCCGGTAGACGTTGGCGCCGGCGTAGACGGTGTTGGCCCACCCGGCGCGCCGGACGATCCGCTCAATGAGGGTGCGTCCGTGCTTGTTCTTCTGCATCGAGAGCGCGATCAGCGTCAGGATCACTGCTTCGAAGGCCAGGGCTACCAGCCACAGGTTGAGCATCATCAGCAGGATCCCGCCGACCACACCACCGATCAGCAGCACGGTGCCGGCAGTCGACAGTCCGGCCAGGCCCTTGGAGGTGGGGGTGCGGAAGTTGCCGTACACCCGCGGACGGTTCTCGGTTTT
Source organism: Kocuria oxytropis (assembly GCF_040981195.1). Taxonomy (NCBI): domain Bacteria; kingdom Bacillati; phylum Actinomycetota; class Actinomycetes; order Micrococcales; family Micrococcaceae; genus Kocuria; species Kocuria oxytropis. The sequence continues at coordinate 27,908 of NZ_JAVFXA010000024.1, read as the reverse complement.
AGCTGCGGTCTGCGCCATCAGGGCGGCCCTCATTTCCGGTGTCGTTGGCGATCTGCGCCTTGAACGCACGTGCCTGTTGCTGGATGGCCTTGGCGGTCGGCTTCGCGCCGGCGGGTCCGGTAGGCCGCGCCCCGGTGCGTGGCGGTGGTGCACCAGCACCGATCCCGGGGGTGGGACGAGCCCCTGTCCCCGAGGCGGGCCCAGCTCCGGCACGAGGTGCTCCCCCTGTCGCCCCGTTGCCCGGGGCCGGTTGCGCTCCGGCCCCGGCAGAGGACTTCTGCGCACCGTCCTGGCTGGGTGCGCCCGTGGCGGACGCGCCTGCCGCTCCGGTGCCAGAGGCGCCGCCCCCGGTGCTGGAGGTACCAGCGTTCGCGCTGGACTCGGTGGCCTGGGAGACGGCTTCCCCACCTCTTTGCACGGCGTTGGCGGCCGCCATGCCCGCAGCCACCGGTGCAGCTGCTGCACCCGCCGCCGCAGCACCAGCGGAGCCCGCCGTGCCCGCAGCACTACCCCCAGCGGTGCCGCTGGCCCCACCTGCAGCCGAGGACAGACCAGTGGGCGCGGAACCCGCCCCGCCCTTCGAGGCCGGTGGGGAGGAGGAATCAGAGCCGAACCCGCGTCCCGAGCGAGCCAGGTGGGAGGCGCCCTGCGGGATCGCCGCGCCCATCGCCGCGATCCCCAGCGCCCCGCCGCCACCGCCGGAGGAGGACATCGAGCCCAGCACGGGGCTGAGGAATCCGATGAGCACGGGCAGGGCGAACACGGAGGCGACGATCATCATCAGTCCGGCGGCGAACTGGATCAGCCCGCTGCCTCCGTCCTCCCACACGCCGGTGGTGGACATTTTGATCGCCAACCCGTAGATCAGGGCTGCGGCGGGTTTGTAAAAGGCGAAGGCCAGGGTCCAGGCGATGACTTTCTGGAAGAAGTTCTTGCCCGTCTCGGTGTTCAAGAAGGCGGCGGAGAGCGGCAGGATCCCGGCCATCAGGAACAGCATCCCGGTGCGCAGCACCATCAGCATCAGCTGGATGAGGTTCACGATGATCGCCACGATCCCGCCGACGATGATCAGGATGACGTTGCCGCCCAACCACACCGGATCGGCCGCACCGGCGCTGGTGGCGTTGTCCAGGGCCAGGAGCTTGAGCACATCGGTTTGGAAGTCCTCCCCGATGGCGGAGTCGATGATCTGCACGGCCAGGGCGTCGGTGCCGGCCACCAGGACGTTGAGGATCGTCACTCCCGAGGCCGTGACCACGGCCAGGGTGAGCAGATTCTTCAGCAGGTCCCGGGCCGGTTCAGCACGCTGCGTCCAGGCCATCTGGGCCCCGGCGATCATCACGCTCAGCGCGGCCACGGCGAGGGTGAGGTAGAAGGTCTGGTCCTGGATAAAACCCACCGACCCGGACAGGTTCCCCGCCCGGGCCGGGACGAGGAAGCCGATCAGGCTGGTGGCCCCACCGATCAGCGCCGCCCCGGAGGCCAACACGGTGGCGGTGTTGACCAGGCCGGCCCCGTCGCCGCGGCGTGCGTTGGTGGCCAACACGATGCCCAGGAACAGCACCCCGAACACGCACACCCCCAGCCCGATCCAGCTCGCGTAGCTCAGCAGCAGATCGACCTGATCGTTGAACGCTCCCCGGACCGGAGCCTCGGCAACGCCGCTGTTCTCGCTGGTGAGGCTGGCGCTACCCACCGTGGTCCACATGGATCCAAGAGATGCGATCGTCTCGACCACGGCGGAGGTCACACCGTCCGCGATCTGATCCAGCGCATCACCGGCTGCCCCGGTGAGCGCATCGCTGATTCCTTCCTTCGTGTTGCAGACGAGGTCGAGCCTGCCGCAGCTTTCCTCCTCAGCCATCGTGGGGTCCCCACGTGATGTACCCGTTCAGGTCTGACACCTGGCCGGCAACAGGGCCTGTGTCTCCGTTGTCGCGGAACACGAAGCGCCAATCACCGTCCTGCCAAACCATGTCGGCGCTGCTGGTGATGTACGTCTTCTCTGATCCGTCGTCTGCAGCGGCCACTACTTCAACGCTGGCCTTGTCGCCGGTATAGGAGAGAAGACGGAAGCCGGCGATCTGCACAGGAGTGGTAGATGCGTCGTTCTCCGCGATGCGCTGTCGGATCTGCCCGATGTTGATGTCCTTGCCCGGGCCGTCCAAAGCCAAGGCTTGAGTCGTGTCCAGGAGGAGCTGCGGGTCATTGCTGGAGGCCAACATGTTGGCGACGCTCAGTAACGCCCCTTCGGGAGTGTGGGAGTAGCAGGAGCGCACACCCGTTGACTCATCCACGGTGCCCGGTCCGTGCTCCTCCGAGGACGGCGCGTAGATCGCGCCCAGGGCGGTCCATTCGACGTCCTCGGGCGCTTTCGTGAGGGTGGTGCCGCCGGTGGCGTCTAGACCGCACACCGATTCCTCGCCCGATACTGCTTCGGCGGTCGTGGCCGGTGCCGGGGCGGCTTGGGTGGGTTCTTCGCCGTCGGGCCATAGCCACAGGACGATGCCCAGCACGATCAGCAGCGCGAGGAGGACGGTTGAGATGAGGAAGCGGGGTGCCTTCCACCAGGTGTTGTTGTCGTCGGTCTCGATCTGGTCTGTCACCTGCTGCTCCTCTGCTGCGGGGGGTTGGTCTTGCGGGGGCCAGAGGTCATGCCCCGGAGATGAAGGAGAGGATCGAGGCGCCGCCGGAGATCAGGGCCACGGCCAACACGATCTTGATGATCCCGGAGACCTCCTCGGTGGTCTCCCCGCGGCGGGCGTCGAAGGCCATCTTTCCGCCGACCACCAGCAGGCCCAGCACGGCGATGCCCAGGGCGATCCACTTGCCGACACCGACCATGCGGTTCCAGGTGTCGCCGATCCCGGGAGGGGCCAGCGGGTCGGAGTCGGGCAGGGCGGCCGGCAGCGCGAGCACGGTGTCCTGTGCAGCCAGTACGAGGTCGATCATTGGGGGGTCCTCTCAGAAAGTGCTTCATCGGCTGCCTCACCGAGGGCGGTGAGGACTTTTCTCGGCTCCCGGGCCATGGATTCCCAGTCCACGGTCCCGGTGAGCCGGAGCTCTTCGATCCAGGGCACCACCCAGGTGGCGGGCACACCGCCGGAAACCACCCGGGTCGCTGCGGCCAAGGACTTCGGGGTGCGCCCCGGGGCATCAGCCACCAGGACCAGGCCTTGGAGATTCACATCGGGGTGGGCGCCGGCCGCCCAGTCGCGGGCGGCGAGACGGGCGGCATCGAGGCCCCGCTTGTTCTGCCGGGCCACGAGGAACACCAGCGCGGGGGCGTGCCGGGTTCCCTCGTCAGGAAGCATGGGCCACCGGTGGTGGCAGGCCACGCCGCCGAGCAGGTCGGCCAGGACGGACTCCCCGGCCCCACCGTGGACACCGAGCCAGAACACGTCATGGGTGGTGGTGAGAAACCGCCCCAGTCGCTCCTCGTCCCCGGAGAGCCCGGTCACGCCTCGCTGGGGACCTGAGGCGCCGCGGAAGACCGTGACGGTCTCCTCGGGGACGTCTTCGAAGATCGGGCGGGTCTGCTCCTGGGTGGAGGGCGATACCAACTCAGCCCAACGGTTGTCCATCACACCTCCTCGCTTGCAGGGCCTCCAATAGACTGGACCCTATGTGCATTAGACAACACTGAGAGAGGATTAGCAATGTTAAACAACACTAGACAACAAACGAGTATGACTGTGTACAGTGCCCGGTATGAGGGCGCAGGTGATCGTCGTGTCTGACGCGCTGGACCGGCTCTTCGAGGGCCTGCCCGAGCGGCTGACCGTCGACCAGCTCGCGCAGGTGCTCGGACTCGGTGATCGCACCATCACCTACCGCTGGTTGCGCGACGGCATCGTGCCGGCGATCAAGCTCGGCAAGACCTGGCTGATCCTGCGTGACGACATCAAGGAACATCTTCGCTCTCAGTACAACGTCCCCCATTCCACCGACAATGACGGGGCGCACACGAACGAGGAGTAGGGAGAGCACCATGGCTCAGGCACTGGAGCGGCCGGTCTGCACGGCCAGGATCGCCGCCGACGACAGCGTGGAGGTGACGATCGACCGGGTCCCCTACGAGTTCGCCTCGATGCCGGCAGCCATCGCCCACGTCGTCTCAATCGCCGATGACCTGGGGCGACCGGTCAAGCTGACGGCCATCGACCCGGCCTCGGTGACCGAGCCGGAGACGCGACTGATCGTCGCCGCGGACGGATCCGTGACGGCAGATGCCAGTGCCTCGATGAAGAAACGATCCTCCCGTGGAGGCTCTTCACGAGTGGTCACAGTCGACGACCTCATGCCGGAGCCGGAACGGACGACACGCCCGGTAGCGGCCACCGAACCAGCCGCTGACCTGAGCGAACACCAGCCCGCGGAGCCTTCCATCGATGCGGAGACCCCGCAGACGCTTCCCAAGGCCGACGTCCCCCGTTCGGGGGACGCATCCGAGCTCTCAGATACGGACCCACGGCCCGAGACCACCGCGGGCGACACGCCCGCCGACGACCCGGCGCCCAGCAGCCCCACACCGACCCCGGTCGTCGCCGAGGCCGGAGATCCCCGCCTGCAGCTGCGCCGGGAGACGACCACGGAGACGCCCGAATCCCCCGCCCGCCACGGCTGGCGAGGATGGTGCAACCAGAGGCTCGGACTGTCCCTGGCGGCCTCGCCCGTCGAGCGGGCATCCCGTGCCCGCCGCACCCGGATCCAGCGGCCGCTGGAGACCCACCGCACCGTGGCGGTGCTCCAGCTCAAAGGTGGGGGCGGGAAGACCACCACCGCCTACCACCTGGCCGCCACCGCCGGGCGGGTGCGAGGCGGCAATATCCTGGCCGGGGAGTTCAACGAGAACCAGGGCACTCTGGCCGAACGCTCCCTGGCGGGCGGTCACGACCGCACCACCCTGGATCTGATCCGCAACCTGGACACCGTCACCCGCCGCACCGCCGACCTGGTGCGCTACGTGCGCCCCCAGGGCGATGACCGCATCCACGTGCTGGCCTCTCCGCCCGAGGGCACCGATCGGACCCGGGTGGACGGACGCTCCGTGCGGGCGGCCCATGAGACGCTGCGGTCCCTCTACAGCCTGATCCTGCTCGACACCGGCAACTCCGCCCAGTCCTCCACCTGGCGCGCCGCCGTGGACGTGGCCGACTCCCTGGTGCTGGTGGCCCACAACCGCGAGGACGACGCCCGCCTGCTGGAGGCCACCGTGGCCGCTGTCCAGGCCGAGGGCCACGGGCAGAAGCTGGCCCGCTCCGTGCTGGTGGTCTCCAACACCGCCACCAACAACACCGAACGCCTCACCCGCTTGCAGGAGTACGCCCAAGCGGTCGGGCTGGCCGGGACCGTCGTCATTCCCTTCGACAAGTCCCTCCAGGAGGGACGCGCCTTCCACTACGACGCCCTGCACCCAGCCACCGTGCGGGCCTACGAGGAAGCCACCGCCACCCTGATCGACCAGCTCTGACCCACAGCCCTCCCATCCCCCCCCAGGAGGCTGTCATGTCCGTCGCTGGATCCCCCCGTGCCCTCGGCGCCGTCGTGGCGCTGCTGTTGGTCTTCGCCATCGGCTCGATCGTGGCCCTCGCCGTGCTCGTCGCCACCCTGGCCGAGGACGAAGAACAGGCCTCAGCCGGCTCCTGCACCGTCACCGCCGTCACCACGGGCAACGACAGCGGTGAGGAGCGGGCGCCGAACATCCCCAACGGCTGGGCACCACTGGTCGAAGAAGCCGCCCGGGCCGCTGGGTTGCCCGTCAGCGTGGTGGCGGCACAACTGGCCCAGGAATCCGGGTGGAACCCGGACGCCACCAGCCCGGCCGGCGCCCAGGGCATCGCCCAGTTCATGCCCGCCACCTGGGCCACCTACGGCGAGGGTGGGGACCCCTTCGACCCCGACGACGCGATTCCCGCCTACGGCCGCTACATGGCCGCCCTCAAGACCGACGTGCAACCGATCGCCGGCGAGGACGCCGGTGAGCTCGTGCGCCTGACCCTGGCCGCCTACAACGCCGGCCCCGGGGCCGTGGACCAGCACCAAGGGGTGCCGCCGTACCAGGAGACCCGCGACTACATCGACACGATCCTGGACACCGGCCAGTCCCAGTTCTCCGCCCACTGCCAAGCACCCACCGGGGTCCTGGCCTGGGACGGAGACCTCGGTGAGGGCGAGTGGACCACCCCACTGCCCGGGGGCGTGTTCACCTCCGGCTACGGCGGCCGCGCCCTGGCCGGAGTCCCTGGCTGGGCCAACCAGCACGAGGGCGTCGACATCGCCACCCCCGGGGCCGGCAACGGCCGCGGCGGGGTCGTCGTCGCCCCGACGTCCTTACGGATCACCGGGTTCAACGCCACCGATGGATGCGTGATCGCCAAGGAGAACGGGGACGACCCCGACTTCGGCTTCGCCTTCTGCCACCTGCACTCCTGGGACGTGGCCAAAGGCCAGCAGCTCAAACGCGGCGACGTCATCGGCACCGAGGGCAACCGCGGCCGATTCGGCATGGCCACACACCTGCACTTCGAGATCTACAAACCCGACGCCCCGGAGATGGTCTTCCCTTACCAGGGGCACAACCTCGACCCCGAGCCCATCCTCAAACAGAAAGGAGCATGGCCGAAATGACCCGACACCGCCTGATCACAGCCCTGGCACTGTGCCTGCTGCCCCTGACCGCCTGCGGGCCAGAGGGGCCACAGCAGACCAGCGAGCAGACCACCGCTCCCGCCACGGCCACGCCCTCCCCCACCGAACTCACCGTCGGGGAAGGTACCTTCCCCGACCCGGACACCGTGGACCGGGCCGACGTGGAGGCCACCGCCGAAACCGCCGCGCTGATGCTGCACTCCTGGGACACCGCCACCGACCGCACCCAGACCGCCGCAGCGATCCGCGCCAAGCCGCTGATGTCCCAGGAATGGGCCGACCACCAGGTCGAACCGGAACGCAACGGCAACCAGGCCGCCTGGCTCGAACCAGCACAGCACCAGGCCTACAGCGCACCCAGCCTTGTGCCGGCCGTCGGCGACGTCGCCCGCGACGTCGCCGCGGACAAAGCCATCCGCGCCTACGACCTCACCTGGCGATGGATCAGCCGCGACGACCACCAGATCGAGGCCACCGGCCAACGCCAAGTCGTCATCTACCTCGAGAAGCACAACGACCAGTGGGACGTCGTGGGCCATCAATCCCATGACCTGTAGCGATCCGGCCGACACACCCACGAACTTCTAGCGCTAGTACAAGCAATGTGAGAGGGTGGGCGTATGACGGAGTACACACCGCCCAAGCTGCTCGGGAAGCGAGTGGCGTTCAGCATGCGCGTCCTGCCCGAGCAGCACCGCCGTGCGGCGGAAAAGGCAGCTGCTCTAGGGCTGTCCCAGGCGGACTACGTCGGCGCTTTGATCGACCGTGACCACGGATTGCCGAATGCGATAGATGATCGGCAGAACGCTGAGGAGCTCCCCATCACCAAAACCGCTTAAACGACTGACGGCCCGCCGTGGAGGGCGGGCCGTCGAAGTCAATCAGCTGTCGTGAGTTTGGCGACCTAGAACAGCTGGTTCAACAGAAACCGGATGAGAACTGCATATGAACCCATTACCAGGGGACCGTTGTGTCCCCTAGTGTACCTGAGGCGCGTCCGCAAGTGGACCCCGCCTTACTCGACATTGCCCTTTTTTGCCCCGAGACCCCGGCCCGCCGGTTTCTGGCGCACCACCGGATCGAGTACTTCCGGTGCGGTCAGACCAAGTCGCAGGCGTTCCCGAACCGTGGGCGGCCTGCTGGTGACTTCGCGTTCATCCAGCTCAACCCGGCCGATTGGTTGAACTTCCTCGTCGTAGACGTCGATGACGAGGACGCGTTGTTGAACCTGATGCACCCGGCCGTGCCCGAGCCGACCTGGATCATCGAGAACCCGGACACCGGTCACGCCCAAGCCGGATGGGCGATCGAGCCGGTCTACCGGGGCGAGGGCGCTCGGCCAGGCCCGATCCGCTACGCGGAGGCGGTGCAACGGGCCCTGGACCGGCTGGTGGACGGGGACCCCTGCTTCACCCGGTACCTGGTGCGCAACCCGGCCGCTCAGCTCCCGGCCGGGCGCGTGTGGTGGGGCCGCAGAACCAGCCCATGGTCCCTGGGCGATCTCAAGGCGCACATGGCCGAGTACACCGACCCCTTCCACAACGAGGCCATCGACGGACCCGCCACACCAGCCTGGGACCCGGGCACGCCCCTGCTGGGACAGTCCGGCATCCCGCGAGCCTCTGTCTCAGACACCGCCACGGAGGTGGGGCGCAACACCGCGGTCTTCCGCGCCACCCGCCGGTGGCTGTGGGACCAGCGGCAGACCCGCCACCAGACCCCCAGCGAGGCCGCCTCGATCGCCCACGCCAGGGCGCTCAACGCCCAGCTGCCCCACCCTCTGACCGATAGCGAGGTCGCCTGTCTGGCGCGCTCGGCCGTCCGTCAGGTCAACGCCGGCAAGGGACGCCCCACCTCCACCAGTGGTTCCGATGCTGCACACGAGTATCTAGCGCGGATGGGCCGCCGTGGCGGGAAGGCCAGGACCGAAGCCAAGGCGCGGGCGGCGGCAGACAACGCCGCCCAGGCCCGCCAGGCCCGCACCCGCCGTGTGGGGCAGCTGCGGGCTCTAGCGGTGCAGTTGCGGGCGGCGGGGGCGACCTACCGGGCCATAGCCGAGGCCGTAGGGCGTACTACACGCACCGTGATGGCCTGGTTGAAAAACGAGCCCATCACACCCGCCGGCGGCCCCGTCGAGGAGGGTGAAATTCTCCAAGCAACAGGTATTGGCTCCGCCCCCAAGGTGTGCCCCGCCCCCTCCCCTAGCCTGGAAGTGCCCCCCGGACCTGCCAAGAAAGAGGATGCCCCCGTGACGAGTGAACCCGCCTACCAGTGGCCTGAAGGCGTCCTGCCTGGAGAACCAGACCCCGACTTCCGGGATCGGCTTCTCCCCGAGCACCGCGGTCTCACTCTCTGGGTGCCCCTGGACTACCTGGAGGATCACCCCATTGGCTCCGGGTACTGGTCTTTCACGACCGCCTCCGACTACTGGGAGAGAGTCAAGGACGGACCGTTCCACGGCGCTGCGCTGGGTGGGCGAGAACTGCACGTCACTGAAGTGGGGGCCCGTGTCGGCGAACTCCACGGACTGCGCTTCCCACACCTGACCGCCGTCTCCTACGAAGTCACTCGAGTCGCTGGCGGCTCCCGGTGGTCAGCACGGTTCCCCGGCTACATCGTCCACTGACGCGTCGCGTCCCACGTCAGTGTTGCAGTGCTCTCAGGGACTTCGCTGTCTCCGGGCCTGTCCGACCGCTAGCTGGTCCGGTCAGGAACGCGGGCGACGGTGGTGAGGTGCGGGAGTGAGGATCACCGCGAACATCTCCTGCAAGGCAGCGAGGTCATGGTCTTCGGCTGCGGCCCGGGACGCAGCGTCGTTGACCGCCCCGGTGATCTGGGTCCAGTCCAACCACCAGCCGGCGGCTACAGCCACTGAGTCGAAGAAGAAGCGCTGGGTGCGCCCGTTGCCCTCCCGGAACGGATGCAGATAGTTGACCTGGTCATAGTGATAGACCAACCGTTCGATGAACCGGTCCCGATCCAGGTGCTGCAGGTAGCGGTCCTGGCGGAGCTGATCGAAGACGAAACCGGCCGAGCGGGTGATCATCGACACCGGCAGGAACGGCTGCGCCCCCGGGACCGTCTTGCGCAGATCCACGGTGCGCAGCTGCCCCGCCCAGGGATAGACGTCCTGGAACAGATGACGGTGAATGGCTTGCAGCTCAACCAGATCTCGGGTGGGCGCCGGTGGATGGCGCCACAGCTGCAGGGTGCGGACCGCCACCAGGTCGGCTTCCGCGGCGGCGAGCTCTACGGCGGTGCGGGCGCCGATCAGGTTGGTCAGGATCCCGGTGTGCGGGTCCAGATACGGGTCACGGTGCGGGCCGGGGGCCTCACTCAAGGCCGTAGCGGGCGCGCGTGCGCCGAACCAGCTCCTCGACCTCGAGCCCACCCTCGGCGAAACGATCCATCTCAGCACGGGTCGCTGTGGTGACGTGAAGTCCTTCCATGGCAGCACTGTGCACCACGGAAGCTACCTGCTGTGCCCGGTCCACTTCGAGGGCCGGTGGCAGAATGTGCTGCTGTGCCATGGAACCTCCCCGGTGGTGTGTTGGGCCGTGCTATGCGCTCTAGTCTACCAAGCGCCCCTGACCAGCATCTGGGGTCATACGCGCCGGGGACGCCAGCCCCGGTTGCGAAACGCACTCCCTGGCGCAGCATCCCTGTCCACGACGCCACCCCAGAAGCATGACCTGTAGAATTAATGGTAGATAGCTAGCTATTGAGCCTGCTAGATAAATAGTTATCTAGCTAGATATCAATCGAGCTAACTAGACAGATGGCTTGATGGCCCTCAAGCTTGATAGCTTGAAAGCATGCAAACCCTCATGGTGTACAGCGAATCCGGTGGAGTCACTAAGACCACCACCGCCGTCTCCCTAGCAATGGTCGCCGCCGCCGAGGGACGTCGAGTCGTCCTCGTTGACCTCGACCCCCGCGCGGCCTCCACCAAGTGGTTTGGGGTGGAGCCCTCGGCTGAAGGAATGCACGTTGGGGCAATCCTGGGCGACGAGAACCCCGAAGGCTGGGCCGAAGACCTCGCGGTGCCCAGCGGGTGGCACCCCAACCTCCGGGTGATTCCCTCGGCCCGCAATGTCTCCAACCGCGAGGCGGATCGGGCCGATCACGCGGAGCTGCGGCTGAAGATCTCCCTGACCGGCCTGCAAGCGGATGTGGTGGTCATCGACTGTCCCAATCGCCAGGGTGGGCCGCTGACCCTCTCAGCACTGAATGCGGCGGACACTGTGGTCTACGCCGCCACCGCCACTAGCGATGGCATCGACGGGGTGGACGGGGCCCGGCGCACGGTCGCCCAGTTCCGCCGCCACCGCCAGCAACTCGGCGCCCCGGACACCCTCACCGAGGCCGGCATCGTCGTCGGCGGGGTCAAGGAAACCATCATGAGCCGGGCGGCGGTGGCCAGCCTCGAGGAGCTCCGTGCCACCGGGTTGTTCCTGGAGCCGTTGATCCCGGACCGGGCCATCGTCCAAGAAGTGCGGATCTCGGGTGAGTGGTACGGCCAATACCGCAAGGGCGCCCGCGTGCTGGATGCCTACACTGCGATCGCGAAGAAGGTGCTGCGATGACCGAGCAGCCCGAGCGCCCCGCCTCACTCCAGCGACGGAGGCCCCGGCCGGCACCGGATGAGCACATCGACCCGGTCGACTACACACCCCCACGCGCTACCTCACCCCAGCCCGCGACACCGCAGGTGTCGTCCCCACCGATGCAAGCGGCACCGGCGGCGGAGCCTGCGGTGGCCGCGCCTAAGCGCGGCCGGGGCCGGCCGCGCCGGGAACCCACGATCCAGCTCGGGGTGCGGGTGGCCCAAGACGTCTCCGACCTGATCGAAGAGCTCACCGAACACGACGGCACCGCCCGCGCCGTGATTGAGAATGCCGTGCGCGCCTACGCCCAACAGCTCAACCGATAACCCCCGGCCCCCGGTAGGGGAGGGGATCGACTGCGGGCGGCTTTCCCATGGTCCATGAGGAAGGAACCCGGCTCACCGATGAGGGTGGGCCGGGTTCTCTCATGCTGGGGACAGGCGGCGGGATGGGATGGGTGGTTCCGTGGGTCGTCGAACGACGCGGGTGCCCGCGCACCTGCCGCAAGGAGCCAGGGCCAGCTCCCAGCACGGCCCGTAGTCGGGGGCCGAAGGGACGACCATCGCTGTCCAGGTTGGACGCGGGGCGTCCCGGCGGCACCGTGGCCGAGAGCAGATCCTCAGCCCGTCACCGGCTGCTGATCGTGCGGAGGGGACATGGTGAGGGCCCTCGTGCTCGAGCCCTGCCCCGAGACGTTCCCCGGTGATGCCACGGCCGTGACCGCCGGCATCAGACCCCGCTGTCTCGCAAGCACCCGGCCAGGCCCGAGGGCGTGTCCGGGTGGGGGAGTGGGGGTCTACTGGGCGGCGTAGTAGGCGTCCCTGACGGACTGGTGAATACGGCCGCGGTCGGAGACCTCGTACCCGTTCTCCTTCGCCCACGCCCGGATTTTCGCCGTCTCTGGGTTACCACCGGTAGAGGAACGGGGCCCGGTAGTCCGGGCGGACTTGGACTGGGCCCGCCGGCCAGCCGCAGCATAGGGGCGCAGGGCCTCCCGCAGCTTTTCCGCATTAGCAGTGGAAAGGTCGATCTCGTACTGCCGGCCGTCCAAACCGAACTGGACGGTCTCATCAGCAGGACCGCCCTCGAGGTCGTCCTCCAAAATGATCTGCACGCTCTGGGCCATCACAACGCCTTTCCCTTGATCTCGTCATAGTTTCCACCGCAATGCGTCCAGGCCCCGGGATGCCCGGGCCGACGTCTTTTCCCATGCTGCGGGAAAAGGATGGGCGTCGGGGATTGTCCTGTGCGTGTTCGCTCACGGGTCACGCTACCGGATAATACTTCGATGTCCTGAGCGGAACCTGGCTTAGCTGCGTCGACGCCTCGCACACCGGATGATGAACCACCCCCGGTGCCCTCAGCACCTGATCAATCCCGGATGAATTACCGAATCAATACATCGCTGCGGAGGGGCTGGCCAAAGCCGGTTCATCTCTGCCTCGTGGCCAAATAGACTCGCTGGCGGAATAATTGACAGTGGTAGCCCCCATACCAACAGACCGAGGACTCCAATGAACCTTGGCTACCCTGCCCTCACTGACGACCAGCGCGCCACCGCAACTGCTTGGCAAACAGCCCAGGCGAAAGCGGCCCGGATGCGCTGGCTGATTGATGAGGCAGCCGCCCAGCCCCTCCATCCGGGCGATCGAAGCCGCCGCCTGAGCCGTGCTCGCGGGTCGCCTCAGGGCGGCGGAAACGCTCTTGAGGTAAGGAGATATCAATGTCACCAGTCAGCCCCTGGCCTGTTCCGGACCCTCTCCCGGGGGAGGACCGAACATACGGCGGCGGCCTCTATGTGGACCTGGTTCCAGCACCGACTTTCGGCATCAACTGCAGGAAAGTCTTCACGTCGTACCAGTGGAGCCGTCTTAGCCGAGGTATCAAGGCGCGCGCCGACTTCACCTGCGAGTTCTGCACAATGCCGGAGAGCCCCGAGCAGAACATGTATCACGTGACACACGAGCGTTTCTCCTACGACGGGGCCTCGAGCCTCCAACGGCTGACCCGCTTCATCTGCTCCTGCCGCCGTTGCGATGAATTCACCCACTTTGGGCGCGCGCTGGTCTACGGAGGCTCCCCCGAGTTGATCCTTTGGCATGCACTGGCAGTGAAAAATATCCGCACGAACACGATCACCCTGGAAGACGTTAAAGCGGAAGCGTGGGCGGCCTTGGAACTTTGGAAAAGACGTAGCGCCATGAAATGGACCGTTGACCTGTCGATCCTTGCCGGCACCGGGTTGCCGGTAAATCAGGAATCCCTCGTCATAGCACCCGTTGTCGAATCGTAGTAGTACCCCACCACCATTCAGCGGCGCAACAGGGAGAGCAGCCATGACCGTACCCGTGCCGTGGATCCCCATGTGAGGCTGTAGGCGCCGTCCCGGGCTCGCGTCTTCCGAACCTTCCCAGATACGGGGAACCAGCGGGCCGACTGAAGGGGCCCACGATCAGAAGAGAGCATTCAAGAGGAGAGGACCATGTCTGGTGACGTCGTGTCAGGGGGCAGGCCATGTCCACGTTCCTCGGCCCTCAATGGAGATGACCTACGCGGCAGGGATACGCGCACGTTGCTGCGGCAGTACGCCGAAACCTTGACCATTCTCAAGGAACGCAACGTGATCCGCTCCCGGAATGCCCCTGCGGGTGATCTCGCCGAGACCCTGGTGATGAAGGCTTACCACGGGCGCCTGGCGCCAGCGTCCCAGAAGAGCTGGGACGTAGAAGTGCCCGACGGCACTCGTCTTCAGGTCAAGAGCCGCCTGGTCGCTCCGAACTCGAGATCATCGCAGATCTACTCGGCATTCCGCAGCTGGGACTTCGACCGGTGCGTATTCGTCCTCTTCGACATCAGCTCCTACGACGTCCTGCGGGCTACCGATGTTCCGGTGGAGAGAGTGCGTTCTGTGGCTCGACGTTCGGAGTGGGTGGCAGCGGATCGCATTAGTCTGGCGACGGACCTGATGGCTTTGGAGGACGCCCGCGACGTGACAGATCTCCTGTCAGCGGCGCTGACTGCGTTGAATTGACCGCCCGTAGCACGGCGCACTTGGATTCCCATCTCGGAAGCTGCGGAGAGCACGGGAGCCCCTTGCGCCAGGAGCCAGTATTCACCTTCTCTGGGGGCGGTCCATTAAAAATCCGGGAGCTGCCGGTTGTACAGGCGCATGAATCACACCGTTCAGACCGGAGCCCCGAGGCCACGGGTACCTGCCAACCAGTCAAGAGGGAGCCCACCGGGCGTGGCGCGCGGTGGGCTCCCCTTAATACATGACCCACGACCCACGTGCGCCCTGCATGCACGATGCTACTGCCTCGGACCAAGGGTGACTATCTGCGTGGGTCGCTGGTTCTCGGTTATTGCTGAGAATCGGGGGAGCTCACCAGGTCCCCGACGGTTCCAATCTCGCCTTGCTGGACGTGTTCAGCGAGCAGACGGAGCCCCTTGTTCATGAGGACTTCGATCGCGCGGTACGGCTCGGCCTCGACACTGGGATCTGCAGAGTAGTAGATCTGCACCGTATCTGCCATCCTCCCATCAGGATCGAGGCCGCCTGTGTCGTAGTTGCTGCCTCCGCGGGTCCCTACCGTGGTGTCACGGTGCAGGGGCTGGCCATGCTTGATCGCGTATGCAAATCCCAGTCTGATGAGAGCCATCTGGTCATCAATTCCGAGCTTTTCCTTGAGGTTGTTGGCCGCCTGTCCAGCTTCAAGGGTCAAAGCAATATTTTTCAGATCGGCCATCAGGAGATCATCCTTCGAGGTTCGATGCGGGTGTGCTTAGAGCTGACATATTCCAGCGTGTACTCGGCAGCTAACTCTGTCTTGAGGGCCTGTAGCGCTGCGTTACGGTCGAATTCACCCTCGAAAGACAGGAGCACTACCTGGTCAGCCATCCTTGGCAAGGCTGCCACGACGCGGGAGGTGTTCTCAGGATCCAAGCGACCGAAGGGATAATCCATGATTACAGGGGCCCGGACTGCGGCGCTTCGTTGGAGAGCTGCAATCAGGGACAGTGCGACAATATGTTCATATCCTGCGGAGCGTCTTACAACTTCGCCATCTAGGTCGAGCATCTCTAACCCGTAGCGTTCGTTGATGCGAAGGCCGACGTAGTCGGGCACGTCTACCATCTGGCGGAAAATTTCTGACGCCCGATCTTCAACCCTCTGTCGCAGTTTGGCACGATATGCGTCGATGGCCTCACCAAAGAGTAATGTCAGTTCGTCTGCGAGCTTGTCCTTTAATTCGATCCTGTGATCGAGGTTTACCGAAAGGGAGCGGAGTTTGCGCTTCAAGTCCTCAATTTGCTGTTCCTGCTCGCGGATTTTTTCGTCTTGTTCCTCTAGGCGCTCTTTGTCTCGAAGGATTTGAGCTCGAAGATCATCCCGTTCAGTTATCAGGCTGCGTAGCTCGTCTTCGCCGACCTCAGCAAGCTCGCGTTCGATCTCGTCCATGTCCTGACAGACTTCGTCTAGGTTCAATCGCAGCGTCCGAATTGCACCATCACGTTCAACCAACAGGCTGGCGTCCTTGCGTGACAACGCCTCCAGGACCTGGCGCTTTGCCCGAGCTCTCGTCTGGCGGTCCTGGAGATCCTCCGGGTTGGTCGCTGCGGCTTTTCCTTCCAGCTCTGCGGTCAGATGCTCACGAAGGCTCCAGTCCATGTCCCGATGGCAAACGGGGCAGTCATCTGCTTCCTTCAGGTGGGCCAAGTCCCGGAACGCTGCCGCAGAAGACCGGAGAGCAGCCTCCGTCTCGAGCAGTTCTGCCTCCACCCGAGTCAGTCGTTCGGACGCGGAGGGTGCCAACACGCTCATCCACAGGTCAGGCGATAGCGCGTTCAGCGCATCGTGGGCCTGCATCAGGTCACGTTGGAGGGCTGCCTCACGGGCACGCAGTCCCTCGAGTTGTCCGAGTTTCCTCTCTGCCTTTTGCTGCTCTCGGAGGCGATCTTCAAGTTCGGCGACACGGTGTTTCGTCGCCTCCATCTGACGCGCGATCTCATCGCGCCCTTCCTGCATTCGGAGCCGGATGTCCTGCGCCTCGTTGAGAGCCTCACCGTAAAGCTTGGTCCTATTGTTGGCGCTGGCTACGTTCGCCAATTCCTTGTCGGTTTTCTGGCCGATGAACTCAATATCGGATTTGGCGTTATTCACTATTGGAATGCCTAGGACGTTCTCGATGGCCTGCTCCAGTTGGTGGCCTTGCTCGCTATCCGGATCGAGCAGTTCCTCGTACTGGCGGAGCTGCTCTCCGTCGAATAGGTAGAATCCGCTTACGGATCGGGGAGCGATCGCCTGGAGCGTTTTTTCGGCGTCGAGTTGAGACATGGCGTTGCCATCGCGCTCCAGCATCATAAGTTCATGCTGCTGTTCGCGGCCATCGAATCGCCGAGTGAGTCTGTAGTAGCTTTCATTATGCTTGAATTCCAAGACCGTTTGGAAGGAAGCGTAGCCTGACTGCTTTCGGGCTTCAGAATTGGCGAGCAATTTTGCAGGTTCTAAGCCGCGCCGTCCCATGATTTGTCCATACAGGGCGTATCTAAAGGCGTTGTGAAGAGTTGTCTTCCCCCGCCCATTCCGACCGTAGACGATGTAAACGCCGCGTTCGTTCGAGAAGGGCATTTCCTGCCGGCCTCGATACGGGCCGAAATCCTGAACAATTAAGCGGGTAAATGTAAGCATCGGTCACCTTCCCTCCGAGGCAGGCTGCGCCGCGGCCCACCGATTGATCAGCAGCTCCGTCTGCTTGCGCGCCTCTGCTCGGTCTTCCGCATACTGCTGATGTACTCGCAGAATGTCGTTTACCAGCGACTGATCCAGCGTGGGGTATTTCGTGGCTCGGATCTCCTCGACCGTCGCCCGCAGGTCAGCGATTTCGTCACTGCCCTCAGACATCGCCCTCTCCTCGCTCATCCTTGTCCACCTTTCTCCTCGCCTTCGGGCTCTTCATCACCATCTGCCTCGAGTCCGGCAGCACGCAGTGCATCGAGATCAGCGAGAGAGAGTCCCATAGACAGCCATTTGTTCTCGAGCCGGGAGACAGATCCTTGCCCGATGTCCCATTCGGCGAACTCCAGAGCTCTGGCCAGTTCGCCGACAACGAGAGGCCATGAGGGATCGTCCTTCTGTACGTGTTCCGGCAGGACCAGGACATCGAGAACGGTAGCCACTGTTTTGGAGGGAGCACGCCTTAGTACGCGTCCTCGACGTTGGATGAACTCTCGAGGGTTCCGCGAACTCGCCAGTATGAGTGCGTGCGTGGCGGCTGGGATGTCGACACCCTCGTCCAGGCACTTGATGGCCACAACGATGCCCCCGGCAACATCGAACAGACTCAAAGTCGAGTCGGGATCCCCCTGCATTTTCCGGTGGTATTCCCAGGAGGAAATTCCCCTGCGCTCCAGTGCCTGGCGTACGCGGTCGACTTGGTCCCGATTGTCACAGTAGACAAGCCACTTCTGGCCGACGTCAGGGCGGTAGTGGTGAGATACTAGCTCCGCGGCTTTTTCGATCTTCCGCTCTGCCCCTTTCGCAATGCGGGCACGCTCAATCAGCTTGTGGAGAAGCTGGTCCGAGGATCCAGGCTTCCCGTTTTGGCCTTGAATTATGGCGTATCGTCGACGTATTTCTGCGGTCAGGCGGTCCCATTTCTCCTGTTCCTCGTCGGTGAGCGCAACCCAGGAGGGATGGTAGACGTACGGAGCTAGGACGTGGTCGTCCAAGGCGTCCTTGAGGCTGTACCGATGGACGATTCGTCCGAAGTAGTCGAGAACGGCCTGGGTACCTTCAGGATCGTTGGCTCGTTCAGGTGTCGCGCTCAACCCAAGGCGCCATGGAGACACCATCCACTCCGTGATCGTCCGGAACTCCGGGCTGCCGAGCCGATGGGCCTCATCAGCGATGACGAAGGTTTTGTTTACGACCGGACGAAGTTGTGCGCGGAATGCAGGGTGGAGAGCAGAGTTCAGGACTGCGATGATCGCATATGGCCGGTTGGGGCCTGCCGCTTCGGCAGCTGCGCGCAGCAGGCCCCCTTTGCCCCACGCATTGTGGCCGGCCCCGACCAGGAAAGTCCGAGCACCGAGCAGTTGGCGAACCTGCGTTTCCCACTGCTCCAAGAGCAGCTTGGAGGGCACCAGAATGACAGGCACGAGCCCGTTCTGGAGGGCAAGCTGTGCGCAGTACAGTCCAGTGATCGTCTTGCCCGACCCCGTAGCGTGGGCCAGCAAGCCGCTGTGTTGATCAATCTCCCATGCCTCCACCGCACACCGCTGGTGTCGCCGGAGCTCGATCCCTCCCACTGAAGGTGTTCTGGTCTTGTCGCTCTGGCGACTACTGGCAAGGTTGTCTAAGAGCGCTTCCAGGTCGACGTCCTCGGCCACCTGTTCCAGTTCGATGCGGATCTCATCGGGAAGCGCCGCGACCGCCACTCCAGGCACACGGCCTTCCCACAGCAGGTCAAAGCGGATGACTGCGTTGCGTACCCTTTCCTCGTCGCGCCCGCCTTCCCAAGAGGGCCAAACATCCACCGACTCGATGTTGCCCTGTGGCGACAAACCCAAGTAGCTCTCATTGAGCGAGCCGCGAAACCCTACAATGTCGCCATTGGTATCCTTAAACAAACCGACCTTGTCGTGGAACATCCGCTTCTCCGAATGGCGAACCGTGTGGGCCACGCGGGCAAGCTTCATGTCCAAGCGTCCAGAGGCAACCAATGCAGCGAGTAGCCGGGAAGAGTCCGCGTGCGGCGACGCCAGCATCTTGGATAATTCGGTGCGTAGTCCTCGCACTAAAGTGGCATTGTCACGTGCGGCGTAACCAAACAAAAGATTCTCAGCATCTGGCCCGTTGAGTCTTGGGGAGCAGAGGAGTCTCATCCGTCCATCGTTTTCTTGGATAAAGCTCCCCAGAGCTGCGTGGGTCAAGCTGAAAATACTCGAGCTGAAAAATCCAGTAATTCGGTCGTAGCTATTCGCATGTCTTAGACATGGATTGTAGAATTCAGCGGCAATATCATTTGCGTCGCTGGAGTATTCGGTCCGCAGGCTGCCCAAGTCTCGGAGCATTTAGAGATTCTCCTCTAACAAGGTTTGGACGCTAAGCTGGATTCGTAGCTGTAGGGCCCGGTCGAGGTGCCGAGGGCGAGCTGCGACGATCCGTTCCGTGACAGACGGGCGCTTAAGCCTTCTGGAGGTGTGCGCCAATCCCCTGGCCAAGGCTTCACTCGCTACCTCTGGGGGTGCTTGGACATTTTTCGAGTACGGGAACCCACCTGCCAATTCGTGGAGATCTGCATCCCAAATAATGAATAGGCGCAACTCGGGATGATATCCGGCGAGGATGACTCTCGCCTTTGCGCTCCTGTCGAAAAATAGCCGATTGCTAGCACTGCTGCGACGGACCCCTCCCGTCAACTGCACTTTGAAGGTCCCCTGTTGGCGCTCTGAAGCGTGCTGAGTCGCTTCGTACATGTAGAAGCTCAGCTTCGACGGCAACGGCGGGGCAAACTCGACGGTCAGAGGTTTTCGTCTCAGTTCCTCCTCCGTTGGGATGCGTTCAACCGCATGACTCAGGGCGCGGACCAGGACTCGGTGGAGGTACCCGCGACGGTCGCCGGCCCTGTAGGTCTCTTCAAACTCGTCATCGGACAGATGCAACCAAAGGGGTGGCTGCGACCAGAGAGGTAGTGCGTCGGTCATGCTGGCAGTCCCCTCTCCTGCCGTCTGATCGGCTCCTGAGCTCGCGTGCTAAAGTATCTCAGCTGTTCCGGACGGCTGGTGCAACGCCACGAGGAAGGGGCTTAGCACTTGATGGAGCCATAAGGCTCAGACCCTGGAGCTGCCATCTGCCCTACCCGTCAGGTTGACATCGCCACCGGAGGAAGTCATTCAGGAAGTACTTGATCGTCTGCGTTCCGGGAGTCTCTGCTACACGACGCCGCTCGGCGCCCAGCTCAGCGGAAATAGTCTGGAGATACTGGCCGAACTGCCGGCGGACAGTGTAGATCTGTTCGTTACGAGTCCGCCGTTTCCACTCCTCCGTAAGAAGGCCTATGGGAATGAGGACCAGGAAAGCTACGTGGCATGGCTTACCCAGTTCGCCAAACTTGCCTACAATGCCCTAAGGCCAACGGGAAGCCTGGTGATCGATATTGGAGGGGCTTACCAGCGCGGAGTCCCCATTCGTTCCCTGCATCAGTATCGAGCCCTTCTGGCTTTTGTGGATGAACTAGGGTATTACCTAGCTGAAGAGTTCTATTGGAACAACCCATCTAAGTTGCCTTCTCCGATCGAATGGGTTAATAAGCGGAAGATCCGGGCGAAGGATTCCGTCAATACCGTGTGGTGGTTATCGAAGACGGAATTTCCGAAAGCTGATGTCGGGCGAGTCCGAGTTCCCTACTCCAAATCCATGGAGCGACTACTTAAGGATCCGGCAAAGTATTACTCGCCGAAGGAGCGGCCGTCGCAGCACAACATTGGTGAAGCGTTCGGGCGTAACAACGGTGGAGCTTTGCCCTCAAACCTCTTGACTATTCCAAATAGTCAGTCCAATGACACATACCTGCGCGCCTGTAAGAGTCTCGGACTTCCGGGACACCCTGCCCGCTTCCCGATTAAACTTCCGGCGTTCTTCATTGAGATGACCACCGAGCCTGGCGATCTCGTCGTGGACTTCTTTGGCGGTTCCAACACCAGTGGGCGCGCGGCTGAAGATCTTGGTCGCAAATGGCTCTCATTCGAGCTTGACCGAGAGTATGCAGCTCAGTCGGCGGTGCGATTCATCGACCATC
This sequence comes from Kocuria oxytropis, assembly GCF_040981195.1. Lineage (NCBI taxonomy): Bacteria > Bacillati > Actinomycetota > Actinomycetes > Micrococcales > Micrococcaceae > Kocuria > Kocuria oxytropis. The sequence continues at coordinate 6,850 of NZ_JAVFXA010000024.1, read as the reverse complement.
CCGATCCTGCAGTCGTGAAGCAAGTCGTGGAACAGATTGCTAGGGGCGGGTCTCTGGACCTGCAGCTTCCCTTTTCAGAAACGCTGAAGGGAGTCATTCAGCAAGAGCTGCGTAATTGTTCGGGAATCTGACAGTCGGATATTTCCCACGGAGACCAAGTTCTATTCGATAAGGATGCACACGATGAAAGTTCTTGGGGCTCTTCTACTTAACCCGCCTTCGACTGGCGGTGGGAGAACGCTCGGTCATCTCCACGTTGCCGCAGACCTTCTCGGTTGTGACCACATAGAAGTAGCTAATCTGTTTTCACTTCCGACACGGGATGTTGTCGAAATGAACCAGGTCGGCAAGTCGGTAGTTGGATGGGAGGAGGCCCGTCCTCGTCTAGGTGAGGTTATAGAGGGTGCTGATCAGCTTCTGGCTGGCTGGGGAATTTCCGGAATAACGAGCGAATCCGCAAGGTATCGGAAGCGGCAATTATGTTACATCAAGACAGTTGCATCGGCCGCCGGTCACGACGAGTGTTGGACTCTAAATGGAGAGGCACGGCATCCTTCCCGATGGCACCAGTACGTAAGTGACCGTCATGGCCGAGTTAGGGGAGAATCCTTTCGGAGTAAGTTGGCGCAGGTCTTGACCCTTGTTTCATTTGATCGACTTGCTGGCCCTTCAAATATGAGAATGGAGATCGTTGGTGGCTCTCTGCCGCGTTAAGGTACGCAATATGCCGCCGCGAGTGTCGTCAGGGGGTAGCTCCGGGTTTATTTCTTACCAGGGCGACGTTCCCGTGTGCTCCAGCAGGTGAATGGAAATTTTTTCATCGAGCCGACTAGTGAGCTTGTCAAAGAAGGCGATCCAGGTGTTGACACCACTCTTGTTTAGAGCCCCCGGAGTCGTCCCCTTGTGGACGATCTCACCGCGAATGTCTTTAACAAAACTATCGATGTCAAGAATGACCTTTCCTTTTCTAATCCCCTGCCAACTGATTCCATGGAGACCTTCTGATAACCCAAACGCTAACTCCAGTAGATCTTCGACGTTCTTGACGCTGGGTGGGGTTGACCCCGTTTCGTGGACATCGAGTTATGCGGCTTCTGCCGCGGGGTTCATGAGCTGGTGCTCGAAGGCTACCGGGCTGAGCATGCCCAGTGACGAGTGCCGTCGGGTCCGGTTGTAGGTAGCCTCGATCCAGGCGCCGACGCCGCGCTTGGCGGCGGCCTTGGTCGTGAATCTCCGCCGGTGGTAGTACTCGGTCTTCAACGTCGACCAGAACGATTCGATCTGCGCGTTGTCCCAGCACACCCCGGTCCGCCCGACCGAGATCCTGACGTCCAGCTCGGCGGCGACCTCGGCCAGCCGGGCGGAGGTGTACTGGCAGCCGCGATCGGCGTGGAAGATCACTCCGGTGGTGTCACACCGGCGCAGGGTCACTGCCCGGCGCAGCGCGGTCTCGACCAGCTCAGTGCGCAGGTGGTCATCGACCGCCCAGCCCAGCACCCGCCGCGAGCAGCCGTCGCGGACCGCACACAAGTACAGCCATCCCTGATCGGTGGGCAAATAGGTGATGTCCGAGGTCCACACCGCATCGAGGCGGCCGCGATCGAAGTCGCGCTCCACCAGATCGGGGATCGTGTGCGCGGACTCGTCTGCGACCGTGGTCACCGGGTGCCAGGTGGCCGGGCTGATGCCGGCGATGCCGTGGGCGCGCATGAGTTTCGCGACCGTCTTGCGCGAGACCACCTCCCCGACAGCGCGCAGGTCGGCCAGGATCCGCGGCGCACCGTTGACCCCGTCGGAGGCCGTGTGGGCGGCCAGCACCTTCTGGCCCAGCTGGGCCCGTCGCACAGCCGAGGGACCCGGCGGCCCCTCGCGACGTGCCAGCCAGGCGTAGTAGCCCGACCGGGACACCTCGAGCAGCTCGGCCATGCGGGTGATCTCGTAGTCGGCCTTCTCCGCGTCGATGAGCTCGAACATCCTCACCGGTTCTGGTTCTCGGTCGCGAAGAAGGCGGCTGCTTTTTTCAGGAACTCCCGGTCCATCCGCAGCTCGGCCACCTCACGGCGCAACCGCTCCAGCTCTGCCCGCTCATCGGTATCCAGTGCTGAGGGCGGGTCGTCCATCTTGGCCCTCTCGATCGCGACCCAACGACCCAGCAGAGCTTCTCCGACACCGATCTCCTTCGCCACGTGGACGATCGGGCGCCCGGTGTCGATCACCAGATGCGCGGCATCACGCCGGTACGCGGGCGTGTACCTCTTCCGTTTGGCTCCCACAGGAACATCCTCCCTGCCAGGCACCAGGCCTGACCATCAAGGACGTCCACCGAAGGGGGTCAACCTCACTGGGTGTATTTAACTTTTTTGCTTCGCGACTGAGCATCTCGCGCGCTTGCGACTGCCACAGAGAACCGGCCAGGCTCCAGGGGTTTTTGACCTCCGCGAGTTTGCTTCGCATCGTGTGGGGCAACTTAGAGTGGTCTAGATCGATTTCTTTAAGCAGGAAATCTAGACCTTCTAGAGCCACTTGCTCGACATAGTTCTCCCATGCTGTGTGTAAAAGCACGACCGTCGATCGCAGTAAGGGCCCTGTATCACCCTGTGGTCTACCTGGCGTCCCCTCGGAGGCCGGGTGCAGTGTCACCAGGTTCTGAACATCCCGCATTAGTGAGTTCAAGGTTTGTGAGTACGCTTTTGAGTTGCCCATGAAATTAAGTTTAAGTCACCATCTGACCACAATTTTCATGCGCTTTCGCGGGGGTAGGACCCAGCTCGACGGGCCAGTTGCCGGCTCCAGCTCGCTGCAGTAGGGCCTCTGCTCTTTCTTTTGCGCCGGCAGTCCGTTCGTCTAGACCTCGTTCGACGGGACAACGTATCGCATGGCAGGGGGTATGGACTGCACCCTCACTGGGCGTTTGTGGCCGCCCATGCAGGCTTAGGCATGGCTCATGCTGAAGTTCTAAGCTCCAGGGGTTGGCTCTCAACAATCATCCGTTCCACTAAGCTTTATCGCCGCGGTCGAAGGAATTGTTAGTGGTGCGGATGTCAGGCGGATTCGGATTAATCTGTGAGGTGTGCTCGTGTGTCGAGGAAAAATCGCGTAGGAAGCGAGTGTCCACCTTTATTGCGCCTTCCAGTGACCACCTTTGCCGTCGAATGGGGGTTCCCGACACGGTTAGCGGCAATCGATGCTGGTGGGCATAGAGAGCCCAATCATAGTCACTTGAATCGAGCTCGACACGGAACTTCCTGTTACGTCCCTTAAACTCGGCTTCAAGCGTGATCCAAGACTCTTCAGTGCCCGATATTTCGTCCCGACCGAGCTCGGCGACGCGGCCAATGAGCGTCTCTTCGACGGCTTCCTCTTTGCGGACGAAGCGATCACGGAGCTTCTCCATACGAGGAAGATCTTCCGCGGTTATATGGATGGAGGGTTCGATGTTTTTAGGTGGAGGAGGACCAGCTGAAGCCCACTGAAACGACAAATCGACGCTCGAAATGCCGTCTGTTTTTCCCACATCTACCAGCGACTGTACAAGCTGGAGGCTCATGCCGCGTTCGCGAGCCTCATCGAAATCTTCGTATTTCTCGATCTCATCTTCTGAGATGACATGATGCTTCGTTGCAGTCAAACCGGTCGCGAGAGTCTCCATCACCTGCCGTGAGAAAGGCTTGATGAGATCTTCCTGGTCTTCACTGGTTGCTCCTTCGTTTTGCGACTCCTCCAGTACTGGCTGTTCTGGCTGCGAAGGTGTATCGGTGTGGTCAAGGCGGGCGGCAATGGTGATAATGAAGCTTCCTCGCTTGGTGTGTCCAAAGCGAAGGTCATCTTCGATGAATTCGGTCACCTGCGCGGGAAGTCGTCCCTGGTGTGTATGACGGGGATTTGCTGCCGTTGTCGCGGCCGCCTTGACCATTTTTTGGACGGAGGAAAGCAGAGACGTGGCCTGCTTGAACGGGATGGTGCCGTCGGCTGCAGTCTGCCCGACGCGAATAAAAAAGATGTCCGCACTGACGGACGAGATCTCCTCAGCGAGTGCCTCGAGGGACATCTGATATGCGCGCTGGAGGTCTAATAAGAGCGAACGGAATCGACGTGCGTGGTCGCTATACTCTCGATTGAGAGGGAGGAATACATCGTTGATTCCACCAGGTGTGCCAGAAGTGCTCGTCCACAATTCAGCGACGCCAGGCTTTTCCTTGGAAAGGTTCCATTCTTGCGCTGCTAGCCACTGGCGCACTGCATTCGGTGTCAGGCTGGCTTCGAGCTCCGACAACTCGTGGAAATTGCTGCGTGTATTCACGAGAAGCTCATTACTTTCGCCTCCGCTGACAGTCGCATGAGTTCGAGTAAGCTCGATACGTTGAGCATGTCCGTCCGAAGGCATCGAACCGTCTTGCTGCGGGCATCGTCATCGATGGGCTCCCACGTCGAGGCCTGGCTGAAGTACATGCAACTGCGTGCGAGCAACCGCTCCTCGGTTTGGTCTAACCACTGATCGTAGTCGTCAGGGACCACTAGTACAGCTAGAGCGGCTGGAGAGTATCTCTCCGGATCCGCAAGTTTGATGTATGACTGGCGCTCAAGTGACCAGGAGATGTGCTTGGTGTGTTGAAGTTCTTGCTGGCTCGTGCACTTGAGCTGAACATCAAGCTCGGCGCCAGTGACTCCTGGGTACTTCGCATAGCTGCGCAAGGTGAGGTCGACGCCGTTGTAGTCGACGCGAGGGTCGAGGATCTCGACGCCGGCGTTCGCGGCGATCATGCTGATGTGCGCGAGACTCAGCTGGGCCTTCATTTCTGTCTCGGCCAGTGTCCCACGGGGCGCAACGGGGGTTACATCAGTCATCCCACTCCCTCATGGCTTCGCTTGCACTAGTCCACCATAAGCGTGCAAATGTTCTGGTGCGGGCACGCCGAGGGGGGAGGTCACAGGTGTGCCCGTGCCCATGGGCCTTGGTATGGCCTTGAGCATGCCGCTCTTGGTGTTACCTCGTTTCTGTATCCAGCCATCTATGGGTAGTGTCTCTCAAGCTATGGGATGCGAGACGTCTCGTCCGGGAAATTTGCGTCCGCATGTTGTGAACCGCAGTGATAAGTGGCGGTGTTCTGACAGAGCTAAATGACCGCTTCGGGGCGGGGTAGTCAGTAGCGGGCCAGCTGGTCAGCCTGGTTCGAAGTGATTGATGGTCTGGCCTGTCTCGGTCGCCGTTCCACGTTCTTCATGTCGGGGGGGATGGCTTGCTGCGCCGGGCTTCAGCCCATGTCTCCGGTGCCGGCTCCTCCGCCGGCGCCCCACAGTCCGACCGAGTGGGTTTCCGGGGCAACACTGCGATCACGGGGCCCCGAGTTGTCGGCACCAGAGTTTCGGCGACGGCGTCGGTCGATGACCAGCAGGGCAATGCACAACAGGGCGAGGACTGCGATCACCGTCAGAAAGACCCAGCTGGAGGAAGCGGTGGTAGTCGTGGCGGAGGGAAGCAGGGGCAACATGGCGGACTCCTTCGTCATCGCGTGCCTTCAGGGTAGAACGTCAAAGGACTTGGCGATAGGAAACTTCCACTGCAACGTCGGAGCCGTACCGACGGGACGTGCCCGAGACGAATGGTGCGCAGTGGGCAGCAGGGACTCTGGGATGGCGGGCTGCCTTGGTGGCCCACTCCGCTGCTCAGTGGCCGATGAGGAGTGCGTCGCGGGCGGCTTCGACGACTTCTGGGGTGACGGTCTCGAGCTGGTTGATGTCCAGGATGCGTTTGATCTGGGTGAGGAGGCGGTCGACGAGGCGGAAGTTGCCGCCGGTGATCCGGGCGATGGTGGCGATCGCGACCGTGCGGGTGAACTCGTCGCCGTCGGCCAGTCCATCGGTGTGCCAGCGACGGGCCAGGACGGCGGTGAGCTCTTCGGGGGTGAGCTGGCGGTATTCGTGGGCGAAGCCCACACGGCTGTAGAGCTGGGGGTAGCGTCCCAGGCGCTTGTCGATGCCGGGCATCCCGATGAGGATCACCCCGATGGTATGGCGGTCGTAGTAGTCGCGGACCTGTTCCAGTCCGGTGGTCTTGAGCCGGTCGGCCTCGTCGATGATGAGCAGCTCGGTGAGCCCGGAGGAGCGCGAGTCGGGGTGCACAAAAGGGTCGACGCGGCCGTGGCGGTGGTAGTCGATGGCGTAGGAGATCTGCTGGCAGGCCCGCGGCAGGGCTTGGTCGACCTGTCGGGGGCTGGCGGTGACGGTCGGGGTCCACAGCGCGGTGCGGGCCTGGAGGACCCGCTCGGGGATGGGGCCGGGGTCGCGGTCCTCGCCCAGGTCTCGTTGCCACTGCTCCCATTGCGAGGCCCCGGCGTAGTGGCGGGCCGAGAGTGTCTTGCCGACCCCAGGTGGGCCCCAGCACAGGCCGATGTAGCGGTGGGTGCGGACGGTGTCGGCGAACTCGGTGAAGCGGCGGTGCTCGCGGGTGGGCAGGAACGGCGGTGAGCCCGGGGGCGGGGGTGAGGTGAGCCCGTTGATCTCCCCGAACGTGCCGGAGAGGAAGCGCCGGCCGTCGTCGCCCTTGCCCAACAGGCTGCGGGAGGAGTCGGGATCAGTCGGTGGCATAGGTCCGCAACCGGTGTCGGGGCGCCCGATCCACCGGCGGGTCAGCCGGTGGGCCCGGAACCGGGGCGGGTGGTGGTGCCCAGCGGTCGTCGGCGGGCAGGGCGTCGGCGAGGCTGCGCCGGGCGCGCAGCTGCTGCTTGAGCTCCTTGCGGCGTGCGCTCCGGGCCTGCTGGAGCTGCTGGAGGGTGATGGTCTCGGCGGCCAGTTCGGGGGCGATCGCCCGGCACAGGTAGGTGTCCTGGTGGTAGACGCGCACCTCACCGGC
>NZ_JAVFXA010000023.1:0-34887 GCF_040981195.1 Kocuria oxytropis | reverse complement strand
CTCGGGACGTCGGCGAGGATCCGCCTGGAGGAGGCCTACGGCGCCCAGGACTCCACCTTCGCCGCCGGCCTCCCGCTGGGTGTCGTGGTCCCGGACCACCTGGCCCTGCCCTCGACCGTGAGGAACGTACTCTGATGGCCACCAGGAACGCCAAACAGATCGTCCTCCCCGCCTCCCGAGGCAACGCCTCGACCACCGTCCTGGACCGGACCTTAGCCCGGGTGAAGCTGGGCAGGGTCTTCGCCAAGCCCCAGCGCACGGGCAGCACCTCGGTCACCGCCAAGGCGCTGGGTCGTCCGGGACTGCGGGGTCACAAGGGCCGGGGGCTGGGTGAGGCGCAGTTGCTGCACCCGATCCGGGAGATGCGCGGGACCAACTATCAGGTGTGCGGGCTTTTTCCTTTTCCCATGGGTGGTGGTTCCCCGTTGGAGGGGGTGCCGTTGGGGCGGAATCTGCTGTCGGGGGAGCCGGTGTGCTGTGACCCGATCTCCTGGTTCTTGAAGCTGCGGGTGATCTCCAACCCCTCGGCCTTCGTGATGGCCAACCCGGGGCTGGGCAAGTCCTCGCTGCTGCGCCGGATGGCGATCGGGCTGGCCGCTTTCGGCGTGTGGCCGCTGATCCTCGGCGACATCAAGGGCGAGCACGTGACCATGATCGAGCACCTGGGCGGAGCCGTGCTGCCCTTGGGGCGCGGGGTCGGGCACATCAACCCGCTGGATGACTGCGGGGCGGTCGCCGCCGCCAAGCTGCTGTCTCCCGTCAGGGCCGAGGAGTTGCTGGATGAGCTGCATTCGCGGCGCCGGTCGCTGATCGCCTCGCTGATCGCGATCCTGCGCAAGAAGCCGCTGGATGAGCGCGAGGAGTCGATCCTGGACCGGTGCCTCACCGTGCTCGAGGCCCGCCATGCCGAGTCGGGCACGGTGCCGGTGATGGCGGATCTGCGGCAGGTCCTCAAGGACAAGCCAGTTCAGGTGCGTGAGGTCGCCCTGGATCGCGGTGACGACGCCCGGTACGAGACCATCACCGAGGGGTTGGAGTCCTCGCTGAACTCCCTGTGCGGCTCCGGGGCCTTCGGGCAGATGTTCGCCCACCCCTCCACCAACCGGATCGACGCCTCCCGCCCAATGGTTTTCGACCTCTCTCGCATCTCCCAGACCGAGTCCGACCTACGGGCCGCGACCTTGATGGCGTGCTGGTCGGCCGGCTTCGGGACCGTGACCACCTCGAACATGCTCGCTGATGACGGGGTGATCGAGCGCCAGCGGTTCCTGGTGATCCTCGATGAGCTGTGGAACACCCTGGCGGCCGGGCCCGGCATCGTGGACCAGGTCAACGCGCTGACCCGTCTGAACCGGGAATGGGGGGTAGGACAGATCATGGCCTCCCACACCCCCTCCGACCTGATGGCCGTCCGGGGGGAAGAGGACCGGGCGAAGGCCAAGGGCATCATGGACCGCTGCGGCATCAAGATCCTCGGCGGACTGGCCAAGTCCGAGATGCCGCTGCTCACCGAGTCGGTACCGCTGTCCATGCGTGAGCAGGAGCAGCTGGCGATCTGGCAGGACCCACCCGCCTGGAACCGCCGCGGCGATGAAGCCCTGGAGTACACCAACGACGACGTCTACGCCCCCACCGACCAGGCGTTCACCGATGAGGAGCTCACTCAGTGGCTGGCCGATGACGAGAACGCCGCCTGGTACTTCGACGACCGCACCACCACCCCGCCCCCGGGCCAGGGGAAGTTCTTCATCAAGGTCGGCTCGAGGGCCGGCATCCCGTTCTCGATGGAGTTCACCCCGACCGAGCGCCGGTCCCAGGTTCACGACACCGAGAAGAAGTGGCACGAGGCCAAGTCCCGCGCCGCTCAGGAGAGGGGCGAACGGTGAGCTCCTTGGATCGCAAGTACAAAACCGGCGGCGGGGAGGTTGCCCTGCTGCTGACCCTGCTCTTCACCCTGGTTGGCATCCCGGCCATCCTCTACGTCGTCGCCAGCGCCGGCCATGCCCTAACCCCGCGCACCGACTCGCTGCCCACCGGGTACTGGGAGCGGTCCCTGAGCACCTTCACCGGCGATCTCCCCTGGCGGACCACCGAGATCGTCCTGGCCGCCACGGTCGGGTTGCTCCTGACCGGGCTATTCGTGCTGTGGGGCTTCAAGCGTCACCAGAAGGCGAAGAAGTTGGTCAAGCACGACCGGGCGGCCGTGCGCATGGCCACCGTCCGCGACGTCGCTCCCTTCACCGAGAAGGAAGCGAAGGCCAAGGCTGCCCGCTTCGGTGTGGAGGCCCCGGGGGTGATGATCGGGAAGATGGTCCGCGGCGGGCATACGTTGTATGCCTCTTGGGAGGACACCCTGGTGCACATTTGGGGCACCCGCACCGGCAAGACCACCTCCCAGGCCGCCCCGTCCATCATCGAGGCCCCGGGCCCGGTGATCGCCACCTCCAACAAACGCGACCTCTCCGATCTGACCCGCGACATCCGCGCCGCCGACGGTGACGTGTGGGTCTTCGATCCGCAGGGTGTGGCCGGGGAGGCCCCGACCTGGTGGTGGAATCCGCTGAGCTACGTCACCGACAGTGAGCGGGCGGCGGAGATGGCCACGAACTTCTCGATCGGATCGCGTCCGGCCGGGGCGAAGATGGGTGATGCCCACTTCGACTCCGCCGGCAAGGACCTGTTGGCCGGGCTCCTGCTTGCCGCCGCGGTGGGTGGGGAGCCGATTGAGCGCGTGCACTACTGGCTGACCCGCTCCACCGATGACACCCCCGCCAAGCTGCTCGACGCCCACGGCTGGTCCAAGGAGGCCGACTCGGTGGCCAGCACCATCCGCCAACCCGAGAAGTACCGAGGCAGCGTCTACTCCACCGCCCTGCAGATGGCCGCTTGTCTGAAGAACGAAAAGATCTCCGCCTGGGTCAACCTTTTGGATCCCGATGACGATCGCCCGCAGTTCGACCCCCAAGCGTTCGTGGCCGGGAAGCACACGCTCTACGCCCTGTCCAAGGAAGGGGCCGGCACCGCCGGGCCTCTGGTGACCGCCCTGACCGTGGCCACCGTGACAGCGGCCGAGGAGCACGCCGTGACCCAGACCGGAGGCCGACTCAGTACGCCCATGCTGTGCGTGCTCGATGAGGCCGCCAACGTCTGCCGGTGGGCGAACCTGCCCGACCTCTACAGCCACTACGGTTCCCGCGGCATCGTGGTCTCCACGTTCCTGCAGTCCTGGTCCCAAGGCGTGGATGTGTGGGGCGAATCCGGGATGCGCAAGCTGTTCTCCACCGCCAACGTCGTCACCTACGGCGGCAACGTCAAGGAAGAGGGCTTCCTCAAGATGTTCTCGGAGCTGATCGGCAAGTACACCTACACCTCCATCTCCTCCTCAAGACAGAAGGACGCAGGGTCCACCTCCCGCCAGGACGCCACCGACGACATCCTGTCGGTGGCCGACCTCGCCGCCTTGCCCAAGGGGAGGGCCGTGATGCTCGGCTCCGGGGCACGGGCCGTGCTGCTGCGCACCGTCCCGGTCAGCGCCCGGCCGTATGCGGAAGCTGCCGCGGCCTCCGAAGCCGCGCACAACGCGCCAGCCGGCACCCCCATCGCAGAGGAGTCCGCGCCCGAGCTCATGGGTGCTGAGCCGATCCCGGCCGCACCCACGGGCAACCGGTGGGCGGCCCTGGTGAAGGAGTAGGCCATGGACATCGGGCCACGCCGCACCAACAGCCACGACGACATCGATGACGACCTCCTCGAGGAAGCCGAACCGGGGGAGGGGGAGGGGGAGCGGGAGCTCGTCTATGCGAACGTGGCCGAGTTCGTCACCGAACACCTGGCCTACCAGTACCGGCGCGACATCGACCTGGCTGGCCGGGCCACCACCTTCACCTGGTGCGCCCAATGGTGGCGCCACGAAGAAGCCGTCAGCCGCCTCACCGGCCTCTGGCGCGCCTGGGAAAACCTGCGCACCGACCCCACCACCGGACTGGCCGTGTGGTGGCGCGACTACGCTGACCCCACCATGCGAACTCTCTTCGACGAAAAAGGACCCTTCCACGGATGCACCCCCCGGGCACACGCACCGAAGGGCATACCGCTTCCGCTGGATCCGCCACCTGCTGGACTCTTCGAGTGACACATTGAGGCAGCTACGGTGCTCATTTCAAGATGTCCTGAGTCGGCCACGGGCCCAGACCTTGTGGGGCATCAGTCCCGCCATTGTTAGTGGAGCAGCTGACTCCAGCATGGGTACGGCGGGGGTTTCACTACCTTCATGCGGAGAAGAGTCAGACGGCCAATGCACCAAAACCCTCCACCCGGGACCAGGGCGCCTTCCGTGGATGAAAAATCGGGACCGAACTGTCGATGCCGTCTGAATACTGACCCTCGGGCGCCGGGCTGATTCAACGGTGCTAAGGGGTCAATATACGCTCGGCGTTGACACGAACCACCATTACGCGGTCGGTAAGAAGGACATGCGGGACGCCGTAGGCGCAGGCCACCAGCAAATCAAGGGGTAAGCGACAAGCTAAGGAGTTACGATTTTACTAAGGCTTGAAGGCGGCAGACCACTGTCGTATGGCGTGCGCATCGCTACTGCGCACGCCGTAGCGGGGATCCGTGCGTACCAGAAAAGTAGGGTTCCCTTGCTCTGCAGCCCACGCGTCTGTGTCGGGGCCTAGGTTGTCGTCGATCCAAACCAAGAGGTCCCAAGTGAGGTCTCCGGTGGCTTGCATTCGGGATATCCACCGCTGTACCGCTGGAAGCTTTGGAGTGCGCCTATCCGGATCCAGCCTGGTCATAGGTACATGCCCGGCCATGTTAATGCCGAGGTCAGTGCTCAGCTGGTGTAGTGCGCCGCGCTCCCATGTTGTAGCCCACACAATTGGGCCCAAGCTTCCTAGGTCCCGAACCACCTCAGCTCGCGACGGTGATAGGACAAGGCGATGAGTGTTCCCCGTGGCGCTGGGGTCCCGGACCACCTTTGGGTTGAGGACCCCATCAACGTCCAACAAGATGACGACGCGAGGCGACGGATCCCCGATCGGATCGGGCAGCTCAGACAAGGACACCATCCGCGCACTCCTTTCCGGTGATCAGAGGCGATGTATCGGCTACGTCGCATGTGATTTTCTCGGCCACCTCATCACTCGAGCTGCCGCATCTGGGCGGAGGCCGCCTGGGGATATCGCTGAGTCATGATTCGCAACCAGCGATATTTAACTGCATGTTACTTCAACCATAGTAGTGATTGCACCACTGACTCATGGGTGAAAATGTCATCCTGAGTCGCGCCCCATCACAATACTCGGCGTGCGCGGTGCAGCGTGTCTCTATGAGCTATTTCTTAAGAGCTTGAAGTCAATACTTTTTCTGATGCTTCACGTACGGTAGTTGGTGGAGCAATTGATTGTGGTGAAACCACCCCATATGCAGCTGACCTGTCGGGTGCGCGAGGGCTGCCCGTGCCTGGTCCTTCAGGCGTTCAGCTTCCGGGTGGTCGCCCCGCCTCCGCGCTAATTCAGACAGGTCTGCGTCCCTCTGAGCGTCAAGGAGTCCCGGGCCGGTGTACCGCGACCCCAACAATGCTGTGCGTTCCGTAGGATCAGTAAGCATGCGTGACCGGATCCAGTCCGCAAGACCGAAGTGACCCATCAGACCCAAGCTCGCGTTATGAAGATCGGGCATGTCGCGTGTGAGTAGAGCCGCCCTGGATGCTGCGCGCTCGGTGTCTCCAGCCAAGAAATCGACTAGGGCCACCAACGGGAACACTCGGGCGTCGCCAGCCCAGCAATCATTCTCGACAACAGCATGATGCTCATGGCTGCGATCCCCCCGCAGGAGGGGCGGCACACGTTCATCGAGCACCAGATTGCTCCACTCCTGGGCCCACTCATACCAGCCGTGGCCGGCTAGGAAAATCGCGACAGCGGCTAGATCGCCCCAACGGCCCTCCTCTTGCAGGGCCCGCCGGTCCACTTCCCCAAGAAATCGACGCACCAAAGGTTCCGCGGCTTTTGACCACTCCAAATGCTCGAGAAGGGATGCCGGACATCCCGCCGCAGCGTCAGCCAGCACGAGTCTTTCCTGCACTTGACGATCTGCTTCGTTTCGGGCCACAAGGTAGCGCAGCCAGGAACGGAACCCCAGTGGCGGAGCTGGCTCCTCGATCCAGGCCCTGGCATGTCCCGGCAACGGCCAGCCACGGTGCACCCATACCAGGGCAAGGTCGGGAACGTCTTCACTATCCCAACTATCATCTCGGCCTAGGCTGTCAAGCTTTCTGCGAGCCTTGTCTCCAACTACTCCTTCAGGGCGGGGAAGGGCATGGCACGCGTGAGCCAAAAACGAGGTCGGCACCTCAACATGTTCAGCGACCTGTGCTGTGCATTCATCCAGCAACTGGCGATGCGCATCCACATCCGTCGGCCGGAGGTCTCCATCGACGTATTTTTCCACTACGTCCAGTAGCTCATATGTGGCGTCGTAGGACGTGATGAGCCCTCGTTCAAAAGTGCCCATAACTCGCTGGACGCGGGGTCCGAGACTGCCAGGCAATGATGAAACCATGTCCACACGATACGCCACCGCAGAGATATCAGAGAAGAATGCTGAGCCTGCTCCGAGCCGGGCCCTCACCCAGCAGCTTGGGTCTTGGTAAGGAGGTTCCGCCAGCGCCGGTGAATGCCGGCGGCGAGAAGGGCGGGTAGCCGCAAACTGACGCATTGCCGTAGCCCCGGACGACTCGTCGCATCATTTTGATGACCCATTGAGTGCCTTACGGGACCGCTCATGGCACCGATAGCGTCGAAGTCGGCCAGGATCGTACCTTTCGGCCCGAGCAAAATGCGGCGGAGCTGGGCAACCTCCGGGGTCAGACAGAACGGAATGCGGCACGAAACTTGACAATCAATTGACCGGAGATAAAGCCGTGCTGGCGGGGAGTTGTTTTGCAGCTTCTCATGCGGGAATTCTCGGCTAACACAAAACATGTTGGTGTTTATGGAGAATAAAAATTCATGCGGCCATGTGCTTAAAAGGTGACCATTATACGATGGATTCGACATACTCGAACCGTCGCACCTATGAGCCTTCGATGCCCACCATTTCGGTAAACAAGGCTGTAATCTCAACACCGGTCTTTTTCATAACGCACTGGCTCCTCGCCGCTTACCCCCGTGACGGCACGGGCGCTTGGGCGGGTGCGGGAATCCCCTGTCCTGATGCAAGAACCCGGAGGCCGAGCACCCGACTCAGCCTCGGGCGGGTGCGGGAATCCCCTGTCCTGATGCAAGAACCCGGTCGGGGCTCTTGCGGTACGCGAGGGCTTGGTTCGGGTTCTCCGGCTCGGGGATGTCCTGGGTCGGTTTCGGTGCGATGTGTGGAGGAGTGAGTGATGGCTACTTCTGAACCTCAGAAGGTGGGTTTCGCCGAGGATCTGGTGGCGGTAGCCACCGGGGCTGGCCTGAGCCTCGAGGAGGCTGGGTCCTTAGTTGTGATCGCGGAACAGGAGCTGGAGTTGCGGGTGGGGGTCCGTCTTGCTGACGGGTTGACCCACGAGCAGTTGGAAGAGTTCGCCGAACTTGTCGAGGCCCCGGGCAACCATGCGGGAGCAGTGCGGTGGCTTGAAATCAACGTGCCGGACTATTCGCAGGTGGTGCGTGAGGAGATTGGGGCTGTGCTCGCCCAGACGCGTCGCATCTTGGCCAGGCAGGAAGTCTGAGATGGCTGCTCGATCCGTGTCCTCCCGAACCGGTGGCGCCCCTGTTGTGGGCCGGGATCTGAGTTATCAGCTGGTGCAGGACCGCCGCGGTTCCGCCGGCCGTGGATTGGTCCGGGCGGCGGTGGCAGGGGCGCTGGTCGCGGCTGTGGTGCTGGTGCCTCTGACGGTGTGGTTGACCGTGCTGGTGCTGGGCTCTTCGGCCCCGGCACCCCCACCCTCGTTCTCCTCCGCGGTTGCGGGCATGGGTGGTTCACCCGCTGGGGATTCATCCCCAGCGGGTTTTTGGTTTGTTGAGACGAAAGGACTGTGACTATGTCGATTCACACGAGTTTTCCAGCCGCCCGTTCCGATGCCTCTGTTACGCCGCCGCCCTCCGGGCCTCCACTTCCTCCCCGGTCCGGGGCGGCAGGGGGCGCGGGGGGTGAAGGGCTGCGGCGGTTCAATTCGGCCCCGGAGTTGCTCTACGTCACGCTCACTCACCTGGTGGTGTCGGTAGCGGTGATCGGGGCCCTCACCGGGGCGTTCATGGTCGCGGAGGTGGCGGTCTTCCAGGTGGTCCTGGCGATGGTCATCCCGGACGAGACCATGTCCTACGTGGTGGCCGCGATCGTGATCCTGGTCAGTGCGGTGCTGGTGGTCAAGGCCGGGATGGCAAGTCACTTCCCCGAGAAGCGGCGCACGATGCAGGTGCTGCTGGGCAGCTGGGCGGTGCTGGGTTTAGTGATGGTCATCGCCCGCGTGGTGGCCGCCGGGCAGCTTGCCGGTCAGGCCGATCCGGGCGGCAGCGTGCTGGCGGCGGCTTTGGTGGCCACTCAGGCGGTGGATCCTGCGGCGGCGGCGTTGATCTCGGCGGTGGTGATGCTGGCGCTGTATCTGGCGATTGGTGTGCTGGGTTACGCCGAGGCACGGCATGTGTCCCACCCGTTGGTGACGGCCAAGCTACGCGCTCAGCGTGAGCTCACCCGGGCCGAGGCGGCTTATCTGAGAGTCCAGGGCAACGCGTTGCTCTCCCGGCAGGCGGTCGCTCAGCGCGATCAGGAACGCGACATGCTCCCGGACGAGGAGCGGACCGGCCATCAGAGTCTGGAGGCCATGGCCGCTGACGCGAAGCACGCGGTGCGGGTGCGGCTGGCGACCCTGCTGGGAGATCCGCGCTACAGCGGTGTCGTGGAGGAACCCCTGCGCCCCCAGCCCGAGCGGGACACCGGCTCCACCGGCCGCGGTCCGTACCCGGTGTCCGGGGACCCGACCCGGATCGAGCGGGAAGCCTGAGAGTTGCTCGGGCCCCCTCTGCATGCACCTCTCCAACGGGGTGCGTGCAGAGGGGGTGAGTGTTCTGTGTTGTGCGGGGGGTCGGTCCGGGGACGGGCCGACCCCCCGCTGTCGTGTGTGTCCGTGTGTTCGTTGAGGTGTTCGAAGGAGTTCCATCATGTCTGAGAGCGATGTGACCCGCCTGTCCCGTGCTGAGTTGTACACCGATCCTCCGTTGAGGGGCACTGTCTACCCGTGGTGGTTGCGGCTGGTCGATGGTTGGGCGGGGCGGCGGGACAGCAAGTGCTTGTCCACGATCCAGCAGACCCCTCCACGGGTACCGGCCACCGAGGTGGAGGCTGGTGAGCCACCGGTGCTGAATGCCTCACCGGTGCCGGTGACCCCGTGGGCGGAGGCCCGCATCCGGGGATTCCGGCAGGTGGCGGACAAGGAGGCGCTACGCCTGGAAGCGGCCCTGGATCCGTTGAAGGTCGAGTTGACCCAGTTGCGGGCCGCGGTGGAGCTGCACCGTGACACTGTGGCCCGGGCCCGAGAGGCCGAGGAAGCGCTGCGCAAGGCCGGCCCGGAGGAGGCGGTGGCTTCTGGGCCGGGGGAGCGCTACGCGTCCCCGGACGTGCTGTCAGCTCGTCGGGGGAGGGAGTTCACCGCCCGGCTGGCCGCAGCCACCTCGGTTACCGCCGCAGCCCAGCGGGCGGTGGAGGAAGCCCAGCTGGCGGTTGCCCGGGTGGAGGAGCGGATCCAACGAGCCGAGGCCGCCTCCCAGCTGATCTGCCGGGAGACGTGGGAACTGACCCGGGGCCGGCTGTCGGTCTACGGGCGCGCGGTCGCCCGCCGCCACCCCGACGCCCCGGTGGTGCCGGCGCTGACGGTGGAGTTCGACCTCGATCCCGTCACCGGGCGCCCACCCCGGCCCGAGGACCCTGGTCGAGGCCCAGGGTTGTTCGCGGTCTGACCCGCCCCCTCGCTCACCCAAAGCCCTGGGGGGTAGGGGCGGGCAGCTGCCCGCCCCTACCCACCGGTGGACAGGGGTACTGCGGTGCTCCATGACCATGTACCGGTCGACTTGGAATGTTCCGGTGGCGGGGTGCACCCGGGAACGTGCGGCAGTCCCTGTCTCTGTACCGCGGGGGTGGGCCCTCTGCCCGGCTGCCGGTGCCGGGGGACCGGGGTGTTGCGGGAAATTTTCCCCTTGTAGCAGGCACAACCATCTTCGTGCCGGCCTTCGTGGGCAGTCATCCCCGGATCCGACCACTGCAGGACAAGCACACCAGCAGAGCGCCGTCGGCGCTCTAGAACGGAGAAGATCATGAACTCGTTGCTCGACACCTTCCGCCAGGCCAGGGCACGGTCTCGCGCCAGCAAGAACCCGTTGGCCATCGAGGGCGAAGCCCAACCGGGGTGGGGATCCAGCGGGCAGCGCAACTACCTGCTGCACACGGACATGCTCCACAGCGCGCCACCGTCGCGGTTGGTGGAAATCCCATCGGCTGGTGCCTTCATCGCCGCCTATGAGGAAGCGATCACCCAGATGGTGGCTCAGGGCGCGGTCGATGAAGGGTCAGGGGCGGTGCTGGATCGCAAGATCGAGGCCGAGATCGCCCAGTTCCACCAGCGCCTGTCCCAGCACACCGATGACCGGGTCCGTTCGATCAACGCTCTGGAACGGCCCGAGTTCCGGGTTTCGGCCACCGACACCCAGGAGGCGCTCTGGGCGGCCCATCGACTGCGCCAGGCCCAGCGTCACCTGGCGCAGGTTCGTGCGGCCATCCTCGGTGAACCGGCACCGGAGGAAGCCTCAGAGATCCCCGACCAGCTGCAGGTGCCCGTACCCGTTGCGGTTCCGGCACCCGGGGAAGCCATAACCTCCCGTGGCTCCGGGCAACAGCACCTCACAGCACCCGGCCAGGTACCGGAGCCGGGTCTGGTGCAGGCGGTTGAGCCGGCGCCCGGGCAGGACACCGCGGCACCTGCTACCGGGCAGGAACACCGGCGGATGGGCGGAGTCGAGCCTCTGCCCCGCCACGGCGCCGATGAGCAGGACCCGGCTGCCGAGGCCGTCTGATCGCCCTGGCCGGTCCCGGCCATCACCTGCCAGTTCGTTTCCTCGTTTTGCGTCCCTTCGAGAGTCTGCGGGCCCCGTCGACCACCGGTCGGCGGGGCCCGCAGGCGTGTGTCCGCGGTTCCGTTTTTTCAGCAAGGAGTTGGCCATGTCCGTCTTCATCCCCAGCACTTCCCGTCCCCGCCTATTCGGCCGTGTTGCCGGTGTCACCACGGCAGCGGTCCTCACCGGCGCGGCACTGAGCGGCTGCAGCCCTCAGCCCCCCACCGCGCAGGCCTCCAGTACCTCGGAGTGTGAGGTACCCGGGGGGTTTGTGCTCGCCCAGGCGGTGCACGAGAACGCGGTACGCAACGTCGATGACCCCACGGTGAGCTGTTATCTGAAGGCGGCGATCGGAACCGACGCGCCGCTGTGGGTGATGGGCCTGGACGGGACCCCCACTTACACGGTCGCTGATGAGCACATCGGCTGGGACCCGGGCGGGGCCAACGCGGAGGCGGAGTTCAATGCCGCCCGCGCGGCCCTCCAGCAGGTCGTGGGTGATCTGGGCGCTGATGCGCACGGCAACCGCCTGGATCTGGGGTTGAACAAGTTCGGTGAGGCCGCCGCACGTGCCGGTGGGCAGGCCACTGTGGTGGTGGCTTCCCCAGGTACCGCTGACGGGCCGGTGGTTGATCTGACACCGGCGGCGGTGGGGGCCACCGATCCGGAAGAGTTCGCCGGGGCGGTTTTGGACACTGGGGCGATTGCTTCCCTGGAGGGCGTGCACATCGTGTGGGTGGGTCTGGGTCAGGCCGCCGGCACCCAGCAGGTCCTCTCCCAGCCCCAGCTGGAGAACCTCCAGGCGATCTGGGCTGCGATCATCGAGGGCGCGGGTGGGGCGGTGGAGTTCGTGCCCGGCGACATCGTCGGGGAGACCGTGGATGCCGGGTCCTACACCGTGCGGCCGGTGGAGCCGATGCAGCTCACCGGCCCGGCCCCGCAGACAGGGACGACGGTGGCCTACGACGACACCAGCGCGTTCGGTTTCGCCCCCGACACCACGGCCTTCCGCGACCAGCCAGCGGCGGAGACCGCAGCCGGTGAGATCGCCCGGTGGATAGCCCCGGGGGACCGGCGCATCGAGCTGGTCGGTACGACCGCGGCCGTCGGTGATGAGCAGTCCCGCCGGGAGCTTTCCCAGCGCCGGGCTCAGGCGGTGGCCGAGCTGATCGTGGCCCAGGGCGGGGACCGGTCCCGGATCACGGCCACCGGGCTGGGTTCGGAGTTCCCCGACTACGTCGAGGACCGTCACCCCGATGGGTCCCTGGACCCGGTCGCGGCCGTGCACAACCGCTCAGTGCGCGTGACCTACCTCGGCTAACCCTGATCCCAGTGCCCGCAGCCAGCCGGGGCCCGCCGAAGCCACTGTTGGCTTCGGCGGGCCCCGGCTGGCTGCGGAGGCCGTGCGGTTTCGGTGCCCACCATCACTTCTTTCAGCCATCTGTTTCTCGCGTCCTCACCGGTCCGGTGGGGACGCACTCACGATATGGAGGAACCATCATGAGGATTCCTAAGGGCGCGGTCGTCGCCGTCGGTGTGGCCGGATTATTGGGTTCGGCTGCGTGGCTGGCCACGCCACCGCTGACCGACCGGGCGATTGACCCCCAAGAGGTCCGGCAGGAACGCATCGGCCAGCAGGTGGAGGAGCTGGCCGACAGCCAGGAGAAATCCGAGGGCCGCAAACGGGACGAGGCCAACGATCTGGTCAACGACAACAACAAGGAGCAGTTGCGCCCCACTGAACCCCGTCCCGGGGTCAGGCCCAACCTTCCCGGCCCGTGGTGGTGAGCCCGATGGGATTGTTCGACCCATCGCCACGTCCCGGGGACCTGGTGCGGGCCACCGCAGACATCCCGGTCACGATCACTGATCACTTGCTCGAGACCGTCACCATCCCCCGCGGTGCCCGCGGCTGGGTCCGCTACGTCCACGGGTCACGGGTACGGGTCGTCTTCGACACCGCCTGTGGGGCGGTGGAGGAAACCGTCAGCCCCACCCAGTGCCGGGTGATCCGCCACGGCGTGGAGGAGAAGACGTTCCTGGAGAGCCTGAGTCTGAAGGTCTGGGTCCGCACCGGGGCGCTGATCGTGGTGCTGGCACCGATGCTGTTCTCCATCGCCCAGTACTGGTGGGCCACCGGCAGCCTGGACGGGGTGGTGGAATGGTTCGCCATCGGCGCGGTCGAGGCCGCGCTGGCCCTGCCCGGGATCATCCTCCAGCACCCGGGCAGGGCCGCGCTGTGGCTGAGCATCGGGGCGCTGACCTGCCGCCTGGCTTTCGGCCCCCCACCCCGGACACGATCCCGGAAAACCCGACGTGGCCGCCGGTGACCGGTCCCCGCCCCGAGCCCGGGGACCACCACCATCACCGCCAGCCGCGGTTGCTGGCCACCAGTGGCGGGACGGGGCCGGGACCGAGGAACCCCCTGCCTTGGCCCCGGGCGGGCAGCGGTGCACCCCGGGGCCGGGGCGGGTCCGGGGGGTTGCGGGAATCCGTACTACAGCGAACCCCGCACACCAGGGGCCACGCGCTTGGGGAAGGACCACCGCCATGTTCAGTCGTCTTGCTCAGCTCACCTGCCGCACCATCGACCGTCTCTTCCCGGGGCTCACGGGCACCGGGGTGCTGTCCTGCCACGGTGGAACGGACGTCAACGCCCGGATCGAGCAGTGGATCCGCCCGGCGGTGATCCGGGCCAACATCACCTGTGCTGGGGCGGTGGCGGTGATCGCCTACCGGGACACCGACGAGCAAGTGGTCCTCGATGTGGTCCGGCAGAACCGTCGCCGCGATGCCCGCGGCGATGAAGCCCGCCGGGCCACCCTCATCGACGCCGTCACCCGGCTCTGCACCGACCTGGACACCGCCCCGGGCCACCGGGTGTGGATCGACGACGCGCAGCTGCGCACCGTGCTCGCCGCTGAGTCCGCGGCCCTGCCTCACGTGGCCTTCACCGACACCCCCGACGCGGAACTGGGGATTGCGGCCGCCCGGGCGCTGAGCCGCATCGGACAAGGCCTCCCCCCGGTGCCCACCCCCGCTGCGGCCGGGCAGCCGGGTGTGCGGGGCGGGAGCTCGCACCTGGTGCTGGCCACCGACGCCTCCGTAGCCAGCACCGGCGAGGTCGGGGCCGGGATCGCGATCGCCGGTTCCGACGGCCGGCGCCGCAGCCTCTACCTGTCCCAGACCAAGGACGTCACCTGGGCGGAGCTACAAGCCATCGAGGAAGCCCTGATCTGCAGCGCCGGTGAGCACCGGGTGGTGATCCTCTCCGACAGCTCCCACGCGGTGGACTACGCACGCGGCGACGTCGAAGCCCCGCAAACCCGGATGCGCCGGGCCGCGGCCCGCATCGCGGAACTGCGCGAAGGACGCGACGTGAACATCATGTGGGTCCGCGCCCACCGCGGACACGAGCTCAACGAAGCCGCCGACCAGCTGGCCAAGAAAGCCCGGCTGCGCCGCCGCGGCCACGACGTGCCCGCCACCACCCACACCCCCGCCGCCCAGCCCACCCCCGCCGCGGCCTGAGCCCGCCGCCGCCTGAACCCGACCTCGTCACCGATCAAGGAGCACTGTCATGACCGAACACCTCCCCACCACAGGCCACACCGTCCCCGCCGAGCCGGCAGGATCAGCCGCTGTGGCCATCACCGCCGCCCACGAACTCAGCGCCAGAGGCTACGAGCACGCCCGGCGCATTGTGTGGCCGCGGGTGCTGGGTCTGCTGGCCGCGGCCCCGGACACCGAGCTTTCCCTGTCCTTCGAAGCCGACCAGCGCGGCACCATCGCAGGCCTCGTGGAGATCACCGGGGGGCCGCTGAGCGACCCGGAAGAGGTCCTCACCGCGATCGCTCGGGCCCTGGCTCCGGTCTACACCACCACCCCGGCCCACACCCCGGCCGCCCCACCGGTGGACCAGGACGGTGGCCACGTGATGGTGTGGGGGCTGTCGCGGATGGAAGGGCTCGGGCTGGATCTGGACCTGGACTTCGGCGGGTTCCCCGTCGCCGCCGGCCGTGAGCTGCTCGAGGCCCTGGTACTGGCCCCCGGATACCGGGTGCGCCTGTGCGCCCGCTCCACCACGGCCCTCAGCGTCCAGGGCCTGCCCTGCCTGGACCTGCGCCTGGAACTCACCGCCCCGACCCGGTCCACGCACCTGCCCCTGGAACTGCGGGCGGTGATGGACCGAGTCCTCCCGGGCCACCGCACCGGCCCCGGGGACGGCGGGTTCCGACTGTCCTTCATCGACGCCCAGGTGTTGCCGGTGCTGCCCGTAGCCGCCGGCGCCCCGCTGCCCGGGATGGCGACCGCCGAGACTGCCACCATTGCCGTGCGCCACCGCCCCGGGAAGACCGAACCGATCACCGGCCCGCTCCTGGGCACCCTGCACTACCCTTCCGGGGCACCCGGGGCGGCGGTGCTGGGCGAGGCTGAGCAGCTGCGCCATGTGCACGTGACCGGGCGCACCGGCACCGGCAAGTCCTCCCTGCTGACCTCGATGGCCGTCACCGCCGCCGCCGCCGGACAAGGCATGGTCGTGCTGGACCCCCACGGGGAGCTGGTCGAGCGCATCGCCAACACCTTGCCGCACACCGCCCTGGAGCGCACCGTGATGATCCGCTCCGGGGACCTCCAGCACCCCATCCCGATCAACCCGCTGGCCACCACGGACCCGGTCGAACAAGACCTGGCGATCGCGGAACTCATCGCGGCGTTCTACACGATCTTCGACCCGCGCCACGAAGGGATCATCGGCCCGCGCTTCGAACAAGTCATGGCCATGTCCCTGCGCACCCTCATCGCCTACCGCGGCACCCGGGCGTCCCTGTTGGAAGTCCCAAGACTGCTCACCGACCCAGGTTTCGCCCGCCGGGCCCGGGCGGCAGTGACCGACCCGGCAGTCACCGGGTTCTGGGCCAACCACGACCGCTCCCAGACCAGCAACGACCACGGGGAACTGATCTCCTGGGTCACCTCCAAATGGGAACGGTTCACCACCACCGCCGCCGTGCGCGCCGTTCTCGGCTCTGGGCAAGACACCCTGGAGATGACCACCGCCATGGACACCAACGCAATCGTGCTGATCGACCTGTCCACCGCCGATCTGGGGTCGATGGCAGCTGAGCTGTTGGGCTACCTCCACCTCACCCGCATCTGGACCGCCACCCGGCGCCGCACCAACCGCACCCCGTTCACCGTCATCGTCGATGAGGCCCAGTCATTCATGGCCGGGGCCCTGCCGACCATGCTCGCCGAAGGCCGCAAATTCGGGCTCTCGGTGGTCATCGCCCACCAGCACCTCGCCCAACTACCCCCCGCGCTCTCGGCGGCACTGGCCGGCAACACCGCCACCCAGATCGCCTTCCGCGCCGGACGCCCCGACGCCGAAACACTGTGCGCACGTATGGGCGGCCACCACCACCCGCCGACCCTCACAGAACTACCCGACCTCACCGCCCTCGTCCAACGCACCGGAGGAAACACCACCACCCATCCCTTCACCATCCACGTCCACCAACAACCCCCACGAACCACCGCCGCCTCCTCTGCGACAGGTCTGGAGGACCTTCTCACCAAAACCCACTGCCTCTTCGGGACCCGCAACCATGGTCCCGACCCCGACGCTGTGGCCGCTGAAGAAGAACAACGGCAACAGAAGGAGAAATTCGAACGCCTCCGCCAAGAACGCCTCGCCCGCGCCACCCCCCACGAGCGAACCACCACAGCACCGCCCGGCGCACTTGCCACCGGGGCCGCGCTGCTGGAGGACTACCGCAGACGGATTCACACCACCTCCGACTGAACCGCCAGGCGAGGAACAGACGCCGCAAGCCTCCGCCGGAGAAGGTTGGCCCAGGTCAGATGGCAACACCTCTGGTGCCACATCTGCAGAGAGAGCGCGGCCGGCAGAGCAGGGGCTATACGCCCCGACCGTGGCCCGCCAGCCGCGCACGGAACAAGAAAGAGCAGATTGTTGCCCCGGCTACGTCTGGTGGTTCACCGCACAGGACGTTCACAATGGGAAAGGACATTGTTCGCCCTGTCTACAGGGGCGGGGGAGGAGCAAGACTGTGCCATCACTGAACTCTTTGACCGAGGACTTTTTCGCTCAGCGCCCTGAATTGTTTGACCCAGACGTCCCCGGTCTCCCCCTGGAGGACCTGAAGGAGATGTTCCGACTCGACCTGCGGAAGGCGCTGCGCCAAGCCCTCAGGGAGACACCAGGATCCTGGGGAGTTTCGGAGCGCTTTGAGGACCCGGAGATGGACATCTCCATGGAAGTGGAGCGTATGTCCATCACTGTGGAGACCTTGTATCGTCGGGCATTCTGGAAGCGCGCGAAAACTAAAGGGCCAGAGAACAAGGCCCAGGGGGTGCTCGCGGAGTTCCGGAAAGGACAGGTCCAGGCCGCCGTTCAGAGGTGGATCGCCAGTCAGAAACAGTCCGAACAGCTGGCCTATACCAAGGCCTACTCCAAGCTGAAGCGCGCTGACGGTTCCACAGAGATTAGGAAAGCAGGTCAGATCGACCAGCCATTCTCGGCAGTCGTCGAATTTGTGCGACATGGAATTCTCGCCCACATGGATCTTGAGCGCGACGACAGCACGCCCGTGGTGCAGGCGCCGTCGCTTCCGGAAGACCTGCGGCTTGCCCTCAGGTTCGCCGCTCCGCTGATGGACACTACCCGGAAGGCTGTACCTGCCCTCGATGATGACGGTCAGGACTCCGTATCGGAGACCGACAGGATTTCGTGGCCCCTTAGTTTTCAGGAAATTTTGAAGGCCTTCCGCGACAAGGCGGAGGTCAAAGCCACGAAGAAGGAAATTAAGGAAGCCGAGGAACGGTACTGCGTTCCCTTCGGGATCTTCTCCGAGGACCAGCGCACCCTGGTGGTGCGGGCTGCTTTCCTGTTGACCTCGGAAATGCCCTACCAACGATTTCAGCGTTTCATCGCAGCGAATGATCAGCGTTTGCAGGAGGCAGCCGAGAGCTCACCGCGGCGGTTGGTGAGCGCATCACTCGGCGTGCTCAGCGAAATCTGTGCCCCTGACCCACACAACCAGGATGGGGCCAAGGAAATGGTGACCTCCGTGGACTGGGAAGAGGTAGTCATCTCAGGAGCTTCCGACCAGGACGACCCGAGTCAGGAGGACCTGGAGGGACAGAAGGAGCTAGCGCCCGAGCAGGGCCAGTCCACGAAACAGCAACCCACGTCAGGGGGGTTGAGGAAAGAGGCGATCATCCCGAGCAGCTTGGATTTCCTGCGCGTGGTCGGTGGCGTTGCGGGGGTTGAACACAGGGCGGAGGCTGTCTGCGGGTGGTCTTCTTCGGTGCTGGAGCAGTCGGTGCAGGAATGGGCGGGTGAATGGCTTCCCGAACGTGTCGCGCCGCAAGATTTGCTGTGCCGCATTGCAGAGATGTTGCCCTTAACTACCCACGATGACGGTACGGGAGCTGCTGCCTCGAAGCCGTGGTACGGGACGAGTGTCCCATGGAATCCGGTGGGACGGGACATATTAGACGCATTCAAGGATTACGACAGTCGGGAACGGGTGACCGATCACGACTTGCACTACGAAGTGCTTCCCGAACTGCAGGACACCGTCCGATTCCAGACACTGCGTGCTTTTGTGCGGAAATTGATCCGCGGGGAGCACAAGGGAGAACTCTTTGAGGACCGCGGGGTGCTTGCGATGAACGGTTGGCTCAAGACGACATGGCGTGATGCTTTCAAGGGAGAACGGCAAAAGGCCGCGGCCGGGTACTCCCGTCTGATGGCCGATGCACGGGCAATCGTGGATCCGGCTTATATCTCGGGTTCTGATGTGAACAACCCGGTGTACCGGCGAGCCACCAAGGGGATCGAGGCGGAGTCGGTTGAGGGGGCCCTGGGCGGTCAGACGTTGCGGCCCTACGGGTTGGCGCCTCTCTGCCAAAGCAACGACAGCTACCGCTGGAACCTTGCCGGCATCCCATTGCCCCACCTCGACGAAGATGAGCGCACCAGCCTGGCCAATGGCGGGTGGACACGCTATCTGACCGGCACAACCACTCCCGAAGCCCAGTACATCCGTCGCGCGCTGGGCCGAATTATCACCGCCAAGGAACCGCTGCTTTATCACCCCATCAACGTCCAGGCCATGGAATGGTGCGACGGGATCGCAGGGGAGTCCCTGCACCAGGCGGCCGAAAACCTGCAAAACCTGGAGAGATACGTCCGGGATCAACGGAAAAGGAAGGCATCCTTCCGCGGCGTGAAACCACTTGGCGCGTTGTGCCAGTCGATGGGCCTGGATCCGCACGAGCGGCCCACTCTGGAGGTGGAAACAGCGCACCTGCTCTACCAGTGCCTGTTGCTCGACGCCCTCACCCTCACCTACCACGATCTGCTCAGGCCCGAGATGCTCACGAACTGAAGACTCAAAGGAAGAGTTCGCCATGACCACCGACACGACCACCGATTCACCCACCAGCCCCGCCGCGGACCTCACTGTGGACCATGACGAGGCCACGCTGAAGCTCTCCAGGCCGTTGAGCACCCCGGTGCCCACGGTCACGCTGTTCGTCTCGAACTCCACCAGCGTCGAGATCGACATCACCGACACCACAGCCCCCGTGATGGTGGACTGCCAGGACGTGGAAGAAGACGAGTACACGCTGGAAGACCTTTTGGGCCCGGAGCTGTTCCAGGAGGCGATGTCCGTGACCGGGGCCGGTGCCACGGTGCGTTTCCGCGGCGGGGCGCTGTGGGAGTCCCTGACGCGGCTGGCGATGGAGAAGTGGAACCTGCGTTGGAACCCGTTGCCGCTGTCGACACACCTGTCCCAGGCCGGGACCTACGTCGCGGCCCGCCAGACCATGGCCTTGGGTGGTTTCGAGGAAGCGATCGCCACCCGTGGGGTGGCCAAGCCTGTGCTCACCACCCTGGCCCGACTCGATCCCCGCGCCCTGCCTTCTCAGGCGCGCGAGGTCGTGACCGGGGCAGTGACCACAGGCCGAGCCGGAGGCCTCCTCGAACAGCTCGAATATTCGGCCGACACGGCTGCCTTGCCGGAACCGGCCTCGGTGCCCGATACCGCGGAGGTCCTGCTGCCGGCTGACCTGGGCGTGGCGACCGCAGGGTTCGTCGAGCTGGACGCCCGAGGGAGTGTCACCGAGTTGCGCGGCACCCCGGACTGGCGGCTCACCGGCACCGGTGTGTTCGCCCCCGGGGAGGAGACGCTCATCGCCCGGACAAACACCACCGAGGGCGACGGTACCGTCCTGGAGATCACTGCCCCCCTGCTGGTGCCGGTGGGTCGAGAGCGGGCCGAGCAACTGCCGTCCTATGAGGCCGTGCTCACCGAAGCCGGCACCGGCCGCCTGCTGGGAGTCACCGCACTAAGCCTGTCCGCCGACGGGCGCTCCCTCACCGGCCGGATGCCCACCACCCGCCCCTTAGAAATCACCGACCTGCTCGACGTGCGAATCGCCACCACGGCTCTGCCGGTACGAGTCGATGCCGCTCAACGGCTACGCGACCGCCTGGTGCGCGACGCCGCCCGGGCAGTGGCCCTGGAACGCATTCAACAGGCACAAGGAGTCCAAGAGGACCCCCAAGCCAGGCAGAAGCTGATTCGAATTTGGGAACATTTCCTGGAGGAGCTCACCAGCGGCGCGGTAATCCTGAGCGCGGAGGAACAAATCCCTAAAGCCTGGCGCTACTACGCCGAACGACAGGCCCTGGATGTAACTCAGCGAACGGACCAGCACGTCAAAAAGCGCCGTCAGGAAAAGCTGCTGGATTCAAACGTTAATGGCGTTACAGGCCTCTCGCCTCGACCGACGCCGGGGCCCACCTTGGCTGAGCTCCACCTCAGCGGACAGCTGGAGTCTCGATCGACGCAACGAGAGCTCGACAAAGTTCGCTCGCTGCTGGACGGAGCCTCTAACGAGCTTGCACAACAGGCCTCTACCATCCCTGCTCAAGAGATTACTACGGCTGAGGAATTGACCGACGCAAAAGTGGCAGAAATTCTGGCGGCTTGGAGCGCTGAGATACGAGTGCCTGCTCTCCGTGCATCGCAGGAGCAGGCCCCGGCCCCGAGTGAACGCCATATTGTGCCCATCGATGACGAGACAACCTTCCAGGCGCTAGTGGGGCGAGCTCGTCGCCGCAGCGAACCCTGGTTGAGAGCGGAAGTAATCCTTAAAAAAGAAGGCTCGGACGTGGTGATGACGGTGATCGTCACTGTGCCCAGGGAATCCCAGACGGAGCTGCTGGTATCTTCCAGCATTATGCTTGGGGGCCAAGTATGGCAAATGGTCCTTGAGCCCGAACCGGCGCAAGGACCCTCCATTACTTACAAGTTAGTAGGGCGCCGATTGTTGCCTGTCGCGGATTTGCCGACCGTGATGGGTTCCACCGATGATAAAAACACCATCCCGGTAAAGCTGTCCCTGCAGGTGACCCGACGCTGATGGACATAGGGTACCCCCTAATTAGGGAAACTAAACTACCCACTGAGGCACCCTTTGTCAGATTGAATGGGACATGCTTATAGATCATCAATAAGGGCGAGGCCGTGACCCAGAGCGTTGAGACTGACTCGGTTGATGGAACATTGGGGCCGCATGACAAATCATCGATCGGAGCTGTTCAGTAGTCACGGCGCGTCTATAAGGGATTTTTCCGCTTCTTCAAAGGTAATCGAAAACGGTTACTAAGGATCAGGCTTACATCGGTTAGCAGAGGAGTGAGGAATACGCATGGAATTAACAACAGGGCCCAGTGATAGTGAAGGCGCACAAACCTGGAAGGAATTCCTGGCCCATGCGGAAACTTCACCGAATAAGACAATGGAGCGGGAACTGCTTATGCAGATCCTTCTTACGCATTCGAAAGTCATCCCACGGAGCACTTTCAGGCCCCGCGCAAACCGGACCCCGCCTGGAAGGCCGTCTAAGGCCGTGGTGCGTGAGGCCGGTCAGCGATTAGTTGCTCTGTCCTCCGACCTAACAAATTCGGTGTGCCGAACCCAAAAAATTTTGGGGCTCTTGACCTCCGTCGCGAATCCCGCCACAGCCCAACGCGATAACCGCGCCCAATGGGAGACACCCATCGCGCGGCAGGTGGCTGCTCAGGCGGTGGCCGAGGCGGAGGACCTCGGGGACCCGGATGTTCTGTGCTGGGCGCTGGAGGCCGCGGCCAGGTATGCCCGTCTAAACACGGATCTACCCGAGGCACTGGAACTCGCTTATCGTGCGATGGAGGCTGGGCGGCAGGCCATGGACAGTGACCAGCCGTGGATGCCCGGATTGGCGGCCGGTTCTCCTGGGTGGTTGCCGGAGGACCGGATCACCCGCACCGTGGTCGCCCTCACCGCAGCTAGCCTCATCAGTGACTGCACCTCTGCTTTGGGTCGTTACACCGACTGGAAGCAGAGCATTAACCTCCGCCTCGAGCTGGCTGGAAGCATCCGTGACCAGCGTCCTTATTATCTGGCTCGAGCCTTGATGGGAAAGGCGGGGCTGGCGCGTGCTGTGGGGGATCGACCTGGTTTTCTAGCAGTAGAGCAGGAGCTTGAAAAACTCGCCGCCGAGGACAACGGAGACGGTGATCTCATCCGGCCACTGTTTGGGGTTCGGACGTCCAACGCGGCCATCATGCGGGACTGGACGACCTACCTTAAAGTTGCCCAGGAAAGACTGTCCTTTGTTCTCCAGTTGGTGCGTCGGCAGGCGGAGGAGGCGGATCTGCCGGATCGGTTGGAGACGGTGGAGGAGGTACTGGATTTTCTTCACGCCCGGGGCGACCGAACCCTGACTGCGGCAATCGGCAATGCATGCCTCAATCAAGGTACCGCTCTCTATCATCGCGGGGACACTCGTATTCGCGAGGAAGCAGTCGACACTGCCTTGAGCTTGTTCCGCACTGCTTGCCACGCCTATGAAGGCTACGGCGGCAACGGATTCTCAGCTGTGCGACTGAGCCGCGCCCGCATGCTGGTCTCAGCTGCAACCCATCGGATCAAAACTGCTGAAGCCACAGACGAATTTCTAGAACTTAGCCACATCGGGCTGGAAGGCGCTCTTCGTCGTAATGCGTTGTTGGAGGCGGCGCGGCTGGGCACGCCGGGGGATGAGCGGGTGTTGGCGCGGCTCGAGGAAGTGCTGGCCGGACCGGTTTCGACTCATCATCCGCGGTTGAAGGCGGCTTTGGCGTTGTGGCACCGGCGCAATGCTCAAATCAATGTTGAGACCGCGAACTGGGAGCTGGTGGAGGCTCTTGCCCGGGAGGCGGCTGGGGAGCTGGTCGTGGAGGGCCGGCACCTCGATGCCCCCCTGAGCTTGGAATGCTGGTCGACGGTGCTGGAAGCCCACCGCCATCAGCACGGGGACACTTCCCCGGAGCAGGAAATGCAGATTTCCTTGCAGGCAGTGCACTGTCTGGCCGTGCACCTGCTGACCGTCACCCACCCGGCGGAGCGGGCTCGCGTCGCCCAGGAACACGCCCAGGTCTATCCCGATGCCGCCGATCTGGCCGTGCGCCTGGGGGATGCTCAGGCGGCGGAACTGGTCATGGAAGCGGTCCGGCGCAACCGGGTGGGCCTGCTGCTGGGAGAACTGTCGACCAACCCCGAGGTGGGTCAGGTGGTGCGCGAGGCCGCCAGCCGGATCGTGGCCGCCAATGCCGCGGTCCCTGACATCCGTGACATCACCGATCAAGACGCGTCTCGGTCCTGGACAACCCGATCGGTCGCCGACATCACCGCCAATCAGGCCGCGGCACTGGAAGCGGCCGCCAGTGTCATCGGGCCGGCCTCCGTGCTCGCTGACTTCGGTCAGCTACCGGTGCTGCGATCGGAACACCTGGTGCGCCAAGGCCTCGCGGCCGGGCGCGCACGCGCTGTGCTGCAGCTTTACCGTGTTCCGGCGCCCACGCCCGGTGGGCAGGACCGGTTGTTCTGGGCCGTGACCGTCCCCGACGGCGATCAGGTGGTAAGCACCTGTGGGCTAAGTCTTCTGCCATACATTGGGGAGTTCTCCCTTGAAGAGGCGGACTTCTGGACTGTTCACGCTGCGCTGGCTTTCCTGTTGTTGCCCGAACCACTGCGCACCTACCTACGGGACAACCGGGGGCAGTGGCCCGTGGAACTGGTCATCGTTCCTACCGGGTTGCTCGGGATACCCTTCGACAACCTCGCCGTCGACGACGAGACACTCCTCATTGACTGCGCGGATGTGGTGTTCACGGGTTCCTTGGCGATGACCGATGCCTTGAGCAGCCGGCCCCCAGAGGATGCGGCCCCAAAATGGTTGAGCGTCTACGACCACCACCGACTTGCCCATGCCGTAACGGAGAGTCAGGCCATGGCTAACAGCCATGCGCCGGTGGACCAGGCCGAGGGCGCTGCGGCGTTGCACCAGGCGCTGGGAGGCGCCGGGCGCGATTACGAAGTCTTCGCTCTGGGGGTCCACGGCAGTCAGGACCGCACCGGGTGGGGGCAGACCAAACTGCTGCCCGACGGGACCAGCGTCACCGCCGCGGAAGCCCTGAGGTGGTCCGCGCCGCGCTACAGCGTGCTCTCGTCCTGTCACTCCACCATGGAGACGATCGAGGGAAGCGAACTCAGCGGCTTCCCGGCCGCATTGTTACTACGAGGGTCCACCACCGTGATCGGATCCCTGCACGCCATCGACGATGCCGCCACCGCCGCGGTCATGGCCCGGTGCTGGATCCTTCTAGGAGCAGGACACCCACCGTCCCACGCCTTGGCCGAAGCCAAACGGCAATGGCTCCACCACCACCCCGACCAATGGCCCCAACCCTGGCTGTGGGCACCACTAATCACCTACGGCACCCACTAACACCGGGACTGGTGCATAACCAGGCGGCATCCTAGCTAGCTTGCCCTTGGGGAAAACACAGCCAAGGCCTGCGGGCGCGGCCGAGCAGTCACTGACCAATCCGTAGACAGCGGGGGGCATGAGAGCAATATGATTTCATTGATGGGAAAGTGCGTTATCCGTTTCTTCGGTGATCGTGGGTCATCGGGGCTGTTGGTGTTTCAGGTCGATGTAGTCGGACATGGGTGTGGCGGATCGGGCGGCGTGCTGGGCGATGATGTCGGGGCTGTAGCCGAGGAGATCGATCAGGGTTCGTGCGTCGACTTCTTGGGTGAGGTCGCGCAGGGTGGCGTTGCGGGCGCGTTGGGCGTCAATGCCGAGGACTTTGAGCCTGCCGGAGAGAGTGTTCGGGTGCAGGTGCCGGCCCGCACGGGTGCCAGGGAACAGCCACGGCGTGCCGGTGTTGATGGTGTTCTGGTGCCCGGGATCCTGCAGGTGCTGCCAGAACACCTCGGTGAGCGCTTCGGGAATGGCTGTCGGGGTGGTCCCGAGGGTGAGGAGCATGCCGTCCGGGGTGGCCGTGAGGTGTTCCCGGCGGAGCAGGACGATTTTGTTCAGGGGATGGGCCCACAGCAGCAGGATCAGCCCGGCCAGGCGGGTGGAGCTGGTGACCTGGCGGTGTTCGAGGCAGTTTCGGAGGAGCTCGAGGCGCTGCGTCTGGGTGATCATGGGCGTGGAGTGGGCGTTGCGGAACGGCACCTGAAGTGCCCCGGTGCGGTGGTCTTGGTCGTGGTTGAGCCAGCGGATGAAGGCGCGGATGTGCTTGCGGGTGCTGGGGCCGGCGCTGAGGTAGTCGTCGAGGTGGAGTTGCTGAAGTTCTTGGGCGGTCGCGTGGTGGTGTGCTCGGAGCCAGATGAGGAACTTCCCGGCTTCGGTGATCTCTTGTTTGGCCGTATGGGTGCTGGCCTGGAGATCGGTGTCGGGCTCGGCCGCCTGGGCGCGGATGC
The DNA here is from genome assembly GCF_040981195.1 of Kocuria oxytropis. Taxonomy (NCBI): domain Bacteria; kingdom Bacillati; phylum Actinomycetota; class Actinomycetes; order Micrococcales; family Micrococcaceae; genus Kocuria; species Kocuria oxytropis. The sequence goes on along the minus strand of NZ_JAVFXA010000023.1, from coordinate 8,954 downwards.
GCTCGAGGTGGTGCTCGGTGGCGAAGCGTTCGATGAGGTGGGCGGTGCCGTCGTCGGGCAGGGCCGCGATCCTGGTGGTGAGCCAGTGTTCGAACCGTGCGAGGGTCTCGTTGCCGCGGGCGTCCATCATGCGGTGGTGGACGAGCAGAGCCCGGAGGTGTTCGGTTGCGTTCGAGCGGGGGAGACGGTCGAAGGCGTCGTGGGTGAGCGCCATTTCACGGTTGCCGATGGCTTCCAGCAGGGTCCTGGCCCGGGTGCCTGGGCGCATGTAGGTGTAGACGCTTTCGGGTCGTTGGGTTGCGGTGAGCACTTTGATGAGCCGGTGCAGGCGTAGGTCCTCGCCGGGGACGAGCACGGTGGTGAGGTCGTCGGTGAGCGCGCAACGGATGCAGAGCCCGGCCCGGAATCTCTCGGCCTCGCGGTGACAGCGGGTGCAGGTCAGGGCGGTGGTGATGCCGGCGCAGTCACGGCAGAGGGGCTCTCTCTCGGTGGAGCGACCCGGGAGCATGCGGTGTTCCCCGCAGTGCGGGCAGGTGCCGTAGGTGTGGGTGGCTTCGGTGAAGCAGGCCCCGCAGATGGCCCCGTCGGGCCAGTGGAGGCGGATCTTGGCGACCTGCTGGTGGCAGCGGTCGCAGGCGTGGGGCCCGGCCGAGCGGGGTCGGCCGCGTTTGTTCGGGGTGGGGAGGCCGGTGAGCGTGGGGGGCCGGGCGGATCCGTTGCCGTCGGTGGCCGGGCGCCAGGGGTCAGTCATTGTCGTCGTCGATGATGCGGGCGCGCACGGGGCGGTAGTGGCGGAGGTCGGGGAGGTCTTCACCGGCGGCCGCGCGGTGTTGCCGGGCGGTCTTGGCGTCGGTGGCCGTGTAGGTGATCAGGTCGTTGGGCGTGACCTCGAGGGCGTCGCAGAGGGCGACGAGGACCTTGAAGGAGATCCGCTCGGGCTGCTGGGTCACGATGCGCCACACGGCGTTGGCGGTGAGGGTGATGCCGCGTTCGTGCAGCAGTTCGGCGAGGTCTTTGGCGGTGTGCACGCCGCGGCGTGCCATGATCTCGCGGACCCGCCAGGTGTAGGTGATCTCGCGTGTGCTCATGGGGCTCTCCTGGGTGCGGGCAGCCCGAGGGCTGCCTGGATGGTGCGGTCGTGGGCCCGTTCCAGGGCCAGTCGCTGGTAGTCGGGGGAGGGCAGGGAGTAGATCGAGGTCGTCGCGGCGTGCTCGTGACCGAGCTGGAGTTGGACGAAGGTGACGTCGAAGCCCGCCCCGGTGATCAGCTGTGTGGCGTAGGAGCGGCGGAAGGAGTGCAGATCGAGCCCGGGCGGGAAACCGAGCTCATCGATGAAGGCACGCAGCCGCCCGAGCAGATGCGATTCGCCCACGATCGCCCCGGTGCTGGTGGGGAAGAGGTCGCTCACCGGGTGCCCGTAGCGGGGCAGCCCGTTGCGGATCCAGTCCTGGATCATCTCCGCTGACCAGGGCCAGACGGTCAGCACGGAGCGGACCTTCTTCGCCGAGCCGCGGTGGGACTTTCCCCAGCGCACGCGCAGCACGCCGTGGCCGCCGAGATAGGGCGCCCGGTTGTTGGACGAGAAGTCCACGACCTGCAGGTGCCGCAGTTCGTTGGCGCGCAGCCCCCAGCTGTAGGCCGTCTTGAACGCGATCGCATCGCGCCAGGCGGCCACCGCACCCTTGCGCCCGGAGACCAGGATCCGCTCGACCTCCAGATCGGCCAGGTCGAACAGCTCCTGCAGCTCGGCCTGGGTGAAAGGGCGTTTGGCCGGGCGCGCCTCGGTGGGCTGGGCATGGGTGAGGCGGTTGAGCTCGGTCACGACCTGGGCGAAGACCTGCCCGAACGACCTCGCGGCCTGCTCGCACCAGTCGTAGTGCGGATCGCAGGCGTAGTCGCAGAACAGCTTGATCGCCCCCTGATAGGAGCGCACGCTCCCGTGGGAGAGGTTGCGCACCGCGCGGGCGTGGGAGAAGAAGTCGTCCGCGTCTGACAGCGTCCACTCCCACGGGTAGCGCCCGGAGAAGTCCACCAGACTCATCACGACGCTGCGCCGGGTGCGAATCGTCGCCGGCGCGAAGTCCTTCGCCCGCTGCTGAGCACCCCACCCATCCAGGACACTGGCCAGGAAGACGTCCGGATCGGGGGCTTGCCCACCGAAGGGAACGAACCGCACGTTCTCGCCATCGTGGCCCATGAGTCGTCCTTGGATGTCAGAAGATGCTTGCGATACTCGCACACAGATTGCGTGTACCGCAATCACCGCCGGAAAAGTCCAGGCCAGAAGCCGAATGGGCATGGTAGGTCCAGGTGCCATTCGCATCCCGCACTGCACGTCACCCCGCGGTGATCAAGCAGGATAAGCCCAGGTCAGAAGGCACTTGGGGGAGCATCGGGGCCGTTACCCGGAACCTCACGATGTGCAGAAACCGCGAATAGAGTCGTTGTGACTTTACATAATCGCAATTATCGGCGCTGAAGCAGGACGAGTAGAAACAGATGCGAGAACTCGTCCCACCCTGCCTACGGGCGTCTGCCCAGGCAGCGACAGGGTGCACGGCGAGCAAGCTCGGTCCTCGAGCCCTAAGTGTCCGTTACGTAGGTGCAAGTCAGCTTGCATATCTTTCGTCAAGTGAAAGGATCTCGCGGAATTGATGTGATGGACATCGGACCGTTGACCCACATCCCTCAGCCGTAGATCCTTGAAAATATACCTTCGAGTTCGTTGGCAACACTGTCAGCATCCTCACCGTGTACCTCTCGCAAGGATTCGATGCTTGTGGTGGTTCTACAGAACTCGATAGCTATCGCGACCTTGTCACTCCCTGCCTTTGTACCGCAGTAGGTCTCCAGATCGCCGCGCCTCAAAACGTACACATTCTCTTCGGCCAAAGACGAAATTACGGAATCGCGCGCCGCAGAAATATTCTTTGATGAGGGATCAGTTAGCTGTGCTAGCTTAGCGTCACCGTTCCCCGCATCGAAAAGTTCGGTGAGTGTTTCATCTAACCGGCGAGCCAAATCCTCACTGGGGCCGTGTCGCCAATCCGCGAGGTGGGACTGTGCTGCAGACCAAAGTTGGCTCGCCGTTCGCCGGCTCACGATGCTGCGGACGCTATTACTGTTGGGGTCGTTTACCTCAGTGATAGCATCGCTGATCAGGCTCATCAGCCTTGAGTGCTCCGTCCGCACATCCTCATTCTTAGTCAGGTGTTCGAATCCTCGCACGAGCGCATCCAGGTCCGCTATGACATGAATTGGGATGTTGAAGCTGGAGAAAAATTGCCTATATCGGCTAATGTTTCCCTTTCCGCCGATTTTGACGAACATAATATTTCGATCTACATCATCCCATTCGGATGTGAAAAGCCTAGCCAAATGTGGATATGTGAAAGTGTCGCTATCGCCTTCAACTAGAACAACGCATTGAGCAAAGAATGCTGCTTCGTTATTTTCATGCTGGACGATTTGGTATGCATCGCGATGTTTGAGTGCGAGGTCGACCGGATGTATCGATACGCCATTCGAGGTTTTCTGGAGCCTCGCAAATCCTTTTGTCCCGGGCCGAAAAAATCCAGGAGAGTGCGTCGTCACCAGTACTTGATGCTCGTCCGCGAACGTGCCGAGAGCTTCCATCAGCTGACGCTGTGCTCGCGGATGAAGGTACAGTTCCGGTTCCTCAAAGAGGAGAATGTAGGGCGGCTTGGGAGCCTCGCTCTGAGCGCCGCCGTTCAGACCTGTGCTTCGGATGTTTGCATAGGCGCGAAGGAGGGCGAAGAGCACGGTGCGCTTGAGTCCGTCACCTTTACTGGAGATCAAGCCATCGTGCCCATCATCGACACGCAACTCGGCAACAGACAGCAGCATTGACAAGGTGGGTGCAGGGACGTTCATACGGAGTGAAACGCCAGGAAAACTTGCCTGAACAAATTCCTCAATCGTTGACTCAATGTACCGTACTGCATCAAGTCGATCATCGACTTCCAGTCCATCGTCATTCAGGGATCTGTTGAGCTTTTGATAGACCGCTTGGAACTGCTTGTTAATGTCGCTGAACTCGTCCGCCACTTCATTGAATAGCAACTCGAGAAGCTTGCCAAATGCGGAGGTTCCGGTCGATTTGGCTTCAACAGAAACGTCCTTAACCGCTTCAATGTAGATCACGGAAGGAAGGAGTGGCTTGACAGCCTGTCCAATCCCAGTGGGATAGGAAGTCGGGGTCTCTGTTAGTTCCTCCGGCGGAAGCTGCGCGACTAGTTGCTCCCAAGCATCCTTGACGTCTTGTTTAGTTGGTGAGTCGCCCAGCACGCCCTCCATCGGTGGCAGCAGCTCGACCGCTGCCTGGCGGAGTTGGGTGGCCCGCTTCCCTTTGGTCGCAGAATCAAGCGCATCGTAACTCCACATTGGGTCACTCGGGGTGAGCTTTAGATAATTAGACTCGGCTTTTCCATCGAATTCCTGGGAACGCACGATCGTGAGCACACCATCTGTCAGCATGCTAGCGACTCGATCCCTATGCGTCTCGCCCACCCTTTGCAGATCGTTCTCGTCAATTTCTTCAAACCGCAAAGTCACGCTGGCTGGCAGTGCTGGATCCCTGAAATCTTCAGCGTTGAGCTTCTTGTCTTCGAGAACAAATTGAATCGCATGAAGCACGGATGATTTTCCGGCATTGTTCTCACCGATAAGACACCCAAGCTGAGACAGTGGGATCACTGTTGATGAGTGGGCCCGAAAGTTGCTAATCGTGACATGTGCGAGGCGCACGGGCGGCTCCTAACTATGGTTCAGCTGGTGGCCTCGAAGATCAATGTGCCAGGCTTTGCCATCGGCCGCTTCGTCGTTGCCAAGGTTGCTCTCGAGACTATCAACTAAGCGGACATGATCGGTTGCACGACATAGGGTGCCATTTAGGCGTACCACAGGGGCGTCGCTACGCCTCCATTGGGACCCAGGCTTTCACCTCATTCCGTATAGCAATACACGACTGGGCAGGGACGGGGGACGCACGGCTCCTCCGTGGGAACGCGGTTCAGTCCAGGCCCATGTCCCTCTGGCGCCCCGCGCCGCGACCAATGGTTTTGCGGGCCTTGGGACCTCGTTGGATGGACCTCACCGCGTCGATCGGTGGCGTGCCCTGATCTCGCTCGGCGGCCAGACGGGCCTGGACACCGTCCCGGCCTGCTTCGGTGCCACCAAGGGCGGCCATGAGGCTGTCTGCCAGGCGTGCTCGGCGGTCTCCGGAGTCCCAGAGTTCTTCGGCGTCGGCGGCCGCGTGGCGGGTGTCCGTGTCGTTCTGCAGGTCGCCTTGCGCGGCTACTGCAGCGTGGCGGGTTGCTTCGGCGTGGTCGCGCTGCGCGTCATTTGCTTCGCGGGCCGCCAGCTCGTGGTCGGGAGAGTCGGTGCGCTGCTGTTCCCGTGCGTGGTCGGTCAGGTAGTCCTCCACGTTTAATCCGTGCCGGTCCTTCACTTCCTTCTCGATCCGCCCTCGTGCGGCCCGGGCGACTTCGTCGTGGTGCTCCCACTGCCGGGCCAGTCCGTAGTGGCCGGCGATGTCTTCCGGCTTGGCGGTCTCCCAGAATCGGTCCTGGTCCACGGGGGCGAGTTCGGTGCGCATCACGGCGCGTTCGGCTTCGAAGCGTTCTTCGAGCTCGCGTCGCCGGTGCTGGTGTTCCATGAGGCGTTGGCGGAGTCGCTCGGCGCGTTGGCGGGCCATCATCTCGCCCCAGCGGCCGGCCACGGCCATCGCCGCTTGGAGGTCCCGGGAGAGCAGGTCGTTCACGCCGTCGGGTTGTGTGCTCATCGCTACAGCTCCATTCCGTGCTCGTCTCGGGTGTGCTCAACGTAGGGTCGGGCCGTAGTTGTAGGCCCCTGGGTTTCCCGCAGCGCCCCGCGCTCACGCGCGGGGCCGGCATGGGAGGTAGCGCGCGCCGGCACGGGAGCCTCCACCTCGGGCAGGGGCCCGGCCACCACGGCCAGGTGCTGTTCGAAGGCGTCATTGATGAGCTGGGTCTCGCGCAGCTCTTTGTTGGTCTGGTGCATCTCGTAGAACGCCTGGGTCATCCGCAGCATCTGATTCATGATCAGCGCCTGCGCCATGGGAGACGGCGCCCGGGTGCCCGCCAACAAGAAGGCCGTGGTGCCACTGGTGCGCAGCGGCGCTTCCAGCGGCGTGGTGATTTTCACCCCAGATCGGTGCGCGGACCGTGCCAGCACCCGGGCAGTGCGCCCCAGCGGCCCCTGCCCGTCCTCGGTCGCATGGGACCATGCCGCGAACACCCCGGAGGCTTCACGAGCCGCGTGCGCCCAGGATTGGTGGTCGTCCGGTGCGATGGTGACCAGCCGCCGGCGCACCTCTTTCAACTCTCCGGCCAACCTCCGGGCGGTCTCCTCGTCCAGGGCCGCACCGGGGGCGTCGGGGTGCACGATGCGGCGGTGCCGCTTGGCCGCCATCCATTCATCCGACGCCTCTTGGGCGAACTCGGGGGTGTCCGGCCAGCGGGTCCGCAGAGAGGGAAGGGTGAGGTCCTGGGCGAGCTTGCCGCCCCCGAACCACAGCGGCCGCATCCCCTTAGGCGGACGCTCCGCCACCGAGTACCCGGTCACCACCGAGTCGGTGCCGGCGGCGAACCGCGGGTGCACGAGCAGCTTCGCCCGACGCAGCTGCCGCACGAACTGCGCCTCCGATTCAGCGGCCACCGCGCACGCCCGCACGGTGCGCTCCAGCGCGAACCGGGTCGGTTCCCTGGTGCTGTCCCGGGTGATCTCTCCCTGCTGCAACCACCGTTCGGAGTGGTTGCCGAGCTGGATGAGGTTGAAGTCCTTCTCGATACCCCGGGCGACCTTCTGCGCCCGGGCGAAGTCGTTGCCATCGGCCCACTTCGTGCCGTCACCACGGATCGTGGAGGCCATGATGTGGATGTGGTCGTTGCCCTTGGTGGAACGCCCGTGATGCACCGCGACCCACTGGCAGGCGGCCTTGGCCCCGGCCTCGGTGAAGTCCATCTCGTCCATGAACTTACTCGCGATGTCGGCCCATTCCTGATCGGTGACCTCCCGCTCCTGGTACGGGATCGACAACGAGCAGTGCCAGATGTGCTTGGCGTCAGCTTCCACTCCGAAGGCGCGTCGGTTCAGGTCGATCTCGCGGGCGATGGACACCGCGGCTTCCTCGTTGAGCTGCACGTCGTCGTGCCACGCCATGATGAGCGGGGAGCCGCCCACCAGGTGCGGGTCGGTGTGCTCGTTGGCCCGGCCCGGACCCACGAGGTACTTCATCAGCCCGACCGGCTTGTCACCCTTGGTGATGTTCGGAATCACGGGATCAACTCCTCGATCTTGGCCAGCACGTCCGCTCCAAAGCGGCGGGCTTCCTGCAAGGTCTCGACCGTTTCGGGCAGCACCTCGCCGGTGCTGTTGGCGTGCCGGGCGATCTGGTTCACGTTGTTGGCGATCGTGGCCATCAGCTGTCGCATCTGGATCAGCTCGGCCAGCTGGTTCCGCCGCAGCTGCACCGCCACCGGATCCGCCGAACCGAACACCGCCTCGACCATCAATGCCGAGGGCGAGAGCCCGGTCTGCTGCTCCAGCACCATCAACTGAGCCCGCTCTGACTCTGACATGGAGACCCGGACGTACTGGGTCTTGCCCTCAATCCGCTTGCGCCTCGACTTCCACACCCGACGCGGATTCTCCTGCTCCACCACAGCACCTCTCTTTCCTTCTCGGCCCAGCGCAGCGCCCCCACCCCAGTGGGCCCCACACGACCAGTGTGCCACCGCAAAGCCCCACGGGCTAACGGTGCACCCGTTTTATGGCACATAAAACATAGCTTTGCTCCGCTGGGGCACCACGTGTGCGAAACGCCGGCTCAGCGGGCGCTGCCTCTGGAACGGAAAGTGTGCGTCCGTTAACCTGGGGGCATGGCGAAGCTCACCGACCCCCAGCAAGCAGAAGAAGCTGCTCAGCGGCTGCTCAACGACCGAATGGACTACGTCCGTCGTGCAATCACCGCACGCGGCGCCCTCGACGAGGCCCGCGAGGCCCTCAAGGAAGCCGAGAAGAACGACACCGCCGCGTTCCAGACCGCGGTCACCACCGGCGGTTGGACCGCCGAGGAACTGCGCAAAATCGGACTCTCGGCACCGGAGAAGGTGCAGCGTGTGCAGCGCCGTCGCAAGACATCCAAGAGCGGCGCCGGTTCGGCCCCCGACGATGAGCAGGAGCAGCCGACGGACTCGGCCGACGCCAACTCCTGACGGTCCTGTCCGTGGTGCACCTACTGGCCCCGTGCCCACATGTGCACGGCAAAAGCTCCATCGCTCCGCGGCTTTTCCCGCACCCATGATGGACACGGGGACCCCCACCGACCACCCGCCCACAGCCGGCAGAGCACCTCATGCGCGACCGTGACACTTCCGTAACCGCCGTCTGTGGACGGCTTCCACTGCAGGTAGCCACCGAAGCGAGCCATGGGGTGCTCCACCGATGCGCAGCAACCGACGGCTTCTCCCCGCTATGTCGGATTGCCCAAAGCTCACGTAACGACATCGCAAATTCATTGACCGCCCCGCGCACCGGGAAGATGATCACAGCACCCGATATGGGATTCGGGACCACGCCGCATCTCGCATCAGACGGTGCACAGCGGCCAGAAAATCGGGAGCCACCATGACATCACTACGTCGCCTCACTACCGCGCTTACAGCCGCCGGACTGCTGACTCTGGGGGTCGCCGGCCCCGCCGCCGCCGGGACCAGAGACACCCCTGACGACATCAAGTCTGGAGAATCCACCACGCAGGAAGCCACCGCTGTCGAGTACGGACTCCTCATCGGCCTCGTATCCGTCGTGCTTTAATCCGCTGAGGGGAGCGAATCCGTACTATCCAGTGCGGATTCGCTCCCCTGCTCGCTCCCACAGACAGACCCCGATGCTCGAATCGGTCACAACAC
>NZ_JAVFXA010000127.1:0-503 GCF_040981195.1 Kocuria oxytropis | reverse complement strand
CGAGGGCGTCGGGGTCCCCTGCCACCCGGACCCCGTGGGCGGTGGGCGGCACGGCGTCGGCCAGGCGCCGGGCCAGCTCCCGCAGGCGCACGGGCCGCGCCAGGTCCCCCACGCGCCCGATGCCCACGGTCGGATCGGCGGGGTGCGGCGCGAGGGGCGTCGTCGTCGTGAGGCCGGCGGCCCGTGCCACGGCGTCCGAGACGCCGTCCGGGGCGGAGTCCGCGTTGGTGTGGCAGGCGAGCAGGGCGCACCGGTGCTCGATGAGCTCGTGCACCACGGCGCCCTTGAAGCCGTCGGCGGCCACGGACGTCACGCCGCGCAGGAGCAGGGGGTGGTGGGTGACCAGCAGGTCGGCGCCGGTGGACACGGCCTCGGCGACGCCCCCGGCCACGGGGTCCACGGCGAACAGGATCCGGCGCACGGGCTGGTCGGGGCGGCCGGTGACGAGCCCGCTGGCGTCCCAGGGCTCCTGCAGGTGCATCGGCCACAGCCGCTCGACGGTC
>NZ_JAVFXA010000126.1:0-504 GCF_040981195.1 Kocuria oxytropis | reverse complement strand
CGGAGGCGAGCACACCGCAGGACGGACACCCCACCAGCGCCGGCACTGTCTCCACGGCCAGGGTGAACGAGCGCGGACCACGCTCGACGGCGAGCACGTGGACATCGGACAGGTCGAAGAGCGCGCACGCGGGCGCGCAGATAGCATGAGACACGTCGAGGCCTTCATGGATCAGGTTGCTTGGTCGCTACCCATCCTGGAGGCCTCGACCTCTACCCAGCCCTCACAACACACCCCTCGAGAAGCCCGCGCGCACCCCACTACCCATGCTCATCTGTGAAGGGCCCCTTATCGGGCGCTCAAGCCGCTGACAACGGTGCTGCCCATCCATGAACGCACCTTACTGGCGCCAGAAGTAGTGCATGAGCACCTCAACCTAGCTTCTTGGTGGTCTCAAGCTGAAGAGGCTTGGGAGGCCAACCAGGTCGCCAGCGAAACTAAGCCACTGGCCGGTCGCATTGACTATCACGGGCAGCTTACCGCCCAACTCGGCCGTGAATATGA
>NZ_JAVFXA010000022.1:0-39214 GCF_040981195.1 Kocuria oxytropis | reverse complement strand
CTAAGACCCACAGCGCCGATGGTACTGCACCCGGAAGGGTGTGGGAGAGTAGGACACCGCCGGACCACACCACCAGGGTCGAGCCCCCGCACACCACCGTGCGGGGGCTCCCCTCATCCCCCCCACCACCCCCGCAGGCCCCCACCACCACGGTGAGGGCCTGTGCCCGTTCCAAGGCCCGCGCGTTCCGCCGGCCGGGGATCAGCCGACGATCCGGCCGCGATCGAGGTGGCCGGCCGGGTCGGTGGCGGGTGTCTCCCGTCAGTGGCCGGCGGGACCGTCACATGCACGCGAGCTCCGGTTCAGGCGGACAATGGCGGCATGGACGACGAGATGCAGGAGACTTCCGAGAGCCCTCGGGTGAGCGAACAGGACGAGCAGGCGACCGCCGTGATCACCGGGGTGGTGCCCATGCACGAACTGCGGGACTTCTTCGACCGGGCGTTCGGCGAGCTGGGACGCGCCGCGGCAGCCGGTGCCTTCGAGCCCTCCGGGCCGCCGATGGCCGTCTACCAAGGTGTGCCGGCGGAGACCGTCCACGTCAAGGTCGGGTTCCCCGTCCGGGGCGCGGTGAGCGCCCAGGGCGCCGTCGTCGCGCACCGGCTCCCGGCCACGCGGACGGTCACGTCGGTGCACCGCGGCGACTACGAGGACCTGGGGCGGTCCTGGCAGCACCTCGCGGAGTGGGCGCAGCAGCAGGGCCTCGCGCTCGGCGACCGGATGTGGGAGGTGTACCTGACCGAACCCCGCCCCGGGGACGACCCCGCGGACATGGTGACGCGGCTGCACTGGGCGCTCCGCTGACTGCCGGACGTCCTCCGCGCCACGAGGAAGGCCCCGACCACGCGGTCGGGGCCTTTGTCGTGCCGGGCGGCAGGAGGCCGTCGGTCAGCCGCGGAAGGACGCCTCGGAGGGCTCCTGCAGGTCCGTCGTCGCCGCGTCCGGCCCGGGCGCGGTCCGACGGCCGATGAGCTTGTCCACGACCACGGCGATGGCGCCGTCCCCGGTGACGTTCGTGGCCGTGCCGACGGAGTCGATGGCGATGTACGTGGCGATCATCAGTGCCACGGCGGTCTCGTCGAAGCCGAGCATGCCCTGCAGCAGGCCGATGGCGGCCATGATGGCACCGCCGGGGACACCGGGGGCGGCAACCATGGTGATGCCGAGCATGAGGATGAACCCCACGTAGGCGACGTCGTCGATGGGCGTGCCCGTGATCGTCATGACGGCCGCCGAGAAGAGCACAATCTTCAAGGTGGAGCCGGCGAGATGGATCGTCGCGCTCAACGGCACCACGAAGCCTGCGACCGCCGGGCGGACGCCGTTGCGCTCCACGCACCGGAGCGTGACGGGGATGGTCGCGGCGGACGACGACGTGCCCAGTGCGGTGGCATAGGCCGGGAGCATGCTCCTCAGCAGGACCAGGGGATTGCGGCCCGCATAGATCCCGGCGGCCACGTACTGGGCGGCGAGCAGCACGACGGACAGGACGAGGGCGACGAGCACCACCTTCGAGAAGGCGGAGACGACCACCAGGATCTGCCCGTTCATGGTGAGACCCATGAACATGCCGAAGATGTGGAGCGGCAGGAGCGGGATGATCACCAGCTCCACGATGCGCATGATGATCCGCCGGAGGTCGTCCATGCTCCGGTGGAGGGTGTCGCCGGGGATCAGGGTGATGCCCACGCCCAGGCAGAAGGCGAGCAGCAGGGCCGTCATGACGCCGAAGACGGGTTCCATCTCCAGGGCGAAGAACCCGGTGAGGGCACTGTCCTCCGGACTGGCCAGGGAGTCCACCGCACGCTCCCCGCTGAGCAGCCACGGGTAGAGCGTGCGCGCGACGAGGAAGGCCAGCAGACCGGAGAGGACCGTGGACGCGTACGCGATGCCCGCGGTGACGCCCAGCCACTTGCCGGCCCCGCGGCCGAGGTCGCCGATGGCCGGGGTGACGAGGCCGACGATCAGCAGGGGGATGAGGAAGCCGAGGAAGGCGCTGAAGAGTCCGTTGAACGTCAGGAAGAGGCGGGCGAGCGGTTCGGGGAAGAACAGGCCGCAGGCGACGCCCAGGACGATCCCGAGCAGCACGCGCACCAGGAGGTGGGACGTGAGAGGTTTCTTGGTCATGGACCTATCATCGGCCGGTGGTCCAGCCGGGGGCGAATCGGGACGGGGCGCTCCCGGGCCTGCTTATACAATGGGGGGCGATCAGCTCGGCGGACCGCTCTGCGGCCACGCCGACCACCACCACAGTCGCCCGGCGCTGCGTCGGCACAGAGGAGCGGTACGTGTCCGAGTCATTCCAGCACGGGTCCCGGGACGAGCGTCGGAACGGATCCTCCGGCGACCGCCGGTCCGGAGCGGGAACAGGGCGTGAGGGCGACCGTTCCGGCGCGCCGTCCCGCGGCCGGTTCGACGACGGACGGCGGTCCCCGTCCCGCGACGCGCGCGATGGGGACCGCAGCGGTGGCGCCCGGGGGCGCGGCTCCGATCCGCGGGGCGACTCCGGCAGGAGCGGGGACGGCCGTCGGCGTGACGACCGCCAGGAGGACCGCCGGGGCGGCTACGCCCCCCGGGGTGACCGGGGTGAGGGTGAGCGCCGTGGCGGCTATGGCGGCGACCGTCGGCGTGATGAGCGTTCGGGTGAGCGGGGCCCGCGTCGTGAGGGCGAGGGCTACCGGGGCCGCCGTGACGACCGTCAGGACGATCGCCGGGGCGGCTACGCCCCCCGGAGCGATCGGGGTGAGCGGCGCGAGGGTGAGCGTCGTGGTGGTTACGGCGCCGACCGTCAGGACGACCGTCGTGGTGGCTACGCTCCCCGCAATGACCGTGGTGGCTACGCCCCGCGCGGTGATCGTGGTGACCGGCGCGAGGGTGAGCGCCGTGGCGGCTATGGCGATGACCGTCGGCGTGATGAGCGTTCGGGTGAGCGGGGCCCGCGTCGTGAGGGCGAGGGCTACCGGGGCCGCCGTGACGACCGTCAGGACGATCGCCGGGGCGGCTACGCACCCCGGAGTGACCGTGGTGATCGTGGTGAGCGGCGTGGTGGCTACGGCGACGACCGCCGGCGTGACGACCGTCAGGACGACCGCCGAGGGGGCTACGCCCCGCGGAATGACCGTGGTGGCTACGCCCCGCGCGGTGATCGTGGTGACCGGCGCGAGGGTGAGCGCCGTGGGGGCTATGGCGATGACCGTCGGCGTGATGAGCGTTCGGGTGAGCGGGGCCCGCGTCGTGAGGGCGAGGGCTACCGGGGCCGCCGTGACGACCGCCAGGACGATCGCCGCGGCGGGTACGGCCCGCGGAGTGACCGTCGCGGAGGCTTGCCGGACCGCGCCGAGGGCTACCGCGGCCCCCGTGCGGACCGGGACGACGTCTCGACCCACCGTCATCGTGCGCCCGAGGTCGACGAGGACATCACGGGCCGTGAGCTCGACAAGCCGACCCGGGCCCAGCTGGGGGCCCTCGAACCGCGCAACGCCGAGGCCGTCGCGAAGCACCTGGTCATGGCCGGCCGCTACCTGTTCGACGCCCCCGAGCTCGCTCTCGAGCACGCGCAGGCGGCAGGGCGGCGCGGGGGCCGCATCGCCGCGGTCCGGGAGGCGACCGGGCTCGCGGCCTACGAGGCAGGCGACTTCGCGCTGGCGCTCAAGGAGCTGCGCACGTTCCGTCGGATGACCGGCGCGGAGGTCCACCTCCCCCTCATGGTCGACTGCGAGCGGGCGCTCGGTCGCCTGGACAAGGCCGTGGAGCTCGCCGCGTCCGAGGCCGCGCAGTCGCTCGAACCCGCCGAGCGGGTGGAGCTGGCGATCGTCCTGGCCGGGATGCGGCGGGACCAGGGCGATGCCCAGGGCGCGGTGGACGCCCTGAGCATCCCGCAGCTCGACAAGAACCGCGGCTTCGCCTACAGCCCCCGTCTGTTCCGCGCCTACGCCGAGGCCCTGCGCGGTGTGGGACGGGGACAGGAGGCCCTGACGTGGGACCGGCAGGCGGTGGTGGCCGAGGCCGCCCTGGGCACGGGACAGTTCGCCGAGCCGGAGATCATCGACTTCGACGACGAGGACGAGACCGAACAGGTGCCGGCCGGCGGCGTGGTCCTGGACGACGCCCAGGACACGGACCCCGCGGAGGCGGACGCACCGGAGGCCGTCGTGGCGAGCACCGGGGCGGCGGCGCGGACGGCCGCCGAGGACCCCGGGGACGACCCTCGCGGTGACCTGGACGACGATCCGTCCGAACGCTCCGACGGCGTCCTCGACGACGGCGCCGGGCCGGAGGACGAGGAGCAGGAGGACGAGGACCGGGAGGACGAAGCGGGCGGCCGCGAGCAGGACCTGGACCCCGACGACGACTTCGAGGGCGGCGCGGAGCCCGATCTCGACCCGGACGACGACGCGGACCTCGCGGAGGCCGGTGACGCCGACGGCGCGGACGGGGGCCCCGAGCGTGGCTGAGCGGCTGATCGACCGGTTCGACGCCGTCCTGAGCGATCTGGACGGCGTCGTCTACGCCGGCCCCCACGCCATCCCCGGGGCCCCGGAGGCCCTCCGCAGGATCTCGGCGGACGGCGTGCCCGTGGTGTTCGTGACCAACAACGCCTCCCGTTCCGTCGCGACGGTCGCCGAGCACCTGACGGACCTCGGTGTCCCCACAGGACCCGAGGGCGTGGTGAGCGCCGCCCAGGCCGGTGCCGAGCTCCTGGCGCAGCGCGTCCCCTCGGGCACCCGCGTGCTCGTCACCGGTTCCCGGGCCCTGGCCGACGTCGTGGCGGACGCCGGGCTCGTCCCGGTCCGCGCCCAATCCGAGGAGCCCCGGGCCGTGATCCAGGGCTTCGACCCCGGACTCGGCTGGGCCGAGCTGGCCGAGGCGGCGTACACGCTGGCCGATCCGGACGTGCTGTGGGTCGCGACCAACACCGACCGCACCATCCCGCAGGCACGCGGCCTGGCTCCGGGCAACGGCACCCTGGTGGCGGCGGTGGCCGCCACCACGGCACGGCCTCCGCTGGTCGCCGGGAAGCCGGAGGCGCCCATCTTCCGCACGGCCGCTGAACGGGCGGGCAGCACCCGGCCCGTGGTGCTGGGGGACCGGCTGGACACCGACATCCGGGGAGGCAACGCCGCGGGCTTCTCGACCGTCGCGGTCCTCACCGGCGTGGACACCGTGCACACGATCCTCGCCGCGTGCACCGCTGAGCGCCCCGACCACGTCGTCGAAACCCTGGAGGCGCTCTTCGAGCCGTACCCCGAGGCCGTGGCCACGGCCACGGAGGAGGGGCACACCGCCCGCTGCGGTGCGGCGGAGGCCGCCACGGACGGCACCCGGCTGCGGATCCGCGGCGACCGGGACGATCTCGACGCCTGGCGGGCCGCGTGCGCGGCCTGGTGGGCGGCGCACCCCGACACCGACGTCCCCACGGACCCCGACCCGGAGTGGGGGACGGGGGCGTGACCGGCGGCGCCGATCCGGCGCACGCGGCCGGGACGGACACCGCGGCGCTGCGACCGACCGGCCACGCCGGGGTGGACGCGGTGCTCCGGCGCGCCGGGGAGCTGGACGCGCTGCCGGTCGCCGAGCACCCCGCGCGCTTCGAGGAGCTGCACGCGGCGCTCGTCGCGGAGCTCGAGGCCGAGCCGGGCGCCGTGCCCGCCGGCCTCGTCCCCGGCACCCGGACGGGGCAGGAGGGGGCGGGTCCGCGGTGAGCCCCCGTCTGGACCAGGAGCTGACGGCGCGCGCGCTGGCGCGCTCCCGCACCGTGGCCGCCCGGTGGATCGGGGAGGGACGGGTGCTCGTGAACGGCCGGGCGGCGACGAAGCCCTCGGCCCGGGTCGGCCCCGACGACCTGCTGGTGGTCCGTCCCGCCGGGACCCCCGACTACGTCAGCCGGGCCGGGCACAAGCTCGCGGGCGCACTCGCGGCGTTCCCGGACGTGGCCGTGTCCGGCAAGCGCTGCCTCGACGCCG
This sequence comes from Kocuria oxytropis, assembly GCF_040981195.1. Classification (NCBI taxonomy): domain Bacteria; kingdom Bacillati; phylum Actinomycetota; class Actinomycetes; order Micrococcales; family Micrococcaceae; genus Kocuria; species Kocuria oxytropis. Next base: position 33,251 of record NZ_JAVFXA010000022.1, on the reverse strand, counting down.
GTGCCTCGACCGGAGGGTTCACCGACGTGCTGCTGCGGGAGGGCGCCCGGGAGGTGGTCGCCGTGGACGTCGGCCACGACCAGCTCGCCCCCTCGCTGCGGGCCGATCCCCGGGTCCGGGTGCTCGAGGGACTGAACGTGCGCTGGATGCGCCCCGAGGACATCGGCGGCCCGGCGGAGCTCACGGTCTGCGACCTCTCCTTCATCTCACTGACCCTGGTCCTCGAAGCGCTGACGGCGGCCACGGTGCCCGGCGGGGACCTCGTGCTCATGGTCAAGCCGCAGTTCGAGGTCGGCGCCGACCGCCTCGCGCGCACGGGCGTGGTGACGAGCGAGCACGAGCGCGCCCGTGCCGTGGAGGCGGTGGCCGCCGCGGCCCGCACCCACGGGCTCTCCGTCCGGGGCCGGGAGCGCAGCCCCCTGCCGGGTCAGGACGGCAACCACGAGTTCTTCCTCTGGTGCCGGCGGGAGCGCCCGTCCTGAGTGTCCTCGCCCTCGCGTAGGGTGGTGAGCTGTGCCCGGTCCGCGGGCACGGCGCGCGCCACGGGCCGGTCCCGGCCCCGACGACGCCCGCGTGCACCGCGAAGTCGAGAACGGGAGGTCCCGGTGAGCAGAAAGATCCTGGTCATGGCCCACATGGGGCGGCAAGAGGCCAAGGACGCCGCTCGCGACTCCTGTCTCCAGCTGCACGAGGCCGGCCTGGTGCCGGTGATCTCACGGGACGACCTCGAAGCGCTGCACGAGGACGCCGTGCCCCTCGCCCCCGTGGAGGTCATCGAGGAGGACGTCTCCCTGCGGGAGATCGAGCTCGTCATGGTGCTCGGCGGGGACGGCTCGATCCTGCGCGCCGCCGAACTGGTCCGCAGCGTGGACACCCCGCTGCTGGGGGTGAACCTCGGCCACGTGGGCTTCCTCGCCGAGAGCGAGCGCTCCGACCTCCGGGAGTCCGTGGAGGCCATCGTGGACGGGCGCTACACGGTGGAGCAGCGCATGACCATCGACGTGACCGTGTGGCAGGACGAGAAGAAGGTCCTGCACACCTGGGCGCTCAACGAGGCGTCGGTGGAGAAGGGCGACCGCGAGAAGATGGTCGAGGTGGTCATCGAGGTCGACCGCCGGCCGCTGAGCACCTTCGGCTGCGACGGCGTGGTCCTCGCGACGCCGACCGGCTCCACCGCCTACGCGTTCTCCGCGGGCGGGCCCGTCGTCTGGCCCGAGGTCGAGGCGCTGCTCATGGTGCCCCTCAGCGCCCACGCCCTCTTCTCCCGGCCCCTGGTCATCTCCCCGAACTCCATGATGGCCGTCGAGGTCCTCACCCGCACCGACGCCCGCGGCGTGCTGTGGTGCGACGGGCGCCGGACCACGGAGCTGCCGCCCGGCTCCCGGATCGAGGTGGTCCGGTCCCCGAAGGCGGTCAACCTCGCGCGGATGCACCGCACCCCCTTCTCGGAGCGGCTCGTGAAGAAGTTCGAGCTGCCCACGAGCGGCTGGCGCGGACCCGTGCCCGCCGGGGAGGCCGCCGCGGCCCGGACCACGGCCCTGCCGGTCGTGCGCGGCGACCGGCTCGCCGGCGGGCAGGCGCAGGAGCCGCAGAAGTCCACCGTGGGGCACGAGATGCCCCACGAACCGGACCCGCCGCGCCACCCCGTCCGGGACGAGGACGGGGGCCCGGCCGCATGATCGAGGAGATCCGCATCCACGACCTCGGCGTCATCACCGACGCCGTGCTCCCGCTGGGACCGGGGCTGAGCATCCTCTCCGGTGAGACCGGCGCGGGCAAGACCATGGTGGTCACCGCCCTCGGGATGCTCCTGGGCAACCGGTCCGACGCCGGCGCGGTGCGCTCCGGGGCGCCCCGGGCCGTCGCCGAGGCCGTGGTGCGGGTCCCGGCCGGTCACCCTGCCGCGGCCCTCGTCGAGGACGCGGGCGGGGCGGTCGACGTCGAGACCGTCGGCGCCGCCGAGGAGGCCCTCGTGACGGTCGCGCGGACGGTCACCGCGGAGGGGCGCAGCCGCGCCCACGTCGGTGGCCGGTCCGCGCCCGTGGGCACGCTCTCGGCCGTCGGGCAGACCCTGGTGGCCGTGCACGGCCAGTCCGACCAGCTGCGGCTGAAGTCCCCGGCCGCCCAGCGCCACGCCCTGGACCAGTACGCGGGGGACGAGCTGGCCGCGGAGCTCGGACGCTACCGAGGGCTGCTCGCCGAGTACCGCTCCGTGCAACAGACGCTGCGGGAGGTCACCGAGCACGGCCGGGAGCGGGCCCTCGAGGCGCAGAGCCTGCGGGGCGCGCTCGAGGAGATCGACGCCGTGGACCCCCAGCCGGGGGAGGACGAGCGCCTCGACCAGGAGAGCCAGAAGCTGACCAACCTCGAGCAGCTGCGCGCCGCGGCGCTCACGGCCCACGCCGCCCTCAGCGGCGGGGAGTTCGGCGACGGCGACACCCCGGACGCGACCACCCTCGTGGCGGCGGCCCACCGGGCCCTGGAGCAGGAGGCCGGCTCCGACCGCGACCTGGAGGAGCTGTCCGGGCGGGTCGCCGAGCTGGCCGTGCTCGTCAACGACATCGCCGCGGACCTCTCCGGCTACGCCTCGGGGCTCGACGACGAGGGCCCCGCGCGGCTGGCCGAGGTGGAGGCCCGGCGGGCCAAGCTCAAGGCACTGACCCGCAAGTACGGCGCCACCGTGGACGAGGTCCTCGAGTGGTCCGGGCGCTCGCGGGCCCGCCTCGACGAGCTCACCGACGACCCCGCGCGGGAGCAGGAGCTCCGCGCCCGCCTCGAGCAGCTGCACGGGGAGCTCAGCGAGCTGGCCACGAGGATGACCGAGCGGCGCCGGGACGCGGCGCACCGGCTCTCCGACGCCGTCAGCGCCGAGCTCACGGCCCTGGCCATGCCGAACGCCTCCCTCGTCATCGACGTGGAGCCCACGGAGGAGTTCACCGGCCACGGGCGGGACGAGATCGCGTTCCTGCTCAAGCCGCACGCCGCCGCCGCCCCGCGGCCCCTCGGCAAGGGCGCCTCCGGCGGCGAGCTGTCCCGGCTCATGCTCGCCATCGAGGTGGTCCTGGCCGCCGTGGACCCGGTGCCGACCTTCGTCTTCGACGAGGTGGACTCGGGGGTGGGCGGCAAGGCCGCGGTGGAGATCGGCCGCAGGCTGAAGATGCTCGCCCAGCACGTCCAGGTGCTCGTGGTGACGCACCTGCCGCAGGTCGCGGCCTTCGCCGACCAGCACATCCTCGTCACCAAGAGCCCGGACGCCACCGTCAGCGACGTGCGCGTGCTGGACGAGGAGGAGCGCGTGGTGGAGCTGGCCCGCATGCTCGCGGGCCACGAGGACTCCGCGGCGGCGCGCGAGCACGCCCGGGAGCTGGTCCGCGGGGCGGTGCTCCGCGGTCCCTCCGCACGGTGATCCCCAGCACGCAACCGAGGTCCCGGGAGGACAAGAATGATAGGGTCGAATTCCGTGGTGAATGCAAACGAAGCCGCCCACGAGGCCGGCGCACAGCAGACCGAAAACCAGCGACCGGGCAAGGTGACCCGCCAGATCTTCGTGACGGGCGGCGTGGCCTCCTCCCTCGGCAAGGGCCTGACCGCCTCGTCCCTCGGCATGCTGCTGCGGGCCCGCGGGCTCTCCGTGACCATGCAGAAGCTGGATCCGTACCTCAACGTCGATCCGGGCACCATGAACCCCTTCCAGCACGGCGAGGTCTTCGTGACCGACGACGGTGCGGAGACCGACCTCGACATCGGCCACTACGAGCGCTTCCTGGACGAGAACCTCGACGCCTCCGCCAACGTGACCACCGGCCAGGTCTACTCCACCGTGATCGCCAAGGAGCGCCGGGGCGAGTACCTCGGGGACACCGTGCAGGTCATCCCCCACATCACCGACGAGCTGAAGAACCGGATGCGCCGCCGCGCTCAGGACGAGGACCAGCCGGACATCATCATCACGGAGATCGGCGGAACGGTCGGTGACATCGAGTCCCAGCCGTTCCTCGAGGCCGCCCGGCAGGTCCGCCAGGACGTCGGCCGCCGCAACGTGTTCTACCTGCACGTGTCCCTCATCCCGTACATCGGGCCCTCCGGCGAGCTGAAGACCAAGCCGACCCAGCACTCCGTGGCCGCCCTGCGCGGGCTCGGCATCCAGCCGGACGCCCTGGTACTGCGCTCCGACCGGCAGGTCCCGGACACGATGCTGCGCAAGATCGGCAACGCCTGCGACGTCGACCACGACGCCGTGATCTCCTGCCCGGACGCCCCGAGCATCTACGACATCCCGAGGACCCTGCACTCCCAGGGCCTCGACACCTACATCCTCGACTACCTGGGCCTGGACTACCGGGACGCCGACCTGGCGCAGTGGGAGCGGCTGCTCAAGGCCGTGCACGAACCCTCCCACTTCGTCACGGTGGCCATGGTCGGCAAGTACATCGACCTGCCGGACGCCTACCTGTCCGTCTCCGAGGCGCTGCGGGCCGGCGGCTTCGCCAACGACGCCCGGGTGAAGATCAAGTGGGTGGCCTCGGACCTGTGCGAGACGCCGGAGGGCGCCCAGCGCGAGCTCGGCGACGTCGACGCGATCTGCGTGCCGGGAGGTTTCGGCATCCGCGGCATCGAGGGCAAGCTCGGCACCCTGCGCTTCGCCCGGGAGCACAGCATCCCCACTCTCGGCCTGTGCCTGGGACTCCAGTGCATGGTCATCGAGTACGCCCGCACGGAGCTGGGGCTGGCCGACGCCTCCTCCACGGAGTTCGAGCCGGAGACCGAGCACCCGGTCGTGGCGACCATGGACGAGCAGAAGCAGTTCGTGGAGGGCGCCGGTGATCTCGGCGGCACCATGCGCCTGGGCCTCTACGACGCGCAGCTGCGCTCCGGGTCCGTGGTGGCCGGGGCCTACGGCTCCACCCGGGTCAAGGAGCGCCACCGGCACCGCTACGAGGTCAACAACGAGTACCGCGAGCGTCTCGAGGAGGCCGGTCTCGTGGTCTCGGGCACCTCCCCGGGCGGGACCCTCGTGGAGTTCGTGGAGCTGCCCGCCGAGGTGCACCCGTACTACGTGGGCACCCAGGCGCACCCCGAGCTCATGTCCCGCCCCACCCGACCGCACCCGCTCTTCGACGGCCTCGTGAAGGCCGCCCTCGAGCGGCGCGAGGCCGAGGGCCGCTGAGCCCCCGCCCGTCCCCGGACGGGCAGCCCGGTGCAGGCGCCGCGTCCCCGAGGGGCCGGCGCCTGCAGCGTCCCGCCCGCCCCGCCTCCGCCCGCCCCACGCCCGCCGCCCCCGCCGTCGCGGATCGGCGGCCGATCGAAAGAGGTCTCCCATGGACATCCGTCACCTCGCCGCCGAGGAGCTCTCCGACCAGCACAGCGACCGTCGCACCGTGGCCTCCGAGACGGTCTACGAGGGCTTCATCTGGGACGTCCGGCGCGACGAGTTCGAGCTCGCCCGGGGGGAGGATCCTCTCCGCCGGGACTACATCACCCACCCCGGCGCCGTGTCCGTGCTCGTGCTCAACGACCGGGACGAGGTGTTCCTCATCAACCAGTACCGGCGGCCGGTCGGGATGACCATGTGGGAGATCCCCGCCGGCCTGCTGGACGTCGAGGGCGAGGACCCGGCCGCGGCGGCGCAGCGGGAGCTCGCGGAGGAGGCCGATCTGCGCGCCGAGCGCTGGGACGTCCTCGTGGACTTCCACAACAGCCCCGGCTCCTCGTCCGAGGCCAACCGCGTCTTCCTGGCCCGGGGCCCGAGCGACGTCCCCGGCCACGACCGGCACGAGCGCGAGGGCGAGGAGGCGGAGATCCACGGGGCGTGGGTGCCGCTCGACGGCGCCGTGCGGGCGGTGCTCGAGGGCCGGCTCAACTCGCCCGCCGCCGTGATCGGGATCCTCGCCGCCCACGCCGCCCGCGCGGAGGGCTACCGGTCCCTGCGCCCCGCCGACGCGCCCTGGCCCGGTCACCCGGACCTGCGGTGACCGGAACCCCGGCCGGCGCGTCCTCCCGGGAATCCTGCCCGGACGGCCCCGGGGACGGCCTCGAGCGCGCCCTGGAGCGCTATCTGCAGCACCTGGCCGTCGAACGGGGCCTCGCCGCCAACACGCTGGCCGCGTACCGGCGGGACCTGCGCCGCTACGCCGAGCACCTGCGCGAGCACACCGACCCGCCCGTGACCGCGCCGGAGGGCATCACCACCGGACACGTGCGCGACTTCCTGCGGGACCTCTCCGCCGGGTCCGGGGAGCGGGCACCCCTGAGCACCCGCAGCGCCGCGCGCACCCTCGTCGCGGTCCGGGGCGCCCACCGCTTCTGGGCCCTGGAGGGTCTCACCCGCACGGATCCCGCCGCTGCCGTCCAGCCGCCCACTCCCGGGATGCGGCTGCCGAAGGCGATCCCGGTCGAGCAGGTCACGGCCCTGCTCGAGTCGACCGGGACGGACACCCCGCAGCAGCTGCGGGACCGGGCGCTGCTGGAGCTGCTCTACTCGACCGGTGCCCGCATCTCGGAGGCGACCGGCCTCGACGTCGACGACCTGTCCCGGGCCGTGCGCCGGAGCGGGGAGCCGGAGCAGAGCGGGGCCGGCATGCCCTTCGTGCGCCTGTTCGGCAAGGGCGGCAAGGAGCGGATGGTCCCGCTCGGCTCCTGGGCCGTGCGTGCGGTGGACGAGTGGCTCGTGCGGGGCCGGCCCGCACTGGCCGCCCGGGGCAGGGGCACCCCCGCGCTGTTCCTCAACGCCCGGGGCGGGCGGATCAGCCGCCAGACGGCCTGGACCACGGTCCGCAGCGCCGCGGAGCGGGTGGGCCTGGGCGAGCGCATCACCCCGCACACGCTGCGGCACTCCTTCGCGACGCACCTGCTGGAGGGCGGCGCCGACCTGCGCGTGGTCCAGGAGCTGCTCGGCCACGCGTCGGTGAGCACCACGCAGGTCTACACCCTGGTGACCGTGGACTCCCTCCGGGAGGTCTACGCCGCCGCCCACCCCCGCGCGCGGTAGCCCCCGCGTGACCGGCGGTCCGACCCGGTGACGTCACACACCCGGCGGTGCTATCGGGAACGCCCGCCGTCGGCCTAGCCTGGTTGCACGGCCGGGCGCTCCGCCCGGCGGACGGACGGGGACGTCATGCGCGAGAGCACCCAGGGAAGCGACCGACTGGCCGGCCGGGGCGGCACCCGGCCGCACCTCCCGGAGACCACCGGGACGTGCCGCCGGCCGATCGCCCGGGGTCATTCCCCGGGGAGCCGCCCGGTCACCGGACGGGCACGCCGGATGCTGCTCGTGCTGGTGTGCGCGCTGGGACTGGTGCTCCCGGGCCTCGGCACCCCGGCGTTCGGGGCCACGGCGATCCAGGCCGAGCACCAGCGGCTCGGCGGCACCGCCGGACGGCTCGGCAGCGCCCTCGGCCCCGAGCGGTGCGGGCTCGTCCGCGGCGGCTGCTACCAGACGTTCGAGCGCGGGACCATCCACTGGTCCCCGCGCACCGGGGCGAGGCCCACGTGGGGCGCGATCCGCGCCGCCTGGGCCGCCCAGGACTGGGAACGCGGCCGGCTGGGCTACCCGGTGGGCCGCGAGGTGTGCGGACTGCGCGACGCCGGCTGCTACCAGGTCTTCGAGGGCGGGGTCGTGCTCTGGTCGCGGGCGAGCGGCGCCCACCCGACCGGGGGCGCCATCCGGGCGGCCTGGCTGCGCCAGGGCGCGGAGCACGGCGCCCTCGGCTATCCCGTCTCCTCGGAGGCCTGCGGGGCGGGCGGCTGCCGGCAGTCGTTCCAGCGGGGGAGCATCACCTGGGCCCGGGGCGCCGGGACCCGGGTGACCCGGGAGATCGACCGCGCCGCGTCGGTCTACGTCGTCGTCAACAAGCGCCGTCCCCTGGTGCCGGCGGACCACGTGCCGCGCCCGCTCGAGTCCGTGGGCGGGCAGCTCCTGCGCTCGGACGCCGCCGCGGCGTTCCGCCGGATGCAGCGCGCCGCCGCCGCGGATGGCGCACCGCTGACGGCCGTGAGCGGCTACCGCTCCTACGCCACGCAGGCGGGGCTGTACCGCCACTACGTGGGGCTCTACGGGCAGGCCCAGGCGGACCTGATCTCCGCCCGCCCCGGGCACAGCGAGCACCAGACGGGTCTGGTGATGGACATCGGCGACCCGAGCGGGCGGTGCGGCCTGCAGAGCTGCTTCGAGGGGACCCCGGCCGGGGCGTGGGCGCGCGAGCACGCCCACGAGCACGGCTTCGTCGTCCGGTACCCCCGCGGCCGGACCGCGACCACGGGCTACGCCTACGAGCCCTGGCACCTGCGCTACGTGGGGGTGCACGTGGCCACCGGGATGGTGGACCAGGGCATCCCCACGCTCGAGCACTACATGGGGCTGCCGGCGGCGCCGACCTACTGAGCCGGTCCGGGGCGGTGCACCCCGCGGCGGACGGGGCGCGAGACAGGGGGCGGGTCCGCGGACCCGCCCCCTGTCTCGTGTCGTGCTACAGGTGGCGCTCGTCGGGCCCGTTGTACTCGGACAGCGGGCGGATGAGGGAGTTGGCGGCCACCTGCTCCATGACGTGGGCGGTCCAGCCCGTGATGCGGGCGGCGACGAACAGCGGCGTGAACGTGGGGATGTCGAAGCCCATGAGCCAGTAGGTGGGCCCCGCCGGGTAGTCGAGGTTGGGCTTGATGCCCTTGGCCTCGTCCATGGATTTCTCGAGCCCGTTGTACAGGCCCAGCAGCTCGTCCCGGCCGTAGTGGGCGATCATCGTGTCCAGGGCCGCCTTCATGGTCGGCACCCGGGAGTCCCCGTGCTTGTACACGCGGTGGCCGAAGCCCATGACCTTCTTCTTGGCGGCCAGGGCGTCGTCCATCCAGGCCTTGGCGCGGGCCTCGGCCTCGGCGGCGGACTCCTCCTTGCGGATGCCCAGCTCCACGAACGTCTCCATCACGGCCTCGTTGGCCCCGCCGTGCAGCGGGCCCTTGAGCGCGCCGATGGCGGCGGTGACCGCCGAGTGCAGGTCCGACAGCGTCGAGGTCACCACCCGGGCCGTGAACGTGGAGGCGTTGAAGGAGTGCTCCGCGTAGAGGATCATCGAGGTGTTGAACGCCTCGACGACCGCCGGGTCGGCCTCCTCGCCGAAGGCCATCCACAGGAAGTTCGCGGAGTAGCCGAGGTCGTCCCGCGGTGCCACGACGTCCTGGCCGCGGCGGCGGCGCTGGTCGTAGCAGACGACGGCGGGCATCGCCGCGAACAGCCGCTGCGCCTTGGCCAGGTTCGCCTCCGGGGAGGAGTCCTCGGCCTGCGGGTCCTGCGCGCCCAGGACGGAGGCCGCGGTGCGGCAGACGTCCATGGGGTGGCAGGTGGTCGGCAGGGCGTCGATGATCGCCGTCAGCTCGGGCGTGAGCGCACGGTGCGCCCGCTCCCGGGTGGAGAACTCCGCCAGCTCCTCCTCGGTGGGCAGCTCGCCGTTCCACAGCAGCAGGGCGACCTGCTCGAACGAGCAGTTCGCCGCCAGCTCCTGCACGGGATAGCCGCGGTAGAGCAGGGAGTTGGTGTCCGGGTTGACCTTGGAGATGGCCGTGTAGTCGGCGACGACGCCGGCCAGTCCCTTGTGGACCTCGGTGGGGGTCTCGGTCATGGTGGTCTCCTTCACGTGCTCGGTGCGTGCGGTGCGGTCAGTGGTGCCGGCCGGGGACCTCGAAGTCGAAGACCCCGGAGTCGAACTGGTTGTACCCGTTGTAGTCCACCAGGTCGTAGAGCCGGGCGCGAGTGAGCATGTCCGGCACGGCCGCCTCCTGGGTGCCGTCCGCGGCGATGGTCTCCAGCACCCGCTCCATGGCGCCCAGGGCGGCGCGCATCAGGGTCACGGGGTAGATGATCATGTTCACGCCCGCCTCGTGGAGCTGGTCGGCGGTGAACAGCGGCGACTTCCCGAACTCGGTCATGTTCGCCAGGATCGGCACGTCCACCGCGGCCCGCATCGCCTCGAACTCGGACAGGTCGGCCATCGCCTCGGGGAAGATCGCGTCGGCCCCCGCGTCCACCAGGGCCCTGGCCCGGTCGGTGGCCGCGTCCAGGCCCTCCACGCCGCGGATGTCGGTGCGGGCCATGATCAGGAAGTTGTCGTCCCGGCGGGCCTCGGCGGCGGCGCGGATCCGCTTCACGGCCGTGTCGAGGTCCACGACGTTCTTGCCGTCCAGGTGCCCGCAGCGCTTGGGGTTGAACTGGTCCTCGATGTGGCACCCGGCCAGCCCGGCGTTCTCGAGCTCCTGCACGGTGCGGGCCACGTTCATGGGCTCGCCGAAGCCGGTGTCGGCGTCGACCAGGCACGGCAGGTCGGTGACCCGGGCGATCTGCCCGGCCCGGGCCGCCACCTCGGGCAGGGTAGAAAGCCCGATGTCGGGGAAGCCGAGCTCGTTGGCGAGCACGGCCCCGGAGATGTACACGCCGTCGAAGCCCTGCTCCTGGATGAGCTTGGCGGACAGCGGGGTGTAGGCGCCGGGGAAGCGCACGGTGGCCGGACCGGCCAGCATCTCGCGCAGGGCGATCCGCTTGGCCTCGGGGGTGGTGGTGGAGAACAGCATGGCTCTAGAAGATTCCCTTCGTGCCGGTGCGCAGGGGATGCGAGGCGGTGACGTTGAGGGCGTCCAGCTGCCCGGCGCCCAGGGCGGGGAGGTTCTCGGCCGCGTCGATGAACCGGTCCAGCTCCTCGTCGGCGACGACCCCGGCGGCCAGCGACCGCAGCTTGGCGACGTACTGCTCGCGGGCGAAGGGGCGGGCCCCGAGCGGGTGGGCGTCCGCGACCGCGATCTCCTCGACCACGGTGGACCCGTCGGTCAGGGTGATCTCGGCCCGGCCCCCGAAGGCTTTCTCGGCCGGGTCCAGGGAGTGGTAGCGGCGGGTCCACTCCGCGTCCTCGGCCGTGGTGACCTTGCGCCACAGCTCGACGGTGTCGGGCCGGCCGGCGCGCTCGGGGGCGTAGGAGCCCACGTGGTCCCAGGCCCCGTCCTGGAGCGCCACGGTGAAGATGTAGGGGATCGAGTGGTCGAGGGTCTCGCGGGTGGCGGCCGGGTCGTACTTCTGCGGGTCGTTGGCCCCGGAGCCGATCACGTAGTGCGTGTGGTGGGAGGTGTGCAGCACGATGCGCTCGATCCGCGCCGGGTCGGCCAGCTCGGGGCGCTCGCGGTGCAGCTTCCGGGCCAGGTCGATCCAGGCCTGCGCCTGGTACTCCGCCGAGTGCTCCTTGGTGTAGGTGTCCAGGATCGCGGCCTTGGCCTCCCCCGGGGCCGGCAGCGGCACCTCGTAGGCCGCACCCGGGCCGTCCAGCAGCCAGGCGATGACCCCGTCCTCGCCCTCGTAGATCGGGGTGGGGGAGGTCTGCCCGCGCATGGCCCGGTCCACGGCCTCCACGGCCATCTTCCCGGCGAACGCGGGGGCGTGGGCCTTCCAGGTGGAGATCTCGCCCTTGCGGGACTGGCGGGTCGCGGTGGTGGTGTGCAGGCCCTGGCCGATCGCGTGGAAGATCGTCTCCACGGGCAGGCCCAGCAGGGTGCCGATCCCGGCGGCCGCGGACGGGCCCAGGTGGGCGACGTGGTCGATCTTGTGGGCGTGCAGGCAGATGGCCTTCACCAGGTCCACCTGCAGCTCGTAGCCGGTGGCGATGCCGCGGACCAGGTCGTGGCCGGTGGCCCCGACGTGCTGGGCCACGGCGAGGATCGGCGGGATGTTGTCCCCGGGGTGGGAGTACTCGGCGGCCAGGAACGTGTCGTGGTAGTCCAGCTCGCGCACGGCCACCCCGTTGGCCCAGGCCGCCCACTCCGGGGAGACCTTGTGCCGCTCCGCGGGGACCCCGTACAGGGCGGCCCCGGTCCCGTGCGGGCCGGGGGCGTGGGCCAGCGCCTGGTCGCGGGCCGAGACGATCGGGTCCCGGTCGAGCGAGGCGATGGCCACCGAGGCGTTGTCCAGGAGGCGGTTGATCACCATCTCGGTCACCTCCGGGGTGACCTCGACCGGGTCGGCCGCGACCTCGGCCATCTTCCAGGCCAGCTGCTCCTCGCGGGGCAGATTGTCCTTGGACGGGTGGACGCGCACGGAGTGCAGCACGGTCATGGGGTTTCCTCTCGTAGGGTCGGCTCGGGGGTCGGCTCGGGGGTCGGCTCGGGGGTCGGCTCGGGGGTCGGCTCGGGGGTCGGGTCTCAGGGACGGGCGGCCGCGGACGGCGGCCGGGACGGGCGGCCCGCTCAGCCGGCGGCCTCGAGCGGGGGAGCGGGCTGGACCCACTCGCGGACAGGGGTGGTCAGGACGGCCTGGAGCGAGTTGGCCAGGTGCACGCGCGTGGCGGCCTCGGCGAGCTCCTCGGAGCCCTCCGCGATCGCGCGGGCGATCTGGGCGTGCTCGGCGGCCGCCCGAGCCAGCCGGTCGGGGTTGGTGCGGGAGAGCTTGCGCACCCTGGCCAGGTGCAGGCGCAGGGAGCGCTGGGCGGCGGTGAGGTAAGGATTGGCCGTGGCCTCGTCGATGGCCCGGTCCATGCGCTCCACCAGCTCGTAGTACCCGGTCCGGTCGGTGCCCGGACCGTGCAGCTGGTGCAGGACCGCCTCGAGCTCGGTGGCCAGGTCCTGGAACGTCACGGGATCGCGGCGCCGCGCGGCGAGCCGGGCCGCCCGGCAGTCGAGGGCCTCCCGGAGCTCGAACAGGGCACGGACGTCCTCGAGGGAGACCTGGGAGACCACCACCCCGCGGCCCCGGTGGGCCTCCGCGAGGCCGTCGGCGGTGAGCCGGCTGAGGGCCTCGCGGATGGGGGTGCGGGAGATGCCGAAGCGCTCCGACTGCTCGACCTCCCCGAGCACCTGGCCCGGGAGCAGCCGCCACTCGACGATGTCCTCGCGCAGCGCCTCGTAGGCGCGGTCGCTGGCTCGCACGGCTCCCTCCTCGCTCTCGCGGTCCGCGCCGGGGGAGTGCGACGCGGAGCCTGGGTGACAGGCATCACAATGTCTCAGCAGTGTATACACAGTTTCGAAAGAAACGCGAGAAGCTTTCGAAAGCCCCGGGCAATTTTCGCACGAATGTATACAGAGACCTTGTCGCCTGTGATCTGCACCACTAGGGTGTCCGGCAGGACCGCAACCCCGGGAGGGACCCTTGAGCACCCAGGACCGCACACCGCCCCAGACCGAGAGCTACGCGGAGGTCTACCGCCGCAGCGTGCAGGACCCGGAGGGGTTCTGGCTCGACGCCGCCCGCGCCGTGGACTGGGTGCGCGAGCCCGGCACGGCCCTCGACGACGCGGCCGCCCCGCTCTACCGGTGGTTCCCGGACGGCGAGCTCAACACCTGCTACAACGCCCTCGACCGGCACGTGGAGGCCGGCCACGGCGAGCGCACCGCGCTGGTGTACGACTCCGCGGTGCTCGGGGTCCAGGAGCGCTACAGCTACGCCCGGCTGCGCGACGAGGTCGCCCTGTTCGCCGGGGCGCTCGCGGCGCGGGGCGTGGGCAAGGGCGACCGGGTGCTCGTCTACCTGCCGATGATCCCGCAGGCCGCCGTGGCGATGCTCGCCTGCGCCCGGCTGGGGGCGGTGCACTCGGTGGTCTTCGGCGGCTTCGCCCCCAAGGAGCTCGCCTCGAGGATCGACGACTCCCGGCCGGTGGTCGTGGTCACGACGACCGGCGGGGTGGAGCCGAAGCGGCGGGTCGAGTACATCCCGGCGATCGAGGAGGCGCTGCGGATGGCCGAGCACGCCCCGGGGACGGTGCTGGTGCACGAGCGGGCGGGGTTCGAGACCACGGTCGAGGACGCCCGCGCCCGGGCCGGGACGGACGGGCGGCCCGCCGTCGAGTGGCTCGACTGGGCGGCCGCCCTGGAGGGTGCCGAGCCCGCCGACCCGGTGCCGGTCGCGGCCACCGACCCGCTCTACGTGCTGTACACGTCCGGGACCACCGGGACGCCGAAGGGCGTGGTCCGGGACAACGGCGGCCACGCCGTGGCGCTGACGTGGTCCATGCGCCACATCTACGACGTCGGTCCCGGCGAGGTGATGTGGACCGCCTCCGACGTCGGGTGGGTCGTGGGGCACTCGTACATCGTCTACGGACCCCTCCTGGCCGGGGCCACCACCGTGCTCTACGAGGGCAAGCCCGTGGGCACCCCGGACGCCGGCGCGTTCTGGCAGCGGGTGGAGGACCACGGGGTGAAGGTCCTCTTCACGGCGCCCACCGCGCTGCGCGCGATCCGCCGGGCGGACCCCGAGGGGGAGCTGGTGCGCCGGCACGACATCGGGTCCCTGCAGACCCTGTTCGTCGCGGGGGAGCGCCTCGACCCGGAGACCTACCACTGGGCCTCCCGGGTGCTGGGCGTGCCGGTGGTGGACCACTGGTGGCAGACGGAGACCGGGTGGGCGATCTGCGCCAACCCCTTCGGGATCGAGAGGCTGCCCCTGAAGCCGGGCTCGCCCTCCGTGCCCGTGCCCGGCTACCGGGTCGAGATCCTCGACCCGCTGGGCCGGCCGGTGGAGATCGGCGAGGAGGGCAACATCGCCCTGCGCCTGCCGTTGCCCCCGGGCACGCTGGCGACGCTGTGGGGCGACGACCAGCGGTTCGTGGACTCCTACCTCACCGCGTTCCCCGGCTACTACGCGACGGGCGACTCGGGGCACGTGGACGAGGACGGCTACGTCTACGTCATGGGGCGCACCGACGACGTCATCAACGTCTCCGGGCACCGTCTGTCCACCGGGGCGATGGAGCAGGTCCTGGCGTCCCACCCGGCGGTCGCCGAGTGCGCCGTGATCGGGGTGGGGGACCCGCTGAAGGGCCAGCGCCCGTCCGGGTACGTGGTGCTCAAGGCCGGCGCCGACGTGCCGGAGGAGCAGCTCCGGGACGAGCTCGTGGCGCTGGTCCGCCGGCAGATCGGAGCCGTGGCCGACTTCAAGGACGTGGCCGTGGTCGAGGGGCTGCCCAAGACCCGCTCGGGGAAGATCCTGCGCAAGACCATGCGGCAGATGGCGGACGGCGAGGACTACGCCGTGCCCTCGACCATCGAGGACCCCGCCGTGCTCGAGGCCCTCGAGGAGGTGCTGCGCCCGTCCCCGGGCCGGTAGCCCCCCGGACCCGCGCGGGCCGGGCCTCGTCGGCAGACCGTGCCCGGCGGGCACCCCGCGGCAGGCTCCGCACCGCAGCCTCCCCTCGGGGGGCATGCTCAGCGGGCCGTGCCCGGTGGGCCGTGCCCGGCGGGCCGTGCTCAGCCGCCGGGGGACACGTCCTGCCCGGCCCACCCGTACTCGAGCTCGGGCCGGCCCGGGGTGCCGTAGCGCGGGCGGCGCTGCACGAGGCCGCGCGCGGTGAGGTGCTCGAGGTAGCGCCGCGCGGTGACCCGGGACAGGGTGCTGCGCTCCGCGACCTCCCCGGCGGAGAGCCACCCGCCGCCGCGCACCAGCGCGGTGACCGACTCGAGCGTCTGCGGGGACAGGCCCTTCGGCGCGTCCGGCCGGGCAGCCGCACCGAGCGCGGCGAACGCCCGGTCCACCTCGTCCTGCCCCATGGTCCCCGCCGAGCCCAGGGCCGAGCGGTAGCGGCGGTAGGCGGTGAGCTTCTCCTCGAACACGGCGTAGGTGAAGGGCTTGATGAGGTAGCCCACGACGCCCAGCGTGCCCGCCGCGCGGACGGTCGCCACGTCCCGGTGCGCCGTGATGACGAGCAGGTCCACGGACTCGCCGCGGGCGCGCAGGGTCCGGGCCACGTCCAGGCCGGACATGTCCGGGAGGTTCACGTCCAGGAGCACCAGGTCCACGGGCCGGCCCGCCCGGCGGGCCGCCAGCACGGCCTGCACCGCCGTCCGCCCGGAGACGGCCGTGGCGGCCGTCTCGAACCCCGGCGAGCGCTCGACGTACTGGGCGTGCGCCGCGGCGGTGAGCGGTTCGTCGTCGACGACGAGCACGCGGACCGGGGCGCTCACGGGACCCGCCCCGCCGCGGTGTCGTGGGGGACCGGGAGGACCACGGTGAACACGGCCCCGCCGTCGTTGCCGTGCTCGATCCGCGCGCCCCACCGCTCCGCGACCTCCCGGACCAGGTGCAGGCCGAGGCCCCGGCCCTCCGGGCCGGCCGGTTTCGTGCTGACCCCGAGCTCGAAGACGTCGGGGGCGAGCTCGGCGGGGATGCCCATCCCGGTGTCGGCCACGGTGAGCACGACCGTGTCCCGGTCCGGGTCGGCGTCGTCGGGCGCGCGGGTGATCTCAACCTCGACGACCGGAGGCACCCGGGCGGCGTTGGCCGCGGCCGCCTCGACCGCGTTGTCCACGAGGTTGCCCACCAGGGTCACGAGGTCGGCCGGGGAGATCGGGAGGCGGGGCACGCCGGGGTCCACGACGACCTCCAGCTCCACCCCGCGCTCGTGGGCCGCGGCGGTCTTGCCGACCAGCAGGGCCGCGAGGAACGGGTCGTCCAGGTGGGCGAGGAGCTCCTCGGACAGCACACGGGTGCGCGCCATGTCGGCCGAGGCGAAGTCGAGGGCCTCCTCGTCGCGGCCCAGCTCCAGGAGGGAGACGACCGTGTGCATCCGGTTGGCGTGTTCGTGGGTCTGGGCCCGCAGGGCCCCGGCCAGGGCGGCGGTCGCCCGCAGCTGTCCCGAGAGCCGGGAGATCTCCGTGTGGTCGCGCAGGATCACGACCGTGCCGCGCCCGGCGAGCGCCCCGCGGGCGGGCAGGGTCGAGACGATGAGGGTGCGCTCGGCGACCACGAACCACTGCTCCTGCACGGACGCCCCCGAGAGCAGGACGGCCTCCAGGGCGGGGGGCAGCCCGAGGTCCGTGATCGGGAGGGGGTGGTGGCGCCCGGGTCCCGGCGCCGGCGCCCGGGTCCCCAGCAGCTCCCGGGCCCGGGCGTTGAGCACGGGCACGGCCCCGGCCGCGTCCACGAGCAGGAGTCCCTCCGTGGCCTCGTTGAGCACGGCGTCGTGCAGCGCGTGGACCTGGGCGAGCTCCTCCGGGCCCCAGCCGTGCGTGACCCGCCCCAGGTACCGGGCGCCCAGGGCCGCGACGGTCGCCGAGGCCACCAGCAGCAGCACTCCCACGAGGAACACGGCCGGCACCTGGGCCAGCGCCTGCTGCGAGACGGCCTCCAGCAGCACCCCGGTGGCCACGAGCGCCACGACGGTGCCGTCCTCGTCCCGGACCGGGGCGATCGTGCGCACGGACGGGCCGAGGTTGCCGCGCTCGGTGCTGGTCCAGGTCTCCCCGGCGAGGGCGTGCGATCGGTCGCCGCGGTAGGCCTCGCCGACGGAGGAGGGCCACGGGTGCGTCCAGCGCGTGCCGTCCGGGGCCATGATCGTCACGAAGTCGAGCTCCGTGTCCGCGAGCAGCCGGTCCGTGAGCGGCTGCAGGGCGGCGTGCGGGTCCGGGGTGCCCGCGGCCTCGAGCACGTACGGGTCGTCCGCGAGCGCGGTGGCGAGCACGCGCGTCACGGCCTCGGCGCGCTCGACCACGGCGGCGCGCTCCTGGGCGAACAGGACCCCGGAGACCGCGAGGGTCGCCAGGGCGACGACGACCAGCTGGAGCAGGAGGAAGCGCCTGGCCAGGGACATGTGCGCTCCTCGCTCTCCTGCTCGTCCCTCCCGCGGCTGTGGTGGGCGTCACGACCATTATGACCACAACACGACAGGGCGGCGCCCGCCGGTGAGACTCGTCACATCGGCCCGGTCCCGGGCCCGCACATCCGCACCGCACCGCACCGGAGGAGAAGCATGGCCACCGTCGCCACGGAACCCGTCGACCCGCAACGGCCCGTCCAGCAGCAGAAGAAGGACAGGACGCACTACCTGTACGTCTTCGTGATCGTCGCCGTCGTCGCCGGCGCCGTGCTGGGCCTCGCGGCCCCCGAGTTCGCCCAGACGCTCAAGCCCGTCGGCACCGCGTTCATCGCCCTGATCAAGATGATGATCGCCCCCATCATCTTCTGCACGATCGTGCTCGGCGTCGGCTCCATCGCCAAGGCGGCCACCGTCGGCAAGGTCGGCGGCCTGGCCCTGGCCTACTTCATGACGATGTCCACCGCCGCCCTGGCCATCGGGCTGCTCGTGGGCAACCTGATCCACCCGGGCGAGGGCCTGAACATCCAGGGCTCCGAGTACGAGATCACGGACACCGGCCACGGCGACGGGGAGGGCGGGACGATCGGGTTCCTGCTCGGCATCATCCCCACCACCCTGCTGTCCTCGCTGACCGAGGGCAACATCCTGCAGACCCTGTTCGTGGCTCTGATCGTGGGCTTCGCCCTCCAGCAGATGGGCCCTGCCGGCAAGCCCGTGCTCAAGGCCGTCGGCTACGTCCAGGCCCTGGTCTTCCGGATCCTCATCATGGTCATGTGGGTCGCCCCGATCGGCGCGTTCGGCGCGATCGCCGGCGTGGTGGGGGAGACCGGCGTGCAGGCCATCATCTCCATGGCCACCCTGATGATCGCCTTCTACCTCACCTGCGTCCTGTTCATCGTGGTGGTCCTGGGCGGGCTGCTGAAGGCGGTCACGGGGATCAACATCTTCCGGCTCATGAAGTACCTGGCCCGGGAGTACCTGCTGATCTTCTCGACCTCCTCCTCCGAGGCCGCCCTGCCCCGGCTGATCGCCAAGATGGAGCACGTGGGCGTCTCCAAGCCCGTGGTCGGCGTGACGGTCCCCACCGGCTACTCCTTCAACCTGGACGGCACCGCGATCTACCTGACCATGGCCGCCCTGTTCGTGGCCTCCGCCATGGGCAACCCCCTGGCCCTCGGGGAGCAGATCTCCCTGCTGGTGTTCATGATCATCGCCTCCAAGGGCGCGGCCGGCGTCACCGGCGCCGGACTGGCCACCCTCGCCGGCGGGCTGCAGTCGCACCGCCCGGACCTGGTCGACGGCGTGGGCATCATCGTGGGCATCGACCGCTTTATGTCCGAGGCCCGTGCCCTGACGAACTTCACGGGCAACGCCGTGGCCACCCTGCTGATCGGCACGTGGACCCGGGAGATCGACCTGGACCAGGTCGAGCGTGTGCTCTCCGGCCGGGACCGCTTCGACGAGTCCACCATGGCCGCCCACGGGCACGGCGCCGCCGCACAGGACGCCGGCACCGACGGCGCGAGCGTCGAGGACTCCGTGGCCGAGAAGGTCGAGGTCACCGCCGGCACCCGCTGAGCAGCCCCTTCCTGCCGACGGGCCGACCGCGTCCGCCGGACCCCACCGGGTTCGGCGGGCGCGGTCGGCCCGTTCCCTGGTGCCGCCCCGCCGCCCCGGCAATTCGGGACCGGCAGGCGGCGGCGGTACCCTGGTAGCTGATCGAGTCCAGGAAAACCCCAGGTCGGCCCGTCCGGCCCGGGCCGCCCCGTGCCTGGGGCCGGTCCGCCCGAGCGCGACCCCGAACGAAAGAGCGGTGCCACGAGTGAGCCAGCAGAGCGACGAGAGGATCCCCGGCACGGGCGAGGCCGGGGCGGGAACCGTCGGCCTGACCGGCCGTCCCGTCCGCGACTTCCCCGACCCGCCCGAGCTCTCCACCCACGGACCCGCCCGGATCATCGCGATGGTCAACCAGAAGGGCGGGGTGGGCAAGACCACCTCGACCATCAACCTGGGTGCGGCGCTCGCCGAGCTGGGCCGCAAGGTCCTGCTCGTCGACTTCGACCCGCAGGGCGCCCTCTCCGCCGGCTTGGGAGCCAACCCCCACGAGCTCGAGCTGACGGTCTACAACGTCATGATGGACCGGTCCGTGGACGTCTGGGACGTGGTCCAGGAGACCGACGTGGAGGGCGTCGACCTGCTGCCCGCCAACATCGACCTCTCCGCGGCCGAGGTGCAGCTGGTCACCGAGGTGGCCCGCGAGCAGGTCCTGGCCAGCGCCCTGCGCAAGCTCGAGGAGCACTACGACGTCATCATCATCGACTGCCAGCCCTCCCTGGGGCTGCTGACGGTCAACGCGCTGACCGCCGCGCACGGGGTGGTCATCCCGCTCATCGCCGAGTTCTTCGCGCTGCGGGCGGTGGCGCTGCTCGTGGACTCCATCGAGAAGGTCCAGGACCGGCTCAACCCGCGCCTGCAGATCGACGGCGTGCTCGCCACGATGTTCGACTCCCGGACCCTGCACTCCCGGGAGGTCATGGCCCGGATCGTGGACGCCTTCGGCGACAAGGTCTTCGACACGGTCATCAAGCGCACCGTGAAGTTCCCCGACGCCACGGTGGCGGCCGAGCCCATCCTGTCCTTCGCCACCGCCCACCAGGGCGCCGAGTCCTACCGCCAGCTGGCGCGGGAGCTCATCTCGCGCGGCGGCGCGCCCTGATGCACCCCGGGGAGCCGCCGGCCCCCGAGGGGACCGGCGGCTTCGCGGTGCAGCTGGAGGACTTCGCCGGCCCCTTCGAGGTCCTGCTCTCCCTCATCGCCCAGCACGAGCTGGACATCACCCGGATCGCGCTGGCCACCGTCACGGACGAGTTCCTCCAGTACGTCCGGGCCCTGCACGAGATCGGCTCGACCCGCGCGCTGGACGAGGCCAGCGAGTTCCTCGTGGTGGCCGCGACCCTCCTGGACCTCAAGGCCGCCCGGCTTCTGCCCCGCGGCGAGGTCGAGGACGAGGAGGACGTGGCGCTGCTGGAGGCGCGCGACCTGCTCTTCGCGCGCCTGCTGCAGTACAAGGCGTTCAAGGAGGTGGCCGTCCTGCTCGACGAGCGGCTGCGGGCCGAGTCCACCCGCCTGCCCCGGTCGGTGCCGCTGGACCCGGAGGTGGCCGCCGCGCTGCCCGAGCTCGACTGGCGCACCACCCCCGAGCAGTTCGCCGAGATCGCCCGCTCCGTCTTCTCCACCCGGCCCGGCGCGCCGGCGGAGGTCGGGGTGGACCACCTGCACGGGAGCACCGTGACGGTCCGGGACGAGGCCGAGGTCCTCGCCGGCCTGCTCGAGGACGGCGCACCGCGCTCCTTCCGCGCGCTCGTCGCCGACGCCGGGTCCACCCTCGCGGTGGTCGTGCGCTTCCTGGCCCTGCTCGAGATGTACCGTGACGCCGTGCTGGAGCTGGCCCAGGAGCAGCCGCTGGGCGAGCTGACCGTGCGCTGGACCGGCGCCGGCACCGGGTGGACCGCCGACCGGCTGTCCGAGGACGCCGAGTACTCCGGGGGGCTGCCGGGCACCGGGGCCGCCGGGGACGCCGCGGCCTCCCCGGCCGGGCCCGGGGCCCCGGCCGCCCCGGAGGGGGCTGCCGCCGTCTCGGGGGCCCCCGCGTGAGCGCCGGCGGGGAGGGCCCGGACCTCGAGGCGCTGCCCGGCGGCCTGCCGGCCGCCGTCGAGGCGATCCTCATGGTCGCCGACGAGCCCGTCAGCGAGTACGAGCTCGCCGCGGCCCTGGTGGTCCCGGTCGCGTCCGTGCAGCGGGTCCTGGACCGGCTCCGCGCGGAGTACGACGGCGTCGGCGCGGATCCGGGGTATGATGGAACGCTGGCGCCGCGCGGGTTCGAGCTGCGCAGCACCGGGGCCGGCTGGCGGATCCACTCGCGCAGCGAGTTCGCCCCCGTGGTCTCCGCGTTCGTCGCGGAGGGACAGGCGGCCCGGCTCTCGCAGGCGGCCCTGGAGACCCTGGCCGTCGTGGCCTACCGCCAGCCCGTGAGCCGGGGACGCATCTCCGCGATCCGCGGGGTCAACGTCGACGGCGTCGTCCGCACGCTCGTGCAGCGCGGCCTGGTCCGCGAGCTCGAGCGGGACGGCGAGTCCGGCGCCGTGCTCTACGGCACCACCACGTTCTTCCTGGAGAAGATGGGCATCGGCTCGCTCGACGAGCTCCCCGACATCGCCCCTCATCTGCCGGGCATCGACCAGATCGACCACTACGAGGACTGAGACACCACCATGGCCACTTCACGTTCATCATCCGGCCGCCCCGGCCCGGGCGGGCGCCGCGCCCCCGGCTCCCAGGGAGGCCAGAAGGCCCGCACCGGCCAGGGCGGCACGTCCTCCCGGGGCGCGAAGGGCGCCCCCGGCCGCGGCCCCGCCCAGGGCGGGGCCGGGAAGGGCGGCGCCGGCAGGAGCGGCGCCCCGAAGGCCGGTGGGAAGGGCGGTGCCGCCAAGGGCGGTGCGGCCAAGGGCGGGTCCTCGACGGGGGCCGGCCAGGACCGCGGGCCCCGGCCCTTCGCGTCCTCGGAGAAGAGCGCCCGGCGGATGCCCGCCACCCCGTACCGCCCGCCGCACCGGAAGCGCCGCCCCAAGAACCCGCCCGTGGACCGGCTCGACCAGCACGACCCGGAGGGCGTGCGGCTGCAGAAGCTCATGGCCCAGGCCGGCGTGGCCTCGCGGCGCGTGTGCGAGGAGATGATCGAGGCCGGGCGCGTGCAGGTCAACGGGGAGACCATCACCGAGCTCGGCATCCGGGTGGACCCGGACAGCGTCGAGATCCACGTGGACGGCGTCCGCGTGCAGCTCGACGAGACCCTGGTCTACTACGCGTTCAACAAGCCTGAGGGCGTGCTCTCCACCATGGACGACCCCGAGGGGCGGCCCTGCGTGTCCGACTTCCTGAACCAGCAGAAGAACGAGCGCGTCTTCCACGTGGGACGCCTCGACGTCGAGACCGAGGGCCTGCTGCTGCTGACCAACGACGGCGAGCTGACCAACCGGCTCACCCACCCGTCCTACGAGGTCCCCAAGACCTACCTCGTGCAGGTGCGCGGCCCCATGGAGAAGGGCATCGGCGCGGCCATGAAGGCCGGCATCGAGCTCGAGGACGGCGTCGCCTCCGTCGACTCGTTCCGGCTCGTCGACTCCACCCCCGGCCACCTCCTCGTGGAGGTCGTCCTGCACTCCGGGCGCAACCGCATCGTGCGCCGGCTCTTCGACGCGGTGGGGCACCCCGTCGAGAAGCTCGTGCGCACGGAGGTCGGTCCCATCCGGATCGGCGACCAGCGCCAGGGCACCATCCGCCGGCTCTCCAAGACCGAGGTCGGGCACCTCCTGGCCTCGGTCGGCATGTAAGGAGCACCGTGACGCAGACCCCCTCCGCACCGCCGGCCCCCGCCGCGACCACCGGTCCCGTGCTCGTGGTCGGCGCCGGCCTGCTCGGCGCCAGCATCGGGCTGGGCCTGCGCCACCTGGGCGTGGACGTCTGGCTGCAGGACGCCTCGCCCACGGCCGAGGCCGTGGCCGAGGACATCGGCGCCGGCCGCTCCTGCCGCGCGGCGGGCCCGGACCGGGTGCCGGAGCCGGCCCTCGTCGTCGTCGCCACCCCGCCCGACGTCACCGCGCGGACGGTGGTCGACGTCCTGGGGCGCCACCGGGATGCCGTGGTGCTCGACGTCGCCTCCGTCAAGGAGGCCGTGCTGGAGGAGGTGCGCGCCCTGGGCGGGGACCTGAGCCGGTACGTGGGCACGCACCCCATGGCCGGGCGGGAGAAGTCCGGGCCCGTGGCGGCCCGCGGCGAGCTGTTCACGTCCATGCCCTGGGTCGTCTGCGACTCCGGCAGCTCCGCGCCCGCGGCGCTCGCGGCGGCGAAGAACCTCGCCGTGGACCTCGGGGCGACCGTCACGTTCATGGACGCCCGCGAGCACGACGCGACCGTGGCCCTGATCTCCCACCTGCCGCAGGTGATGTCCTCCCTGCTGGCCTCCCGGCTGCAGGACACCCCGCTGCACCACCTGTCCCTCGCCGGGCAGGGGCTGCGGGACACCACCCGCATCGCGGCCTCCGACCCCGGCCTGTGGGTGCAGATCCTCGCCGCCAACGCCGGGGCCGTCGTCGCGTCCCTGCACGGTGTGCGCCAGGACCTCGAGCGGCTCATCGCCACCCTCGAGGACCCGCACGCGCCCGGCGCACGGCTGGACATCGCCCAGCTCGTGGCCGAGGGCAACGCCGGGCAGGCCAGGATCCCGGGCAAGCACGGCGGGGCCCCCCGGGCCTTCGCCACACTCACCGTCCTCGTGGGCGACGTGCCCGGGCAGATCGCCCGGCTGCTCACGGAGATCGGGGAGATCGGGGTCAACCTCGAGGACCTGCGCCTCGAGCACTCCCCGGGTCAGCCCGTGGGCCTCGTCGAGGTCTCGGTGCTGCCCAACCGCCGCAAGGAACTCGTCGAGGCGCTCCAGGAGCGCGGATGGAAGGTCGTGCAGTGAACACCGGAACGAACACCGCCCGCAGCGCAGCCCCCGGGCCGGGAGCGCCCGGGGCCACCGACCGGCCGCTGGTCGTGGCCATCGACGGGCCCTCCGGCTCCGGCAAGTCCAGCGTGTCCAAGGAGGTGGCCCGCCGCTTCGGGCTCGCCTACCTGGACACCGGCGCCATGTACCGCGCCCTGACCTGGTGGTGCCTCGACCGCCAGGTGGACCTCGCCGACGGCGACGCCGTGGCCGCGGCGGCCCGCGACTTCCCGCTCGCCCAGGGCACCGACCCGGACCGGGAGCTCGTCTTCGTCGGCGGGACCGACGTGGGCGTCGAGATCCGCGGCGCACGCGTGACCGAGGCCGTCAGCGCGGTGGCGACCAACCCGGCGGCACGGGCGGTGCTGGTGGCCCGCCAGCAGGAGATCATCGCGGACGCCGGCCGGCGGATCGTCGCCGAGGGCCGGGACATCACCACCGTGGTGGCCCCGGACGCCGACGCCAGGATCCTGCTCACCGCCGACGAACGGGCCAGGATGGCCCGCCGCGGCCTGCAGATCGGCGGCGTCGAGGACGCCGAGCGGCTGCGCGCCCAGGTCGTGGGCCGGGACGCGAAGGACTCCACGGTGGTCAACTTCACGGAGGCCGCCGACGGCGTCGTGACCATCGACTCCTCCGAGCTCACCGTGGAGCAGACCGTCCAGGCGGTCGTCGACGCGGTCGTCCGGGCCGCGGGCCGCACCGCCTAGACCGGCCCGCCCGGGCCCCTCCCGACCTCTTCCCGCACCCCGACCGGCCGCTTCCGGCCCAGCGAAGGACAGCCATGACCGGCAACCCCGAGAACACCGCGCACGAGACCGCGCACGACCCCTACGAGGCCGAGCTGCTCGGCGGCACCACGGACGACGTCGCCCAGCGGCTCGCGGCCATCGACGACGACGAGGCCGACCAGCGCGCCCAGGTGCTGCGGGCCGGGCTCGAGGACTACGAGCTCGACGACGAGGACGCCGCGCTGCTCGCCGAGTGGGCGCAGGACGGCGACGAGGCCCCGGTGCGCCGCCCCGCCCCGGTGCTCGCCATCGTGGGCCGGCCCAACGTGGGGAAGTCGACCCTGGTCAACCGCATCCTCGGCCGGCGCGAGGCCGTGGTGGAGGACACCCCGGGCGTGACCCGTGACCGCGTCTCCTACCGGGCGACGTGGGGCGGGCGCAACTTCACCCTCGTGGACACCGGGGGGTGGGAGTACGACGCGAAGGGCATCAACGCGCGGGTCGCCGAGCAGGCCGAGATGGCCGTGGAGTTCGCCGACGCCGTGCTGCTCGTGCTCGACGCCACCGTGGGGGTCACCGCCGCGGACGAGGCCATCGTGAAGATGCTGCGCCGGGTGCGCAAGCCGGTCATCCTGGTGGCCAACAAGGTGGACTCCCCGCAGCTCGAGGTCGAGGCCACCTACCTGTGGTCCCTCGGCATGGGCGAGCCGCACCCGGTCTCGGCCCTGCACGGGCGGGGCGCGGCCGACGTCCTCGACGCGGTCATGGAGGTGCTCCCCGAGTTCTCCGCCGTCGCCGAGACGGAGCTGACCGGGGGACCGCGCCGCGTGGCGCTCATCGGGCGCCCGAACGTGGGCAAGTCCTCGCTGCTCAACAAGCTGGCAGGCTCCGAGCGCGTGGTCGTGGACCCGCTCGCCGGGACCACCCGGGACCCCGTGGACGAGCTGATCGAGCTCGGCGGCAAGCCGTGGCGCTTCATCGACACCGCGGGCATCCGCCGCCGGGTGCACATGGCACAGGGCGCGGACTTCTACGCGTCCCTGCGCACCCAGGCGGCCCTCGAGCGCGCCGAGGTGGCCGTGGTGCTGCTGGCCGCGGACGAGGTCCTCTCCGAGCAGGACGTCCGCATCCTGCAGCTGGCCGTGGACTCCGGGCGCGCCCTCGTGCTGGCCTTCAACAAGTGGGACCTCATGGACGAGGACCGCCGCTACTACCTGGAGCGGGAGATCGACCGGGACCTCGCACACGTGGCCTGGGCGCCGCGGGTGAACGTCTCGGCGAAGACGGGATGGCACAAGGACAAGCTCGTGCCCGCGCTGGAGACGGCCCTGGCCTCGTGGGACACCCGTGTCCCCACCGGCCGGCTCAACGCGTTCCTCGGCGAGATCGTGGCCGCCCACCCGCACCCCGTGCGCGGCGGCAAGCAGCCCCGCATCCTCTTCGGCACCCAGGCCTCCTCCCGGCCGCCGCGCTTCGTGCTGTTCACCACGGGCTTCCTGGACCCGGGCTACCGGCGTTTCATCACCCGCCGGCTCCGCGAGACCTTCGGCTTCGAGGGCACGCCCATCGAGGTGTCCATGCGCGTGCGCGAGAAGCGGAGCCGGAAGCGCTGAGCCGGCCGCCGAGATGAATTCCGCGGGAGGTTGCTGTAATGTGATGCGAGTGCTCAGGGCGGTGACGTACTGAGCACTTCGGGCTGTGGCGCAGCTTGGTAGCGCACTTGACTGGGGGTCAAGGGGTCGCAGGTTCAAATCCTGTCAGCCCGACGGATCGAGGCCGGTGGACCGCGGAGACGCGGACCACCGGCCTCTTCTCGTTCCCCGGCCCGGGACGGCCCGGGCCGGCGGCGGGACCGGCTAGCGCCGGGCCCGCGCGGCGGACTCCCGCACCCGGTCGAGGTCGAAGGCCGGCCGGCCGCCGGCCGCGCCGGCCACCTCGGCGGCGGCCGCCGCGGCCCACCAGGCCGCGGTCTCCGGGCTCTCGCCGCGGAGCAGCGCGACGCTGAGCGCGGCCACGAACGCGTCTCCCGCGCCGGTGGGATCCACGGGGTCCTCGGCCAGGTGCGGCAGCACGACGTGCCCCTCCGGCCAGGCGACCACGTCGCCGTCCCCGGTCGCCAGGGCCACGACGCGCGGGCCCTCCTCGAGCAGCGACCGCGCGGCCCGCACCGTCCCCGGCACGTCCTGCGGAGCCCAGCCCACCAGCGCCCCGGCCTCGGCGGTGTCCGCGCGCACCAGGGCCGCGGCGTCCAGCACCCGCCGGCGCACCGCGGCGTCCGCCGGGGCGCCGTCGGCCACGACCATCGCCCCGCCGGCCGCGGCCGCCGCCAGCGCCTCCGTCACGGCGGGCCCCGGCTGCTGCAGCTGGACCAGGACCGCGTCCGCCGTGCGCAGCGCCTCCCGGCCCGCCCGCACGTCCGCGGCCGCCAGCAGCACCCGGTCGTCCACGTCCTCCAGGAGCCGGCGGACCCCACGGGGGCCCACGACGTCGACGAGCAGGGCGGTCGGGGCGCCCTCGCGCCGCACCACGGCCCCGACGTCGATCCCGTCCCCGGCGGCCTGGGCGAGCACCGCCTCCCCGGCGGCGTCGGCGCCCACGACCCCCACGAGGCGGACCTCGGCGCCGAGCCGGCGGCAGGCCACCGCCTGGTTCGCGCCCTTGCCGCCGAGCAGCTCCCGGCGCTCGAGCACCGGAGCCGCGCCTCCCTCCCCGGGCAGCTCCTCGACCCGCAGCACGAGGTCCCGCCCCACCTGGCCGACCACGACCACACCGGACATGCGGCACTCCTTCCTCCGAGCCCCTCGCCGTGGAGCCGCTGCTGCCGGCACTGCGCCGTCGTCGCCGTGCTCCGACCGATTTCTCACGGCGACCCTATGGCAGGCCGGTGACACGGCCGTCGGGGGAGCGCGGCCGCGGTGACGGCGCGCGGCGGCGGGACCACCCGCGCCCCGGCGCCTACACTGCAGGCACAGTCGAGTGCTCCGGATCCCGGGGCGGAGCGGACCACGGAGGAGCACCGGAGTTGAAGGACCTGCACACCTTGCCCAAGGCGGAGCTGCACCTGCACATCGAGGGCACCCTCGAACCCGAGCTCGCGTTCGAGCTCGCCGCCGCGAACGGGGTGGAGCTGCCCTGGGCCTCGGCCGAGGAGCTCCGGGGGCACTACGACTTCGCGGACCTCGCCTCGTTCCTCGAGCTGTACTACGCCACGATGGCGGTGCTGCGCCGGGCCTCCGACTTCGAGGCCCTGACCCGCGCCTACCTCGAGCGGGCGGCGGCCCAGGGGCTGCGGCACGTCGACGTCTTCTTCGACCCCCAGGCCCACGCCGCCCGCGGCGTGCCGCTCGGGACGGTGATCGACGGCATCCGCGCCGCCCTGGACGCCGCCCGTGACGAGCTCGGCCTCACCAGCACCCTGCTGCTGTGCTTCCTGCGCGACCGGCCCGCGGCCGAGGCGGAGCAGCTCTTCGACTCGCTCGGGGACGACCTGGCGCGCATCGACGGGATCGGCCTCGACTCGGCCGAGGTCGGCCACCCGCCGGCCCTCTTCGAGGCGGTGTACGCCCGAGCGCGGGCGGCCGGGCTGCACGTCGTCGCGCACGCGGGGGAGGAGGCCGGGCCCGAGTACGTCCGGGAGGCCCTGGACGTGCTGCGCGTGGAGCGCGTGGACCACGGGATCCAGTGCCTGCGGGACCCCGAGCTCGTGGCCCGGCTCGTCGCGGAGCGCGTGCCGCTCACCGTCTGCCCGCTGTCCAACGTGCGGCTGCGGGTGGTCGACACGCTCGCCGACCACCCCGTCCTGGACATGCTCGAGCGGGGACTGCTGGTCACGGTCAACTCGGACGACCCCGCCTACTTCGGCGGCTACGTGGGGGACGTCTTCCAGGAGCTGCGCGAGACCCTCGGGCTCACCGACGAGCAGGCGGCCGCACTGGCCCGCAACTCCGTGGACGCGTCCTTCGCCGGGCCGGAGCGGCGGCGGTCGATCCACGCCGAGATCACCGCGTGGGAGAGCCGCTGAGCGCACGACACCCGAGGCCCGCCCGCGTGCCCCGGCGCGCGGGGGGCTCTGTGCCATAATCGAGCCGACCGCACCCGCCGGACCAGGAGTGACCCATGAGCAACATCCCCGCCGACCTGTCCTACACGGCCGAGCACGAGTGGATCGCGGCCCCCGGCGCCGACGGCGCGGTGCGCATCGGGATCACCGACCACGCGCAGAGCGAGCTGGGTGACGTCGTGTTCGTCCAGCTCCCCGAGGTCGGGGAGAACGTCGAAGCCGGCGCCGCCGTGGGCGAGATCGAGTCCACGAAGTCGGTGAGCGACATCTTCGCCCCCGTCTCCGGCGAGGTCACCGCGGTCAACGAGACCCTCGAGGACGAGCCCGGGACCGTGAACTCCGCCCCGTACGCGGAGGGCTGGCTGTTCGAGGTCCGCCCGGCCGGCGAGGACTACCGGTCCGGTCTGCTCGACGCCGAGGGGTACGCCGCCCAGCTCGACTGACCCCGTCGGGGCGCCCACCCCCGCCCGCGCCGGGACGTGTCCCGGCCGCCCCTGCGTGTCTCCACCACCCGGTACACTGAAGAGCAACCGGGTGGCTCCGGCCGGTCGCCCGGAAACCGCCGGGACAGGAGGTCGCGGGGTCGGGGTCCCAGAGGATCCGTCCACCATCACGTCACCAGTCGAGGGAAGAGATGTCCAGAACCCAGAACGGCTCGAACGCACCCCAGGAGGAGCCGGACACCACGTCGATCCAGATCGTGGCCGAGGTCCTCTCGCACGCAGCTTCCCACAAGCTCTCACCCGAGGAGAGCTCCGCGGTCTCCGCGCTCCCGCCGCGCAGCGCCCTGCTGGTCGCCCACGACAGCGCGGGATCCGGCTCCCGGTTCCTCCTGGACCGGGACGAGGTCCCCGCCGGCCGGCACCCGTCCTCCGAGATCTTCCTGGACGACGTCACCGTCTCCCGGCGGCACGCCCGCTTCGTCCGCCGCGGCGACACCTTCGAGATCATCGACTCCGGCTCCCTGAACGGCACCTACGTCAACGGCGACCGCGTGGACCGCGTGCAGCTCGACAACGGCGACGAGGTCCAGATCGGGAAGTTCCGGTTCACGTTCTACCGTTCGCTGCGCTCGCAGTCGGACCAGTAGAAGGGAGCCATGACCGACCCCGCGGAGACCGATCCCCCCCAGGACGACGTCCAGCACGAGCCCCGGGTGGGCATCAGCGCCGTGCTCAAGGAGCTCGGCGCGGACCACCCCGGCATCACGGCCTCGAAGCTGCGCTTCCTGGAGGACAAGGGCCTCGTGCACCCCGCGCGCACCGCGTCCGGGTACCGGAAGTTCTCGCGCGCCGACGTGGACCGGCTGCGCCGGATCCTGGAGCTCCAGCGCGACCGGTACCTCCCGCTCAAGGTGATCCGGGAGCGGCTGGACGCCGACGAGCGCTCCCCGGAGGACGGTTCTGCACCCGGTGCGGAACCGGCGGACCCGGTCACCGCACCCCTGCCGCTGGTCAGCCCGCCCAGCACCTACACCCTGCGGGAGCTCGCCGCGCGCACCGGCGCCGGCATCCCGCTGGTTCGCGAGCTCGTGAGCTACGGACTGATCCGGGAGCAGAACGGGTTCTACGACGACCACGCGCTCGCGATCACCCGCGCGGCTCACGCCCTGACGGCCCACGGCCTGGAGCCGCGCCACCTGCGTCCGTTCAAGGCCGCCGCGGACCGCGAGCTGGGCCTCGTGGAGCGGGCCGTGGCGCCCCTGACCTCGCGCCGCGACGCCGCCTCGAGGGCCCGCGCCGTCGAGCGCGCCCAGGAGATCTCCGGGCTGTGCCTCACCATCCACACCTCGCTCGTGCGCTCGGAGATCGCCGCGCTCCAGGAGCGGGCCGCGGTGGAGGGCTGAGATGGCCGTGCAGCAGGTCCTGATGGAGATCGCCGGCGTCCGGATGGACGTCCCGTCGGCGCAGCCCGTCGTCGTGCTCCGCGAGGTCGAGGGGGGACGCCACCTGCCGATCTGGATCGGCACCAACGAGGCGACGTCCATCGTCTTCGCCGTCCAGGGGATCGAGCCGCCCCGGCCGCTGACGCACGACCTCGTGCTGTCGGTGGCCACGGCTTTCGGCCGGACCCTGACCCGGGTGCGGATCCACACCGTGGAGGAGGGCGTCTTCCACGCCGCCCTCGAGTTCTCGGACGGCACGGTCGTCGACTCCCGGGCCTCGGACGCGATCGCCCTGGCCGCCCGGACCGACTGCCCCATCCTCTGCACCGAGACCGTGCTCGACGAGGCCGGCCTGGTCATGAGCGGGGACGGCGAGCTGCGCGAGCCCGCCCCGGGCGAGGGGGAGCCGCAGCTGCCCCCGGAGACGCAGGTCGAGCAGTTCCGCGACTTCCTCGACAACGTCGACCCCGAGGACTTCTGACCCGGGCGGGCGCACCGGCCCGACCGACACGGGGCCGGCCCGGCTGATGTCTTTGACCCGGCCCCCGGGGAGGTCTACCGTCGGAGCTGTACTCGAGGTGTTCCCGGGGGGATCCGGACGTCTCTGTGAGACCATCCACTCCCGGCGCCGCGAGGCCCGGGTCCACGAGCGAGGAGGCGGCGTGAGCGACCGCGAGCAGCCCGGCGGCACGGCGGGAAGCGGCACCCCTCCGGCGCACGGCACCCAGGGGGTCCTCTTCGACGACTCCGTGGTGCGGGACGAGTCCGTGGGCTACCGGGGACCCACCGCGTGCAAGGCGGCGGGCATCACCTACCGGCAGCTCGACTACTGGGCACGGACGGGTCTGGTGGAGCCCACCGTGCGCGGCGCCTCGGGGTCCGGCACGCAGCGCCTCTACAGCTTCCGGGACATCCTGGTCCTCAAGATCGTCAAGCGGCTCCTGGACACCGGCGTCTCCCTGCAGCAGATCCGCACCGCCGTGGGCGCGCTGCGCGCCCAGGGCGTCGAGGACCTGGCCCGGCTGACCATGATGAGCGACGGTGCGAGCGTCTACGCGTGCACCTCGCCGCACGAGGTCATCGACCTGGTGCAGGGCGGGCAGGGGGTCTTCGGGATCGCCGTGGGCCGGGTGTGGCGCGAGGTCGAGGGCACCCTGGCGGCGCTGCCGGGCGAGCACACCGGACCGGACAGCGCTCCCGCGGAGGATCCCGTGCCCGACGACGAGCTGTCCGCCCGCCGGGCCCGTCGGCAGAACGCCGGCTGACCCGCGCGACAGGACGCCGTGCCGATCAGGCCGAGCCGTCCAGCAGACCCCGCAGGATGGCCGAGTACCGGCCGGAGATGTCCCGCGCCTCCGCCCCCGGCCAGCGGTGGATCGGCCAGGCCGCGCCCTGCGCCTGCTGCCAGACCGGCAGGTCCGGGATCACCGGGGTGACCAGCAGGGGCCCGAACAGGTCCTGCAGCTCCGCGAGGCGGTGACGGTGCTCCACCGAGGCGTGCTGGACCTTGTTGACCACCACGCCGGCCGCCGGTACGGACCACGTGCGGCTCTGCTCGAACTGGGCGATCGCCGTCATGGTGCGCTTGGTCCCCGCCACCGAGAACAGCGAGGGCTCCGCCACGGACAGCACCTTGTCGCTGGCGGCCCACGCGGTGCGGGTCAGGGCGCTCAGGGTCGGCGGGCAGTCGACCAGCACCAGCTCGTAGCCCGTGGCCCCGGAGAGCGCCCGCTCCAGCCGGCCGAGGTCCTTGCCCCGGTAGTCCGACCGGTCGAGGTGCGAGGACCTGGCCGATCCCGGCGCGACGTCGAGGGCACGGGTGTCCTGCCCGTCCCGCACCGCCCAGGACGAGGCCACGACCACACGTTCCAGCGACCCTCGCCGGGGCCGGCGCAGCACCTCGCCGATGTCGTGACCGCGCTGTGGCTGCACCCCCAGGCCGGTCGTGGCGTCGGCGTGCGGATCGAGGTCCACCACCAGCGTGGGCACTCCCGCCTGGAGGGCTGCGGAGGCGAGCCCCAGGGTCACGGAGGACTTGCCGACACCGCCCTTGAGGCTGCTGACGCTGACGATCTGCACGGAGGGGACACCCTTCGCTCGCGGGGACACAGGAGGAGCGCCTCCTCGGGTCCGGGAACGGGGGCCGCGGCGAGGAGACGGCTGCGCCCATCGTAGCCGGGGGTGACGGCTCCGCCCCGTGCGGCACGGAGCCTCCGGGCGTCCGGCGTGCCCTGCGCCACCGCGACCGTGTACGCTGACCCACGACGCCGCACTGTGACCGACATCACAGTGCGGTCCGGGGTGGCGTGGTTCACTGGTCAGGACCGCCTGCGGGTGGCCATGCCGACCGTGCGTGCGACGCTGCACGACCTCTCAAGAATCAGTGCCCGGGCCTGCGCCGAACGGCCCCGGGTGCGGAACGGGTGTTGATGTTCTCCAAGATCCTGGTGGCCAATCGTGGTGAGATCGCGATCCGTGC
>NZ_JAVFXA010000125.1:0-511 GCF_040981195.1 Kocuria oxytropis | reverse complement strand
CACCGCATGAGCACCGTTCCCGCCCTCGAGGCGGCCTCCGCCGACTCCGGCTTCCGCCGCACCACGATCGAGCGCCGCCCGGTGGGCCCGCACGACGTCGCGATCCAGATCGACTACGCCGGATCTGCCACTCCGACATCCACACCGCGCGCGACGAGTGGGGCGGCACCCGCTACCCCGTCACCCCCGGCCACGAGATCGTCGGCCGCGTCAGCGGGGTCGGCGAGGCCGTGACCGGCTTCTCCCCCGGCGACACGGTCGGCGTCGGCTGCTTCGTCGACTCCTGCGGCGAGTGCGAGTACTGCACCGAGGGACAGGAGAACTTCTGCGCCCGCGGCGTCACGGGCACCTACAACGCCCCGCAGGCCGACGGCGGCGTCACCAGGGGCGGCTACAGCGGCGCCGTCGTCGTCGACGAGCGCTTCGTCCTGCGGATCCCGGCGGCCCTCGACCCCGCGCGGGCCGCCCCCCTGCTGTGCGCGGGGATCACCACCTACGCCCCGCTCAGGCG
>NZ_JAVFXA010000124.1:0-512 GCF_040981195.1 Kocuria oxytropis | reverse complement strand
CTGCTCTCGCGCTTCGCCGCCGGGCTGGAGCCGACGACCGCGCCGCAGAAGTCAAGTGGTGATCTCGCGCACGATGCTCCGTAGGATGAGGCGCAGTCACCAGAGCTTCCCGGTTTCCTGGTGGCTGGGCCGGTACGGGACCCGTCTCGTACCGGCCGCTCTCGTGCACCGCCCCCAGCACTCCTCCATTTCGTGCGAGAGGGGGGCGGGGACGGGGGCTGCTATTGCGGGCGGCGGACCGTTGCGGCGGCCAGCAGCCCTCCGGCGGCGAAGAGGCCGGCGCACAGCCACGCGACGACCGCGAAGCCCTCGAGGACCTGTTGCGGGTCCACGAACCCGGCGCCGCCCAGCCCGCCCACCAGCGGGACCGCGGCGACGGCGAGCAGGCCCGCCGTCCGGGCCACCGCGTTGTTGACCCCGCCGGCCAGTCCGGCCCGCTCCTCGGGCAGGGCCGCCAGGACGGTCGCCGTCAAGGGGGTGACGAACAGGGTGAGGCCGGCGCCGAAGACCGT
>NZ_JAVFXA010000123.1:0-513 GCF_040981195.1 Kocuria oxytropis | reverse complement strand
TGGAGGACGCCTTCCGCTCGGTGAGTCTGATGGCCCTGGCCATCGGCGGGATCCCGGCCCTCTGCATCGCCGGACTGCTCAGCCTCTACCTCTACCGCACCGTGGGGCGGTCCCTGGCCTCCTTTCGTACCGCGGCCGGAGAAGTGGCCGCGGGCAACTACGACGTGCGCGTCACCTCCGCCGAGCTGGGGCCGGAGTTCGACGCCCTGGCCGGCTCCTTCAACGAGATGGCGGCCAAGCTCAGTGCGGTGGACGCCACGCGGCGCCGGATGCTCGCCGATCTGGCGCACGAGATGCGCACCCCGCTGGCCAGCCTCAAGGGCCATCTGGAGGGCATCGAGGACGGGGTGGTCGCCCTCGACGAGCACACCACCGGGATCCTCCACGCCCAGATCACCCGCCTGGAGCGCCTGGCCCGCGACATCCGCCAGCTCACCGCCGCCGAAGAGGGCATGACCCGGCCGCAGCTCACCCTCCAGGACCCGCGGAGCCTGGCGAGCCAGGCGGTCGCGG
>NZ_JAVFXA010000122.1:0-515 GCF_040981195.1 Kocuria oxytropis | reverse complement strand
CCTCTTCGAGCCCTACCTCGAGCTGCGTGCCGCGGCCACCGCCAACGCCCCGACCCGGCCCCAGGACATCGGCGTTGACCCGGGACAGCCGATGGCCCGCAGGATCCATCTGGTGCCCGAGGAGACCGACGAGTCCTCGTGAGCAGGCCCCGCCCACCCAGCGACCCGGAGACCTGGCCGATCCCGTGCACCCGGTGCCAGGACCACTACGAGATCGCCGCCACCTGGCCCGACGGACCCGTGTGCCGGTACTGCTACCAGGCCGCCAAGCGCACCACCGGCACCTGCGCCTGCGGACACACGGGCGTGCTGCCCGGCCGGCTCGACGGGCGACCGGCCTGCCGAAACTGCGCCGGGATCACGCTGAACCTCGACTGCCGCACCTGCGGCGCCGAGACCGAGCTGCACTCCCACGGCCAGTGCTGGTCCTGCGTGCTGGCCGCCGCCGTCGACCGGCTGCTCACCACCCCGCACACCCAGCAGATGCATCCAGGCCTGGCCCCGGTGGCCACCGC
>NZ_JAVFXA010000021.1:0-42453 GCF_040981195.1 Kocuria oxytropis | reverse complement strand
ACCCATCAACCGAAAATAAAAAATCGGTATCAACAAACATGGCACACTATTGAGTTCTCAAACAACAGACCGATCGACGTGTCGTACTTGACATCTTGCCGTCGGAGTGCTCTGCAACCTTAGCCCTTCCGGTCGGCCCCGGTCAATCTCGGGTGAACACTTGGTGACCCGATCGCGACGGTGCCGCCTTCCGGCGAAGCTCACAATCTCCCACCCTAACACGCTTCGGTGTCCGTGCAACTCTCCGGCTGCCCGGCCCGGGACGTCCGGGGTGGAATGCCGTCCCGTGGCTCTCCCGGAGGAGTTCCTCGCCGCGACGACTTGGAAGAAGTTACTCCCTTTCCCGGGTCCGCGCAAACCGGGTGCCGCGGGCCCGGTGTCCCCGGTCTGCCGGCCGTCTCGTCATGGAGGACGGACGGCGGAAGGGCCCGGATCCGAGGATCCGGGCCCTTCCGCTGCGCCGGTCGGTGCCCCGTGGGCGCGGACCGGGCCGGCTCAGTGCTCGGCCGGCTTGAGGTACAGCACCGCGAGCGGGGGGACCGTCAGCTCGACCGAGGCGGGGTTGCCGTTGTGGGCGCCCTCGACGGCCCTGACCTTCCCGAGGTTGCCCACCCCGGACCCGCCGAAGTGCTCGGAGTCCGTGTTGAGGGCCTCGACCCACTCCCCGGCCCACGGCAGACCGAGCCGGAAGTTCTCGTGCGGGTTGCCGGCGAAGTTCGCCACGCACACGAGCGGGTTGCCCTGCTCGTCCCAGCGGGTGAAGGAGAGGGTGTTGCGTCCGGCGTCCGCCGCGTCGATCCACTCGAACCCGGCGGGGTTGTTGTCCCGCTCGTACAGCGCGGGGGTCTCGCGGTAGATCGTGTTGAGGGTGCGTACCAGCTCCTGCACGCCCTTGTGCGGCGGGGTCTCGGAGAGCCACCAGTCCAGGCCGTGCTCCTGCGACCACTCCGACTCCTGCGCGTACTCCGTGCCCATGAAGATCAGCTGCTTGCCGGGGTGGGCCCACATGAAGGCCAGGTAAGCGCGGACGTTGGCGAGCTGCTGCCAGCGGTCACCGGGCATCTTGCGCAGCAGGGAGCCCTTGCCGTAGACGACCTCGTCGTGGGAGATCGGGAGCAGGAAGTTCTCGGAGAACGCGTACACCAGCGAGAACGTGAGCTTGTTGTGGTGGTAGTACCGGTTGACCGGGTCCTCCGCCATGTACTCGAGGGTGTCGTTCATCCACCCCATGTTCCACTTGAGCCCGAAGCCGAGCCCGTCCGCGTCGGTCGGGCGTGTGACGCCCGGGTAGGACGTGGACTCCTCGGCGATCATCACGATCCCCGGGGTGCGCTTGTACGCGGTGGCGTTGGCCTCCTTGAGGAACGAAATGGCCTCGAGGTTCTCCCGTCCGCCGAAGACGTTGGGCTCCCACTCCCCCTCGTTGCGGGAGTAGTCCAGGTAGAGCATGGAGGCGACCGCGTCCACGCGCAGGCCGTCCACGTGGAACTCCTCGAGCCAGTACGAGGCGTTGGCCACCAGGAAGTTGCGGACCTCATTGCGCCCGTAGTCGGGGATCAGCGTCCCCCAGTCCTTGTGCTCGCCCCGGCGCGGGTCGGCGTGCTCGTACAGCGGCTCGCCGTCGAAGCGGGCCAGCGCCCACTCGTCCTTCGGGAAGTGCCCCGGGACCCAGTCCACGATCACGCCGATGCCGGCCTGGTGCAGCGTGTCCACGAGGTAGCGGAACTCGTCCGGGCTGCCGAAGCGGGAGGACGGGGCGTAGTAGGAGGTGACCTGGTAGCCCCAGGAACCGCCGAACGGGTGCTCCGCCACGGGCATGAACTCCACATGCGTGAAGCCCTGCCAGGTGAGGTACTCGACGAGCTCCTTCGCCAGGTCCTTGTACCCGAGACCCAGGCGCCACGAACCGATGTGCATCTCGTAGACGCTCATGGGGGCGTTGTGCGGGTCGGTCGTCGCCCGCCGCGCCATCCACTCGTCGTCCTGGAACTCGTAGTCGGACTCGAAGACGCGGGAGGCCGTGGACGGCGGCACCTCGGTGCCGAAGGCCATGGGGTCGGCCTTCTCGCGCCAGCCCCCGTCCCGGCCGAGGATGCGGAACTTGTAGGTCGCCCCCGAGCCCAGGCCCGGGACGAAGAGCTCCCACACGCCCGAGGAGCCGAGCGAGCGCATCGCGTGCTCGCTGCCGTCCCAGCCGTTGAAGTCGCCGATGACCCGCACCGCCTGGGCGTTGGGCGCCCAGACGGCGAAGGCCACGCCGGTGATGTCGCCCATCGCCGAGGGGTAGCGGCGCACGTGGGCGCCGAGGACGGTCCACAGCGTCTCGTGGCGGCCCTCGCCGATGAGGTGCAGGTCGAGCTCGCCGAGGGTGGGCCCGAAGCGGTACGGGTCGTCCATCCGCTGGGGCTCCAGGTCCCGGTAGGTCACGTCCACGCGGTAGTCGGGGATCCGGCCCGGCTCGTGCGCGGGGACCACGCCCGTGAAGATGCCGCCCCACTCGTGCTCGAGCTCGAAGGTGCCGTCCTGCGTCACCACGGCCACGGCCGTCGCGAACCGTCGCAGCGTGCGCACGGTGACGCTGCCGTCCGGGTTCAGGTGGGCGCCCAGGACGCCGTGCGGATCGTGGTGCCGGCCCTCGGACACCGCGGCCAGCAGGTGCTCGGGGACGGGCACGGGTCCCGTGGGGGCCACGTCGTGTCCGGCCGGGGCGGTGCGGGAGGCCCGCCCGGAGTCGGATCGGTCCTTCGGGGTGCTGGCGCTCACTGCGTCCTCGATTTCCGTCCCCGGTTCCGCCGGGCTGAACCGCGCGGACCGGGAGCTGTCGTCGTCGTGGTCGGAGCCGGGCACGGGGACCGCACCGGCGGTATCAGGGTTCACGCTACGCGACCGGAGGCTCTCCAGCGAACGGCGCACCGCCGCGGCCGGAACGTCCACCCAGTCGGGCCGGTTGCGCTGCTCGTAGACGACCTCGTACAGGGCCTTGTCCAGCCACAGCGCCTGGAACAGGGGGGATCCGCGGTCCACCGGGTGCCCGGCGCCCTGCTCGTAGCCGGCCAGGAAGGCGTCGGCGGCGCGCCGGCCCCACTCCTGCGCGTCCGGGGCACCGGCCCGGGCGCCGAACGCGGCGGCGTAGTCGAAGGACCGCAGCATGCCGACGACGTCGCGCAGGGCCACGTCCGGCCGGGTGCGCTCCTCGATGGCCCGCAGGGGCTCCCCCTCGAAGTCCAGGACCTTGAACTGCCCGTCCTCGGTCTGCAGGACCTGCCCCAGGTGGTAGTCGCCGTGGATGCGCTGCAGCGGGGGCAGCTCCGGAACGTCGTCGAGGGACGTGATCAGCTGGTCGAGGGCGGCGGCGTGCTCCGAGAAGAGGGAACCGGTCTCGGTGCGGGCCCAGCGCAGGCGCCCGCCCAGGTCGTTCAGGAACCGGGCCCGGGCGGTGTCGTCGGGCACGTCCGTGCCGAACGCACGGCCCAGGTCGCGGTGCACGCGGGCGGTCGTGCGGCCCAGCTCCCGCGCCTCCTCGGAGAAGTCCTCGCCCTGCTCCGCGGCCTCGACGGCCCGCGCCCACGCGTCGGCGGAGCCCGCGAGGAACTCCGTGGCCACGGCCAGCTGGCCCTGCGCGGCGCTCAGCCCCGTGCGCCAGCGGGCGTCGAGCCAGCCGAAGGTGCTCGGCACCGCGGGGCAGCCCAGGGCGGTGAGCTCGCGGCCCACCTCGACGTCCGGGTTCTCGCCCTCCCCGACCACGCGGAAGAACTTCACGATCACGGCGTCGGCACCGGCCCGCCCCGTCGCCGGCGGGGTGAGGATCACCGAGGAGTTCGACTGCTCGCTGGAGATCACTCGGACCTGCTCGAGCGAGTCGACGGCGTAGGGGACGCTCAGCGCCTCGCCGTGGGCGCCGGTCACGGTCAGGCCCAGGGGGCCGGAGCCGGCGGACTCCCCGTCCTGCATCAGCCGGAGGACCGGGCCGACGAACACCGGGTCCCCGACCCCGTCGTAGACCCAGGGGCCTGCCACGGCGTCCTCCGCCCCGGGCAGCGGCAGACCCGTGCGGTGGGCCACCGCGCGGCCGGCGCGGGCGGCCCGCTCGCGGAGGAAGCGCGCGGCCCGGCGGGGCGTGGGCTCCTCCTCCGGGGCCCCGTCCGCCCCGGGGTCCTCGGCCGGTGCCAGCTCGCCGACGAGGAAGCGCTCGGCTCCCTCGAGGGGTGCGGCGCGGAAGGTCAGCGGCACCTGGAGCAGCTCGGTGCGCGCCCCCTCGGACGCCTCCAGCAGCACGATCCGGGCGCCCGCGCCCTCCTGGTCCGGCAGGGCGAGCTGGGCGACGACCCGCAGCTCCGCGCCGGCACCGCCCTCCGCGAAGGGGAACCACCGCTGCCGCGGCAGCCACCGGCGCAGGAGGTCGAGGAGCTCGTCGGGGTGCTGGTCGGTCATGGGATCGGATCCTTCCGGGACGGGCGTGGAGGTGGCCGGACGCAGGGACGCGCTCAGGACGTCGTGGTCGCGGTGATGATCGGCATGGCCGTGGTCTGGGGGTGCGTGCCGTCGTCGCGCGGGGCCGCGCGCAGGCGCAGCCAGAAGAAGTCCTGGCTGCCGAGGGTGATGCGGTACTCCCCGGCCTCGTCCACCTCGCCGAACAGGTCGCCGCCGAAGAGCTCGCGCAGCCCGCGGCCGGCGAACTGGGGCAGCCGGATCCGCGCGAACGCCGGGGTGTGGGCGAGGTTGAACAGGCACAGCACGGTCTCGCCGCGCCCGTCCTCGGTCTCGTCGTCGGGGAGCACGCGCAGGAACGCGAGCACGGAGTCGTGGTCCGTCTCCACGTTGACGTAGGAGCCGAGGCCGAAGGCCGGGTGCGCCTTGCGCACCGCGAGCATCTGGCGCATCCAGTGCAGCAGGGACGACGACGACGCCAGCTGCGCCTCCACGTTGACCTGGTTGTAGTGGTAGACCAGCGACTGGACCACGGGCAGGTAGAGCTTGCCCGGGTCCGCCTTGGAGAACCCGGCGTTGCGGTCCGGGGTCCACTGCATCGGGGTGCGGGACGCGTCCCGGTCGTCGAGCCAGATGTTGTCGCCCATCCCGATCTCGTCCCCGTAGTACAGGAACGGGCTGCCGGGCAGGGACAGGAGCAGGGCGTGGATGAGCTCGATCTCGGCGCGGGAGTTGTCGAGCAGGGGTGCCAGCCGGCGGCGGATGCCCACGTTGGCGCGCA
The DNA here is from genome assembly GCF_040981195.1 of Kocuria oxytropis. Lineage (NCBI taxonomy): Bacteria > Bacillati > Actinomycetota > Actinomycetes > Micrococcales > Micrococcaceae > Kocuria > Kocuria oxytropis. The sequence continues at coordinate 37,244 of NZ_JAVFXA010000021.1, read as the reverse complement.
TCCGGGAGTCGGGGGCGTACCAGCCGAGCATCGCCTGGCGCTCCTCGGTGGTGACCATCTCGAGGGTCAGCTCGTCATGGTTGCGCAGGAACGTGCCCCACTGGGTGCCGCGGGGGATGTCGGGCGTCTCCCGCATGGTCTCCACGATCGGGCCGGCCTTCTGGTCCCGCAGCGCGTAGAAGATCCGCGGCATGATCGGGAAGTGGAAGCACATGTGGCACTCGGGGTTCTCCTCGCTGCCGAAGTACTCCACCACCTCGTGCGGCATCTGGTTCGCCTCGGCGACGACCACGCGACCTGGGTACTGCTCGTCGATCATGCGCCGCAGGCCGACCAGGAAGTCGTGCGTGCCGGGAAGGTTCTCGCAGTTGGTCCCCTCCTCCTCGATCAGGTACGGGATCGCGTCGGCCCGGAACCCGTCGATGCCCATGTCGAGCCAGAACTTCACCACGTCGTACACCGCCTCGACCACGGCGGGGTTCTCGAAGTTGAGGTCCGGCTGGTGGGAGAAGAAGCGGTGCCAGAAGAACTGGCGGCGGATCGGGTCGAACGTCCAGTTCGACTCCTCGGTGTCCACGAAGATGATCCGGGCGTCCTGGTACAGCTCGTCCGTGTCCGACCAGACGTAGAAGTCGCCGTAGGGGCCCTCGGGGTCCTCGCGGGACGCCTGGAACCACGGGTGCTGGTCGCTCGTGTGGTTGAGCGGGAGGTCGATGATCACCCGCAGGCCACGGGCGTGCGCCTCGGCCACGAGCCGCTTGAAGTCGCTGATCGTGCCGAACTCGTCGAGCACGGAGTAGTAGTCCGAGATGTCGTAGCCGCCGTCGCGCAGCGGGGACTCGAAGAACGGCGGCAGCCACAGGCAGTCGATGCCCAGCCACTGCAGGTAGTCCAGCTTGTCGATCAGGCCGGAGAAGTCACCGGAGCCGTCACCGTTGGCGTCGGAGAACGCCCGGACGAGCACCTCGTAGAACACCGCTTTGCGGAACCAGTCGGGGTCGTGGGAGATGCCGGGGGCGTTGAGCGAGTACGGCGAGAGGCTCATGCGGGGGTGCCGCCTTTCGGACAGGTGGGTCGGAGGCCTTCGGTGCTTGAGGAGGGGCCCTCCCGGGCAGTGCGCCCGGGAGGGCCCCGGCGGGGTGCGGTGGAGCCCCTACTTGACGTTGCGGCGGATGTGCAGGACGTGCGCGGGGTCGTAGTGCGGGTCCAGCCGCACGTAGTTGTGCGTGCCCCACTTCCAGGAGTTCCCGCTGAGCAGGTCGTCCACCCAGAAGCTGCCGTCCTCGTTGAAGTCCGCGTCGTCCAGGTTCAGGGACGCCAGGTCCAGCCACACGGTGCCCTCGCGGACCGCATGTGGGTCCACGTTGACGACCACGATGACCGTGTCCTTGTAGCTCGAGCCCCCGTGCCGCACCGTCTTGGTCTTCGAGTAGGCGACCAGGGCGTCATCGGACGTCGACTGCACGGTGAGGTTCTGCAGGTCGCCCAGCGAGGCGTGCCGGCGCCGGATCTCGTTGAGCCGCGTGAGGTACGGGGCCAGGGACTCGCCGCGCTCCTCCGCGCCGGCGAAGTCCCGGGGCCGGTACTCGTACTTCTCGTTGTCGACGTACTCCTCGGCACCGGCCCGGGCCACGTGCTCGTACAGCTCGTAGCCGGCGTAGACGCCCCACAGCGGGGAGCCGGTGGCGGCCAGGACGGCGCGGATCTTGAAGGCCGCGGGCCCGCCGAACTGCAGGTACTCGGTGAGGATGTCCGGAGTGTTGACGAAGAAGTTCGGCCGGTACACCGCCGAGGTCTCGTGGCTGACCTCCTCCAGGTACTCCTCGATCTCCTTCTTGGTGTTGCGCCAGGTGAAGTACGAGTAGGACTGCTGGAAGCCGACCCGGGCGAGACCCTGCATCATGGCGGGCCGGGTGAACGCCTCGGCCAGGAAGACGACCTCGGGGTGCTTGGCGTTGACGGTGCCGATCAGCCACTCCCAGAACCACAGGGGCTTGGTGTGCGGGTTGTCCACCCGGAAGATCTTGACCCCGTGCGAGATCCACAGCTCCACGATCCGGAGCACCTCGAGGGACAGGCCCTCGGGGTCGTTGTCGAAGTTGATCGGGTAGATGTCCTGGTACTTCTTCGGCGGGTTCTCCGCGTACGCGATGGAGCCGTCGGCGCGGGTGGTGAACCACTCCGGGTGGGCCGTGACCCAGGGGTGGTCCGGGGAGGCCTGCAGGGCCAGGTCCAGGGCGACCTCGAGGCCGAGGTCCCCGGCGCGGGCCACGAAGCCGTCGAAGTCCTCGAAGGAGCCCAGGTCCGGGTGGATCGCGTCGTGCCCGCCCTCGGGGGCGCCGATGGCCCACGGGGAGCCCGGGTCCTGGGGACCGGCCACCAGCGTGTTGTTGGGTCCCTTGCGGTGGGCGCGGCCGATCGGGTGGATCGGCGGCAGGTAGATCACGTCGAAGCCCATGGCCGCGACCCGGTCGAGGCTCTCGGCCGCGGTCCGGAAGGTGCCGGAGGTCCAGGTCCCGCTCTCGGCGTCGAAGGCGGCGCCCTCGGAGCGCGGGAAGAACTCGTACCAGGAGCCGCGGCCGGCGGCGGTGCGCTCGACCTTCAGCGGATAGCGGCGGCTCTCGGTGACGAGGTCGCGCACGGGCCGCTCGGCGACCACGGCCAGGACCTCGGCGGAGGTGCCGGCCTCGAGCCGGTGCTCGGCGGGCAGCTCGGCGTTGCCGAGCGTGCGCGAGGCCGAGCGGAACAGCTCGACGTCGGAGTCCGGGCGTCCCGGCTCCGCGGCGGCGCGGTCGAAGAGCACGACGCCCTCGGCCAGCATCAGGTCCACGTCCTGGCCCACGCCCACCTTGATCTCGGCGGCGTGGCGCCACGTCTCGAACAGGTCGCCCCAGCCCTCGACCGCGAAGGTCCAGGCGCCCTCGGAGGACGGCGTCAGCCAGGCCTCGTAGCGGTCGGTGCCGGGAGTCGTCAGGTGCATCGGCACGCGCTCGGTCTCCGCCCCCTGGGGGTCGTACAGCACCGCGGTCACGCCCAGGGCGTCGTGGCCCTCGCGGAACACGGTGGCGCCCACGCGGATCGACTCGCCCGGCACGGCCTTGGCGGGAAAGCGTCCGTCCTCCACCACGGGGCTCACGCCGACGACCGGGATCCGGCCGTACACGAGGTCCTCGCGGGAGAAGGCCGACCCGGCGGCCTTCCGGCGCGGGCTCGCCGCCTTGCGCGGAGTGGTGGCCTTCTTGGCGGTGGCCGTCCGGGTGGTGCCCGCCTTGGCCGCCCTGGCGGCAGGCGCCTTGGCGGCGGCCGGCGTCCCGGCCTCCGAGGCCTCGGCGGCGGGCGTCTTGGCCGCAGCTGCCTTGGCGGCCGCGGTCCGGGTGCTCGTGGTGCGCCGGGCACGGGTCTTGGGCTCCGCGGCCGGGACGACCTCGACGCCGGGCTCGTCCGGCACCGGCGCCGCGGTCCCGGCGTCCGCGGTCTTCCGGGTGGTCGAGGTGCGGCGGCGGGCCGGTGCCTTCCGCGCGGGCGGCTCGGCCGGGGCGGCGGCCGCGGCGTCGGGCACGGCGGGCGTCGTCGAGAGGTCGGGGGCGGGCGCGCCGGCCGGGCTCTGGGCCGGGTCGGACGGGGGCGGCGTGTTGGCTTGGCTCACCTGGACCACGTTAGCGACAAACCCGGCGATCGTTAAGCCCGCTGTCGACTCGTGGACGGTGTCGGCGCGCCCGCGTCCGGCGCCCCGGCGGGGACCGTCCGGCGCGCCGGGGGACGGATGGGCCGTGGTGCCCCCGTCCGGCGCCGCGGCACCGGTAGTCTGGCCGCGTGAAGGCAATCCGTAGATTCACCGTGCGCACCGTGCTGCCGGAGTCCATCGCCCCTCTGAGCCGGCTGGCGCGGAACCTCCGCTGGTCCTGGCACCGGCCCACCGAACAGCTGTTCGCGGACCTGAACCCGCAGGCGTGGGAGGCGGTGCACGGGGACCCCGTGAAGCTGCTCGGCTCCCTCACCCGGGAGGAGATCCAGCAGATCGCCCAGGACCCGGCCACCGTGCGCCGGATCCGGGAGCTGGACGCCGACCTGGAGCACTACCTCACCGACGACCTCTGGTACCAGAGGACCCAGTCGGAGGACGCCCCGAGGGCCATCGCCTACTTCTCCGCGGAGTACGGGGTCACCTCCGTGCTCCCCCAGTACTCGGGCGGGCTGGGCATCCTCGCCGGCGACCACCTCAAGAGCGCCTCGGACCTCGGCGTGCCCGTGGTGGGGGTCGGCCTGTTCTACCAGCACGGCTACTTCAAGCAGTCCCTCTCCCGCGACGCGTGGCAGCAGGAGTCCTACCCCGTGCTCGACCCGGACGGCATGCCGCTGACCCTGCTGCGCGAGGAGGACGGGACCCCCGCCCGGATCACCCTGCCCCTGCCCAACGGCCGCAGCCTCTCCGCCCACATCTGGCGCGCCGACGTCGGCCGCGTCCCGCTGCTGCTGCTGGACTCCGACATCCCGGACAACGACGACCACGCCCGCAACGTCACGGACCGCCTCTACGGCGGCGGCGGCGACCACCGGCTCCAGCAGGAGCTGCTGCTCGGGATGGGCGGGATCCGCGCCCTGCGGGCGTTCTCCCGGCTGACCGGCGCCCCGGCCCCGGAGGTCTTCCATTGCAACGAGGGACACGCCGGGTTCCTGGGCGTCGAGCGGATCGCGGAGCTCATGGCCCCCGCGGACGGGACGGCGCCCATGACCTGGGACGAGGCCCTGACCGCGGTGCGCTCGGCCACCGTGTTCACGACCCACACCCCGGTGCCCGCGGGCATCGACCGGTTCGAGCAGGCGCAGATCGAGCACTTCCTCGACGCGGGCCTCGCCCCGTCGGTGCCCACGGACAGGGTCCTGTCCCTGGGCGCCGAGGACTACGACGGCGGCGACCCCGCCAAGTTCAACATGGCGGTCATGGGCCTGCGCCTGGCCCAGCGCGCCAACGGGGTGGCCAAGCTGCACGGCGTGGTCTCCCGGGGGATGTTCCAGGGGCTGTGGCCGGGCTTCGACGCCGACGAGGTGCCGATCGGCTCGATCACCAACGGCGTCCACGTCATGACGTGGATCGACCCCCGCATGGCGGAGCTGGCGCTCGACCCGATGGGCCCGGACCTCAACCGGGCCGCGCGGTGGCGGCGGATCTACACCGCCGACGACGCCGAGCTGTGGTCCGTCCGCCGCGAGCTGCGCACCCGCCTGGTCGAGGACGTCCGGGCCCGGCTGCGGGCCTCGTGGAAGAAGCGCGGGCTCGCGGACGCCGAGCTGGGCTGGACCGACTCGGTCCTCGACCCGGGCGTGCTCACCATCGGCTTCGCCCGCCGGGTGCCCACGTACAAGCGGCTCACGCTCATGCTGCGGGACCCGCAGCGGCTCAAGCGGATCCTGCTGGACCCGGAGCACCCGGTACAGCTCGTGGTCGCGGGCAAGTCCCACCCGGCCGACGAGCAGGGCAAGCGCCTGATCCAGGACCTCGTGCGCTTCACGGACGACCCCGAGGTGCGGCACCGCATCGTGTTCCTGCCCAACTACGACATCGCGATGGCCCGGACCCTGTTCCCCGGCTGCGACGTCTGGCTGAACAACCCGCTGCGCCCGCTCGAGGCCTGCGGCACGTCCGGGATGAAGGCCGCCCTCAACGGCGGGCTCAACCTGTCCGTGCTCGACGGCTGGTGGGACGAGATGTACGACGGCCAGAACGGCTGGGCCATCCCGACCGCCGACGAGGGCGCGCACCCGGACGAGCGCGACGACATCGAGGCCGCGGCCCTCTACGAGCTCATCGAGAACCACGTGGCGCCGCGCTTCTACGGCGAGACCGCCGAGGGCTCGGACCCGAACACCGACGGCGTGCCGCACCAGTGGCTGGCCATGGTCAAGCACACCCTGGCGACGCTGGGCCCGCAGGTCTCCGCCAAGCGCATGGTCGAGGACTACGTGCGGCAGCTCTACGTCCCCGCCGCCGTCTCCGGCCGGCTGGCCGCCCGGGACGGCCACGCGGCCGCCCGGGCGAAGTCCCGCTGGGTCGGTCGCGTGCGCCAGGCGTGGGAGGAGGTCTCGGTCGAGCACGTGGACACCGAGGGCGTGGCCCAGGACCCCCAGATCGGCGACGAGCTCACGGTGTGCGCCTACGTCTCCCTGGGCTCCCTGAGCCCGGAGGACGTGTGCGCGGAGGTCGGGTACGGCCGGGTCTCGGAGACGGACCACATCCACGAGCGCAAGTACGCGAGCCTGAGCCCCGTGGGCGATCTCGGCGGCGGCCGGCACAAGTTCTGCGGGATCATCACCGTGGACCGCTCCGGCCCCTTCGGCTACACCGTCCGGGTGCTGCCGGCCCACCCCGAGCTCGCCGACAAGGCGGAGCTGGGCCTCGTGACCAACGCCTGACCCGGCCGGCGCCGCGGCGCGCCGGGCAGCAGGGGCCGCACCCGGCGTCGCCGGGTGCGGCCCCTGCTGTTCCCGGGCCCTGTCCTGCCCGGGAGCGGCGACTCCGCGTCCGTGCGGCGCCCACACCGGCGGGGCCCGGACCGGCGGCGCCCGGGCTCCGCGGCCGTGCGGCTCAGAGGACGCGGAAGAGGGTCACCGAGCCGGCGGGCACGCCCTGCGCCTGGCCCGCCCGGTAGCGCGTGCCGTAGCGGCCGTGCAGCACGGAGGCCGTGCTGTGCACCAGGGAGTAGGTGCCGTCGGCCTTCCCGAGGGGGTGCCCGTCCTCCTCCGGGTGCACGAGGTCCGCGAGGTCCGGGAAGGTGATCGCCATGTCGGCGCTCGCGCCGTTGACCACCATGAGCCCGGCGACCCGGCCGCCCCGGGAGCCGATCAGCACCTGGATGGTCCGGGCCCCGGGGGTCTGCCAGCCGGTGGCGGTCATGGCCGAGCCGTCCGGGCCGAACCAGTGCATCATGACCTCGTCGGGACGGGTCGGGAAGTGGGACGGCTGCCCCGCCAGGAACTCCCCGCGCACGCCCACCAGGGCGCGGGTCGCCGCGAGCATGGCGCGGTCCGCCGGGGTGAGCCGCCAGTCCACCCAGGACAGCTCGTTGTCCTGGCAGTAGGCGTTGTTGTTGCCGCGCTGCGTGCGGCCGAACTCGTCCCCCGCGGTGATCATCGGCACGCCCTGCGAGAAGAGCAGGGTGGCCATGACGTTGCGCATGGTCTGGGCCCGGTCGGCCCGGACCCGCACGTCGCGTGCCGGGCCCTCCACGCCGTGGTTCCACGAGTGGTTGTCGTTGGTCCCGTCCCGGTTCTTCTCCAGGTTGTCCTGGTTGTGCTTGTTGTCGTAGGAGACCAGGTCTGCCAGGGTGAAGCCGTCGTGGGCGGTCACGAAGTTCACGGACGCCAGGGCGCTGCGCCCGGACGCGGCGAACATGTCCGCGGAGCCGGCGAGGGCCCCGGCCAGCCGCGCGGCGTTGCCCCCGTCCCCGCCCAGGCTCATGCTGCGCGGCCCGGTGAGCCAGAAGTCCCGGACGGTGTCCCGGAACCGGTCGTTCCAGTCCGCCCACCCCTCGGGGAAGTGACCGGTCTGCCAGCCGCCCATGCCCACGTCCCAGGGCTCGGCGATGAGCTTCGTGCCGAACAGGGCGGGGTCCGCGCCGACGGCCACGAGGAAGGGGTGGTTGCGGGTGAAGCGGTGGCGCTCGTCCCGGGCCAGCTCGGGGGCGAGGTCGAAGCGGAAGCCGTCCACGTGGCAGCGCTCCACCCAGTAGCGCAGGGAGTCCAGTGCCATGTGCACCACCCGCGGGTTGCCGAAGTTCACCGAGTTGCCGCACCCGGTGACGTCCACGTAGCGGCCGTCCTCGCCGTGGCGGTAGTAGGCCTCGTCGCCGAGTCCGCGCCAGCAGTAGGCGGGCTCCTCCTGACCGGCCTCCGCGGTGTGGTTGTAGACGACGTCGAGGTAGACCTCGAGCCCCGCACGGTGCAGGTCCCGGACCATGGCCTTGAACTCGTCCAGCACGCCCTGGGGGCCGCGGGCCCGGGCGGCCTCGGTGGCGTAGCCGGCGTGCGGGGCGAAGAAGCCCAGCGTGTTGTAGCCCCAGTAGTTGCTCAGCCCGAGGGCCGTGAGGTGGGGTTCGTCCAGATGGGCGTGCACGGGCAGCAGCTCGACGGCCGTGACGCCCAGGGACGTGAGGTACTCGGTCATCGCGGGGTGCGCGAGGCCGGCGTAGGTGCCCCGGAGGTGCTCCGGGACGTCCGGGTGCAGAGCGGTCAGACCCTTGACGTGCGCCTCGTAGACGACCGTGTCCCGCCAGGGGGTGGCGGGGCGGCGGTCCTCGTCCCAGTCGAAGTCCTGCTGGACGACCACGGAGACGTAGCGCCCCCCGTAGGCGTCGGGACCGGGGTCCTCGACCCCCGGCGGCGGGGCGACCCGGCGCAGCCCCTTGCCGTAGGGGTCGAGCAGGATCTGCTGGGCGGCCGGGTCCGGGGCACGGTGCCGGGAGGCGACCGCCGAGTCGGCGGGGACGAAGCCGTACTCCGTGCCGGCGGGCAGGGCCGGGGCCTCGTCCCGGTGCCGCAGGTAGTCGAAGCCCGTCTCCGAGAGCCGCTGCTGATCGGCCGGCGGGACGGTGCCGTGGTGCACCCCGCCCGTGCGGCCGGTGAGCCGGCGCCGCTGCCAGCGCCCGCCGGGCAGCCGGTAGACGATGTCGACGTCGGGGATCCCGGGGGCGTAGACGGCCACGTTGGCGCTGCCGTCGCGCTCGTGGGAGGGGTGCACCCCGAGGGGGTAGGGGTGGGAGACGTACGGCCGACCGGTGTCCTGCCGCCGGGGCTCAGGAACCAGCACGACGTCGCGACACCTCGTACAGGGTGATGCCCACCGCCATCGAGGCGTTGAGCGACTCCATGGTGGAGTCGATGGGGATGGAGACGACCTGGTCGCAGTTCTCCGTGACCAGCCGGGACAGGCCCTTGCCCTCCGCCCCGACCACGACGACGAGCGGCTCGGTGGCCAGCTCGAGGCCGGGCAGCTCGACGTCGCCGCCGCCGTCCAGGCCGACCACGAAGTAGCCCATGGCCTTGAGCTCCTCGAGCGTGCGGTTGAGGTTGGCGGCCTTGGCGACGGGCACCCGGGCCGCGGCACCGGCGCTGGTCTTCCAGGCGGAGGCCGTGACGCCCACGGAGCGGCGCTCGGGGACGATCACGGCGTTGCCGGAGAACGCGGAGACGCTGCGGATGATGGCGCCGAGGTTGCGGGGGTCGGTGATCCCGTCGAGGGCCACCACGAGCGGGGGCCGGCGGATGTGCCGCTTCTCCCACTGCGTCATGAGCTTGCGGGCGGTCTCCACGGCGTCCTGGTACTCGTAGGCCGGCACCTGCAGGGCCACGCCCTGGTGCACGGCGTCGCTGGTGAGCCGGTCGAGCTCGCCCTTGGAGGCCTCGAGGATCGTGATCCCGCGCTCGGCGCAGAGCTGCAGGATCTCCCGGACGCGGTCGTCCACGTCGATCTTGCTCGCCGCGTGGAGGGCCTTGGCCGGGATGTCGGCGCGCAGCGCCTCGAGCACCGAGTTCCGCCCGGTGACCAGGTCCTCCTGGACCTTGCCGCGGGAGCGCGCCGGGCCGCGGCCGCCCGAGCTCTGGCGGCGCTCGGCGGCCTTCTTCATCTTGTGCGCCTTGTGGTACGGGCGGTCCTCGGCCTTGGGGGTGGGACCCCGGCCCTCGAGGGCCTTGCGGCCGTGGCCGCCGGTGCCGACGAGCGGGCCCTTCTTGTTCTTGCGGATCGCGCCGGGACGCTGCTTGGGGGTTGGCATGGGTTCCTCTGTTCGGTCGGTGTGGTGCGGCCCGGTCAGGCCACGGACCAGGTGGATCCGCCGGCGGCGTCGCGCACCGCGACGCCGGCCGCGGCGAGCTCGTCCCGGATGGCGTCGGCCCGGGCCCAGTCCTTGGCGGCGCGGGCCCGGTCCCGCTGGGCCAGCAGCGAGCGCACCAGGGCGTCGAGGGCCGCGTGCTCGGCGGCGTTGCCCGCGGCGTCCCCCAGGTCCATGAGATCGGTGAGCCCGAGCACGTCCGTCATGGCGCGCACGGCGCGGGCGTGCGGGGCGGCGTCCCCGCCCTCGGCGAGCGCGGAGTTGCCGGCCCGGACGGTCTCGTGCAGGACCGCGAGGGCCTGGGGGACGTTGAGGTCGTCGTCCATGGCGGCCCCGAAGGCGTCCGGCACGTCGGCCGGGGCGCCGGTGAGGTCGGGCCCGCCGCCCCGGGCCGCGCGCAGGAAGGCCTCCACCCGCTCGACCGCGGCCGTGGCCTCGGCGAGGGAGGTGGGCCGGTAGTCCAGCACGGAGCGGTAGTGGGCCTGGCCGAGGTAGTAGCGCACGGCCAGCGGCCGGGCCTGGGCGAGCATCTCCGCCGGGGAGACGGTGTTGCCGATCGACTTGGACATCTTCTCGCCCGCGTAGGTGACCAGCCCGTTGTGCAGCCAGAGCGTCGCGAACCGCTGCCCGGCCGCCGCCGACTGGGCCAGCTCGTTCTCGTGGTGGGGGAAGCGCAGGTCCAGTCCGCCGCCGTGGATGTCGAAGTGCTCGCCGAGGTACTTCGCGGCCATGGCCGAGCACTCGAGGTGCCACCCGGGCCGGCCGGCGCCCCAGGGCGAGTCCCAGCGGGCGGTCTCGGGCTCCCCCGCCTTGTGCCCCTTCCACAGCGCGAAGTCGCGGGGGTCCCGCTTGCCGCGGGGGTCGGCGTCGGGGGCGTCCTGCATGTCGTCGACCGACTGGTGGGTGAGCTCGCCGTAGCGCTCCCACGAGCGGACGTCGAAGTAGACGTCCCCGGAGCCGTCAGGCGCCGGGTAGGCGTGCCCGGCGTCCACGAGGGTGCGGATCAGGGCGTGCATCTCGGGCACGTGGCCGGTGGCGCGCGGCTCGTAGGTGGGCCGGCCGACGCCGATGGCGTCGTAGGCGGCGTTGAACGCCTGCTCGAACCGGTAGGCGAGGGCCCACCACGGCTCGCGGGGGTGATCGCCGGCGTAGTCGGGGGCGAAGGACGCGGCCGAGTTCGCGAGGATCTTGTCGTCGATGTCGGTGACGTTGCGCACGGCGGTGACCCGGTAGCCGCGGTGGGCGAGCCACCGGGCGAGCTGGTCGAAGACCAGGGCCGAGCGGACGTGACCGATGTGCGGCATGCCCTGGACGGTGGCGCCGCAGTAGTACAGACGGGCCTCGCCGGGGTGGGCGGGCGCGAAGTCCCGCACGGTCGCGGTGGCGGTGTCGTAGAAGCGCAGAGTCACACGCCCCATCATAGGGGCGGGCGGTGGCGCCCCGGTCAGGCCCGGCGCGCGTCCGCGGGCGCGACCAGCGCGGTGGCCACGGCCGCGAGGCCCTCGCCGCGGCCCGTGAGCCCGAGGCGGTCGGAGGTCGTGGCGCTGACGGTGACGGGCGCGCCGGCCGCGGCGCTGAGCACGGCCTCGGCCTCGGCGCGCCGCGGCGCGAACCGCGGCCGGTTCCCGATCAGCTGCACGGCCACGTTGCCGATCTCGAAGCCGGCCGCCCGCACGATCCGGGCCGCCTCGGCGAGGATCCGCGCCCCCGAGGCACCCTGCATCTCGGGACGGTCCACGCCGAAGTTGGCGCCCAGGTCACCCGTGCCCGAGGCCGAGAACAGGGCGTCCGCCGCGGCGTGGGCCACGACGTCCCCGTCCGAGTGCCCGGCGAGGCCCCGCTCCCCCGGCCACTCGAGGCCGGCGACCCACAGGGGCGTGCCCTCGGGACCGAAGGCGTGGACGTCCACGGCGATGCCGGTGCGGGGCAGGATCACGGGCTCAGTGCTCCTCGGGCTCGGAACGGTCGGGCCAGGAACGGCCGGGATGGGAGGGGCCGGCCGCGGCGGTGACAGCGGTGACGGGCACCGTGCCGGCCGTGCCGGGCGCACGTCCGCGCAGGACGGCCTCGGCCAGCACCAGGTCGAGCGGACGGGTGATCTTGAAGGCGTGCTCGTGGCCGGGCACGGTGAGCACGGCGGCTCCCGGCGCGTGCGCCTCCACGAGGGAGGCGTCGTCCGTGACGGAATCCGGGTCCGTGCCGGCCTCGACGGCGGCGAGGTTCACCGCCCGGAGCAGGGCGAGGTCGAAGCCCTGCGGGGTCTGCACCGCGCGCAGCTCCGTGCGGTCCACGGTGCCGAGCGACCGGCCGGCGCGGTCGATCCGGCGCATCGTGTCCGCGACGGGGAGCACGGGGACCACGGCGCGCTCCCCAGCGCGCAGCCGGTCCACCACGGCGCGGAACACCTGCGGCGGGGTGAGGCACCGCGCGGCGTCGTGGACGAGCACCGCGGTGCAGCCGGGATCGGTGCGCCGGAGCTCGGCCAGGGCCGCTCGCACGGACTCCGCCCGGGACGCGCCGCCCGGAACGGGCCGTGCGCCGTGCTCCCGGGCGATCGCGGACAGCTCGACGTCGCCGGACGGCACGGTCACCAGGACGGGGCCCTGCAGCCCGGACTCCCGGATCCCCCGGAGCGCGTGCTCCAGGAGGGGCCGGCCGTGGAGCGGTACGAGGGCCTTGGGCATGCCGTGCCCGAGCCGGGTTCCGGAGCCCGCCGCCACGACGACGACGGCGAACCCGGCCTCCGAGGAGGCCGGGTCCGCCGATGTCGGCCGCTCGGTGCTGCCGCTCACGGTCCGGTTCAGGACGCCAGGATGTCGTCGAGGCGCTTCTCGGCCTCTTCCTCGTCGATCTTCTTGGCGAGCGCGAGCTCGGAGGTGAGGATCTGGCGTGCCTTCGTCAGCATCCGCTTCTCCCCCGCCGAGAGCCCGCGGTCGCGGTCACGGCGCCAGAGGTCGCGCACGACCTCGGCGACCTTGAGCACGTCGCCGGAGGCGAGCTTCTCGAGGTTGGCCTTGTAGCGCCGGGACCAGTTGCTGGCCTCCTCGGTGTCCTTCGCCTGCAGGACCGAGATGACCTTCTTGAGCCCGTCCTCGTCGACGACGTCGCGCACGCCCACCAGGTCGACGTTCTCCGCGGGTACCTCGATCACCAGATCCCCCTGGGTCACCTTGAGCTTGAGATACATCTTCTCTTCGCCCTTGACAGTGCGGGTCTTGATCTCCTCGATGGTCGCCGCGCCGTGGTGCGGGTAGACAACCGTCTCGCCAACCTCAAAAACCATATGGAAATACCCCTTTCAGAACGTCCATTCTAACACGGTGTAGGATTCGCCGATCCGGCCCGGACGGGCCCGGGAGGACCGGCGATGCGGACGTTCCGTCGGCAAACGGATAAGCTGGCCGGGTCATCGTCCTGAGCTCCCGAGGAGTACGCGCCGTGAAGATCGCCGCCCCCAAGTTGCTGCAGCGCGCAGGCCTCAGTGCCGCCGCCGCGGCCGCCCTGCTGTCCACCGCCGGATGCGCCTACATCAACCCTCCGGCCACGACCATGGCCTACTCCCCCGCGGACGGCATCGTGGAGCAGGTGGGGGACGTCAAGCTGACCAACATGCTGATCGTGGCCACCGCCGCCGACGCCGAGGGACGCGTGCTGGGCACGCTGGACAACGACGGCGACGAGGACGTCACCCTGTCGATGGACGTCGACGGCGCGACCGCCGAGGTGCGGATCCCGGCCAACGGCACCGTGGACCTGGAGGAGGCGGACCCGGTCGTCGTGGACCGCGCCGGCGCCGCCCCCGGCCTCATGGTCGAGACGGTGTTCACCGCCGACGGCGAGTCCCTGGTCGAGCAGGTCCCGGTGCTCGACCACACCTTCCCGCGCTACGCCGAGTTCGTGCCCGGCGGTGCGCCCAGCACCCCCGCCAACCCCTCCAACACGCCCGTGCCGCACCGCGAGATGGTGGGCGAGGAGGGCGGTCACTGACGCCTCCCGCCGGGGCGGGCGCTCGGACGACAGGGCCCGGAACCCCTCGGGGTTCCGGGCCCTTCCCGTGCGCGGGCCGCGGGCTCAGCCCTCGAACTTGTACCCCAGGCCCCGCACCGTCACGAGGTGCCGCGGGGCGGAGGGGTCGGGCTCGATCTTCGAGCGCAGCCGCTTGACGTGGACGTCGAGGGTCTTGGTGTCCCCCACGTAGTCCGAGCCCCAGACCCGGTCGATGAGCTGCCCGCGGGTCAGCACCCGCCCGGCGTTGCGCAGCAGCATCTCGAGCAGCTCGAACTCCTTGAGCGGCATGGCCACCTTCTCGCCGTGCACGCTGACCACGTGCCGTTCGACGTCCATCCGCACGGGCCCGGCCTGCACGGTCGCCGAGACGAGCTCCTCGGGCTCGCCCTGCCGGCGCAGCACGGCACGGATCCGAGCCACGAGCTCGCGCGACGAGTACGGCTTCGTGACGTAGTCGTCGGCCCCGAGCTCGAGCCCCACGACCTTGTCGATCTCCGCGTCCTTGGCGGTGAGCATGATGATCGGCACGGAGGAGCGCTGCCGCACCTGCCGGCACACCTCGGTGCCGGACAGCCCCGGGAGCATGAGGTCCAGCAGCACCAGGTCGGCCCCGGAGCGGTCGAACTCCGCCACGGCGTCCACGCCGTTGTCGACGACCTCCACCTCGAACCCCTCCTTCCCGAGCAGGTAGGAGAGCGGGTCGCTGAGGGACTCCTCGTCCTCGACGATCAGGATGCGGGTCACTGTCGGTCCTCCGTGCTCCCGGCGCGCGCCGCGGGGGCGGCGGGCCGTGGGGTCGATGCCACTGGGCGGGACGGTGCCGGTTCCGGCACCGGGCGGGCGGCCGCGCCGGGGGCCGGCGGTGCGGCCTCCCCGGGCTCGTCGGCGCCCTCGATCTGGGGGATGCTGAGGGTGAACGTGGACCCGCGGCCGGGCTGGGACCACAGGGTGGCCTCCCCGCCGTGCTGGGACATGACGTGCTTGACGATGCTCAGGCCCAGCCCGGTGCCGCCGGTCCGGCGCGAGCGGGCGGCGTCCACGCGGTAGAAGCGCTCGAAGATCCGGTCCTGCTCCTCCTCCGGGATGCCCGGCCCCTGGTCGGTCACCGAGATCTGAGCCATCCCGTCCCGCTCCCGGACGCCGACGCCCACCCGGGTGCCCTCCGGGGAGTAGTGCACGGCGTTGTCGATGAGGTTGCGCAGCGCCGTGACGAGCAGGTCGGGGTCCCCGAACACGGGCCGGGTGACGCGCCCGCCCACCGCGATGTCGATGCCCTTGTTCTCGGCGGGGAACCGGTTGCGGTCCACGGCGTCGGCGATCACCTGGTTGAGGTCCACGGGCCGCCCCTCGGTGACCACGTCGGCGCCCTGCAGGCGGGAGAGCTCGATGATGTCCTGGACCAGGGCGGTCAGCCGGGCGGACTCCTTGTGCAGGCGCTGGGCGAAGCGGCGCACGGCCTCCTCGTCCTCGGCGGCGTCCTCGATCGCCTCGGCCAGCAGCCCGATCGCCCCCACGGGCGTCTTGAGCTCGTGCGAGACGTTCGCGACGAAGTCGTTGCGGATGGACTGCGCCCGGACGATCTCCGTCTGGTCGTCGGCGAGCAGCAGGATGTACTCCTCGGCGATGGGGGCCACCCGGACGTCGAGGACCACCGACCCCGTCTGGAACGGCCCGCGGGTCAGCTCGACGCGCCGCTCCTCGATCACGCCGCTGCGGCGGGCCCGGCGGATCATCTCGAGCATCTGCTCGTGCACCACGGTGTGCCCGCGGACCAGGCCGAAGGCGTAGGCGGCCGGGGAGGCGCGCACCACGCCGTCGACTCCGTCCACGACCACGTAGGCGCGGCCGATGACCGCGAGCACGTCGGCGGTGCCGTCCGGCAGCGTGGGCTCCTGGACGTCGGCGCGGGCGCGGCGGCTGCGGCTGCTCACCCGCAGGGCGATCAGCCCGCTCACCCCGAGGGCGAAGCCGAGCAGACCCGCGGCGACGGCGATGGCGGTGGGAGTCACGGATCCAGCTTAGGCACTCGGCGGCGCGGGGACCCCGCACCGGACGTCACGAGCTACAGGTTCAACGAACGTTCATCCTAAGATGAGCAAAAGTTCACTCCTGGCTGTGACGGTGGCGGCGGGTGTGCTCGCACCCGGCCCCCACGTCATCCGTCCCGCTCCGCGCCGTGCCCCGGCCGCGGCGGCAGCGGACGTCGCCGCATCTCGAAAGGACGCATCAGTGCGCAAGGTTTTCCAGGCAGAACTCCACCAGGTCGGTGAGGAGCTCATCCAGATCGCGACGCTGGTGCGCGAGGCCCTCGCCAGCGCCAAGGACGCGCTGCTCGACGCGGACATCCAGCTGGCCGAGGAGATCATCTCCAACGACGCCCGGATCGACTTCCTGCAGAACGACCTCGACGAGCGCTCGATCGACATCCTGGCGCTGCAGAGCCCCGTGGCCTCGGACCTGCGGATGATCGTGGGCGCGCTGCGGATGAGCGCGTCCCTGGAGCGGGCGGGCGATCTCGCCCGGCACCTGGCCCAGGCCGTGCGCCTGCGCTACCCGGAGCCGGTCATCCCGGAGCCGCTCGTGGACACGTTCACCCGGATGTTCGACCTCGACCTGCAGATCGTGGACCGGGTGATCCAGGTGCTCCAGACGCGCGACCTGTCCCTGGCCGACGACATCTACTCGCTCAAGGGCGAGGTGAACAAGCTCCACCAGTCCGTCTTCGACGCCCTCGCCGCGCCGAGCTGGGACTGCTCGGTGCCCACCGCCGTGGACGTCACCCTGTGCTCCCGGTACCTGGAGCGCATCGGGGACCACGGGGTCTCCGTGACCCGCAAGGTCTCCTACCTCGTGACCGGGGACTGGGTCCCGGCGAGCTCCGACCGCCCGACCGGCCACGGCCACGTGGGCCGCGACGGCGGCGAGTGACGCCCCGCCCGGGCGCGCGCCGAGCCGCGTCCGGGCACGAGCAGAGGGGCCGGACCCACCGCGGTGGGTCCGGCCCCTCTGGTTTGCCGCCGGTCCGGGCTACTTCTTGCCCTGGTTGGCGACCGCCTGGATCGAGCTCGCGGCGGCCTCGGGGTCGAGGTACTCGCCGCCGGGCACGAGTGGGCGCAGGTCCTCGTCGAGCTCGTAGTAGAGCGGGATGCCCGTGGGGATGTTCAGGGCCGCGATGTCCTCGTCGGAGATGCCGTCGAGGTGCTTCACGAGCGCGCGCAGGGAGTTGCCGTGCGCGGCGACGATCACGGTGTGCCCGGCCCGCAGGTCCGGCACGATCTCCTGCTCCCAGTAGGGCATGAAGCGGTCGAGGACGTCCTTGAGGCACTCGGTGCGGGGGGCGTTCTCGACGTCGGCGTACCGGGGGTCGCCGGCCTGGGAGTACCGGTCGGAGTCGTCGAGCTCGGGCGGCGGGACGTCGAAGGAGCGGCGCCACGTCATGAACTGCTCGTCGCCGTACTCCTCGCGGACCTGGGTCTTGTCCTTGCCCTGCAGCGCACCGTAGTGGCGCTCGTTGAGCCGCCACGACCGCTTCACGGGGATCCAGTGCCGGTCGGCCCGGTCCAGCGCCAGGTGGGCGGTGGTGATCGCCCGGCGCAGCAGCGAGGTGTGCAGGACGTCCGGGGCGATCCCCTTCTCGACGAGCAGCTCACCGCCGCGGACGGCTTCCTCCCGCCCCTTGTCGGTCAGGTCCACGTCCACCCACCCGGTGAACAGGTTCTTCTCGTTCCAGTCGGACTGTCCGTGCCGGAGCAGGACGAGCTTGTGCGGTGCTGATTCGGTAGCCATGGCGCCATTCTTCCATCCGGGCGGCGGCCCGGGACAAGCGGGTGCGCCCGCCGCGCCCCGTGTCGCGCGCTCAGGGACGGGCGGTCACCAGTTGTTGGGGCCCTTGGACTCCAGGCCCACGGCCGGGCGGACGTCGGCGAGGTAGACGCCCACGGCGGTGCCCGCGATGAGCAGCACGAACAGGCTGGGCCGCAGGAGCAGCAGCGTGAGGACCGTGAAGGCGAGGGAGCCGCCCGTGAGCGCGAGCCAGAAGCCCTTGGTGCGCTTGAAGGCGCGCTGGAACTGCACCGGCGCCTTGGTCAGGCAGTCCACGAAGGCCCACACGGCCAGGCCGGCGACCACCAGCGCCAGGGCGATGTCGATGAGGCGCACGAGCAGGAAGACCCAGGGAATGTCCACGACGCCCACCCTACCGGTCGATCCCGGACAGGGCGCGGTCCAGGTCCTCCCAGAGGTCCTCGACGTCCTCGATGCCCACCGACAGGCGCAGCAGCGTCTCCGGGACGCTGTGCGGCTCCTCGTGGTGGCGCCGCCGCCGCTCGATCAGCGACTCCACCCCGCCCAGGGAGGTCGCGGGGGTCCACACGCGCAGCGCGTCCACGGCCGCCTCCACGGCGGCGACGTCCCCGGCAGGGACGATCGCCACGATCGAGCCGAAGCCGTCCATCTGCGCGGCGGCCCGCTCGTGGCCGGGGTCCCCGGGCAGGCCCGGGTAGCGGACCTCGAGCACGGCCGGGTGCTGCCGGAGGCGGCGGGCGAGCTCACCGGCGGAGGCCGCGGAGCGCTCGACCCGCAGCGCCAGGGTCCGCATCCCCCGCAGGGCCAGCCAGGCCTCGAACGGACCGGGGATGGCCCCGTGCAGGGAGCGGTGCCCCTGCAGCCGGGCCCGCAGGGCGGGGTCCGAGGTGACGGCCGCCCCCAGGACGACGTCGGAGTGCCCGGCCAGGTACTTGGTCACGGAGTGCACCACGATGTTGGCGCCGTGGACGAGCGGGCGCTGCAGGAGCGGGGTGGCGAAGGTGTTGTCCACGCACGTGAGCACGCCGCGCGCCCGGGCCGCCGCGAGCAGCGCCGGGAGGTCGGCGACCTCCAGCATGGGGTTGGTGGGGCTCTCGAGCCAGAGCAGGTCGGCGGTGTCGAGGGCGGCCACGACCTCCTCGGTGTCCGCGACGTCCACGGTGGCGAGGGTGAGCATCCCGCGCGCCTCGAGGTCCTTGGCCAGGGCCAGGGAGCCCTGGTAGCTGTGCCGGGGCAGCACCAGGTGCCCGCCGGCGGGCACGAGCGCGAGCACCGAGGCCACCGCGGCCAGGCCCGACGAGTAGAGCAGCCCGGGCAGCTGCGCCTTCTCGAGCCGGGCCAGCACGCCCTCGAGGTCCTCCCACGTGGGGTTGGTGTAGCGCCCGTAGGTGCGGTCCTCGGCGTCGAGGCCGCCGGAGCCCCGGTAGGTGGAGGTCAGGACGATGGACGGGCCGACCGGCGCGTCGTGCTCCGGTGCGGGCCGGCCGCCCGCGACCAGCACGGTGTCCGGGCGGAGGCCGGCGGGGCCGTGGGCGGGCGGGATCTCGGGGCGCGCAGTCATGCCCCCAGGCTAGCGGGCCGCGGCGTCCCCATCCCGCGCGCGGACGGCGGCACTGTCCGCGCGGGTCGATAGGCTGGGTCCGTGACCGTCCGACCGCCCTCCGCCCCTCCGCCCGTCCCCGACCCGGGCGCCGCCCCCGTGCCGTCCGCTCGCGGGCTCTTCGTCGTGTTCGAGGGCGGGGACGGCGCCGGGAAGTCCACGCAGGTCGCCCGGCTGGTGGAGGCCCTGCGGGCCGAGGGGCACGACACCGTGCGCACGAGGGAGCCCGGGGGGACCCCGCTGGGCGAGACGCTGCGGGGCCTCGTCCTGGACCCCGCGCACGGGCCCCTGGACGCCCGCACCGAGGCCCTGCTGTTCGCCGCGGCCCGGGCCGCGCACGTCGCCCAGCTCATCCGCCCCGCGCTCGCCGCCGGGCGGACCGTCGTCTGCGACCGGTTCGCGGACTCCTCGGCCGCCTACCAGGGGGCCGGGCGCGGCCTGGGCGTGGACCGTGTCGCGGAGCTCAACGCGTGGGCCGCGGCGGGGCTCGTGCCGGACCTGACCGTGCTGCTCGACGTCCCGGCCGGAACGGGGCGGGCCCGCCGGGAGGCGCGCGACGGCACCCCGGGCGACCGGCTGGAGACCGAGCCCGACGCCTTCCACGACGCGAACCGGGAGGCGTTCCTGGAGCTCGCCGGGCGGGCGCCGGAGCGCTACCTGGTGCTCGACGCGACCCGCCCGGCCGGGGAGATCGCCGACGCCGTGCGCGCCCGCCTGGCGCACCTGCCCCGGTCCGCGCGGGCGGCGGAGGTGGGCGCGTGAGCGTGTGGGACCAGCTGCTGGGCCAGGACGCCGTGGTGGCGCAGCTGCGGCGCGCCGCGCAGGAGGACCGGCCCCACCACGCCTGGCTGTTCACCGGCCCGCCCGGTTCGGGGCGCTCCAACGCGGCCCTCGCGTTCGCGGCGGCCCTGCTCTGCGAGCAGGAGGATCCCGCCGAGCGCGGGTGCGGGCAGTGCCACGCGTGCCGCACGGTCCTGGCCGGATCCCACGCCGATCTCACCCACTTCGTCACCGAGAGCCCGCAGATCACCATCGACGAAGCCCGGGAGCTCGTGGTCCGCGCCCAGGACCGGCCCTCCGTGGGCCGGTGGCGGGTCATGGTGGTCGAGGACGCCGACCGGATGGTGGAGCGCACCTCGAACGTGATGCTCAAGGCCGTCGAGGAGCCGCCGCCCAGCACGGTCTGGCTGCTGTGCGCGCCGAGCCCCATGGACGTGCTCGTGACGATCCGCTCCCGCTGCCGGCCGGCCACCCTGAAGGTGCCCGCCGTGGAGGACGTCGCCGAGCTGCTGATCCGCCGGCACGGGGTGTCCCGCGAGCGCGCGCAGGAGAGCGCCCGGCTGGCGCAGTCCCACGTGGGGATCGCCAAGCGGCTGGCGCTCTACGACGACGCCCGCACCCGGCGCCAGGAGGTCGTCTCCGTGCCGCTGAAGCTCTCCGGGGTGCCGGACGCGGTGCGGGCGGCGGACCGGCTGCACAAGATCGCCGTGGAGGAGTCCCAGGCGGACGCCGAGTCCCGCAACGAGGAGGAGCGCAAGCAGCTGCTCGTGGCCCTGGGCGCCCCGGAGTCCGGGCGGGTGCCGCCGGCCATCCGCGGCGCCCTCAACCGGCTCGAGGCCGACCAGAAGCGCCGTTCCCGGCGGATCCAGACGGACACCCTGGACCGCTTCCTCATCGACCTGACCACCTTCTACCGCGACGTCCTGACCCTCCAGCTGCGCACCGGCTCGGCCCTCGTCAACGAGCACCTGGCCCAGCAGCTGCAGGACCACGCCTCCAACACGACCCCCGAGCGGACGCTGCAGCGCATCGACGTGATCAGCCGGACCCGGGACCGGATCCGCACCAACGTCAGCGCGCAGCTGGCCTTCGAGGCCATGGCCGTCTCCCTGCTCTGACCCCCTCCTGCCTCCCCCCCCCACCCCTCGAGGAGCCCCATGACCCGCCGTGCCGCCCCCTCGCGCCGCGCCCTCCTGCCCGCCACGGCCGCGCTGACCGCGGCCGGCCTGCTCCTGAGCGGATGCTCCTCCCTCGGGGCCGGCGCCACGGGCGAGCCGACGTCCGGGGGCGCCACCGGCGCCGTCGTCGAGGGCACCCCCGCGGACCTGGAGCGCTACTACACCCAGACCGTGGTCTGGGAGGACTGCGCGTTCGAGGTGCCGACGAACGGCGCGCAGGACGACCTGCAGTGCGCCGACGTCGAGGTGCCCCTCGACTACGCCGACCCGGCCGGGGAGACGACCACCGTGGTGATGTCGCGCCTGCCCGCCCGCGGGGACGCCCGCGGCAGCCTGCTCCTCAACCCCGGCGGGCCCGGCGCCTCCGGGGTGGACGCGATGCTCTACGCGCAGTACACGGTCTCGGGCGACGTGCGCGAGGCCTACGACGTGGTCGGCTTCGACCCCCGCGGCGTGAGCCGTTCGGAGGGGATCGAGTGCCTCTCGGACGCGGAGCTGGACGCGTGGCGCGCGGAGCCGATGGCCGACCCCGGTTCCCGGCCGGCCGCGGAGATCCGCGAGGAGTACGAGCGGCTGGGCGCCGCGTGCGTGCAGGACTCGGGGGAGCTCGTGGCCGAGATGGACACGGTGAGCGCCGCCCGGGACATGGACGTGCTCCGGGCCGTCCTGGGCGACGAGCGGACGACCTACCTGGGCTTCTCCTACGGCACGTACCTCGGCGCCGTGTACGCCGAGCTCTTCCCCGACCGGACCGGGCGCTTCGTGCTCGACGGCGGGGTGGATCCCGGCCTCAGCGACATGGAGGCCACCACGGACCAGGCCGAGGGCTTCGAGGCGAACCTGCGCCACTGGGTGCAGCAGTGCCAGTTCGAGAACCCGGACTGCGTGGTGGCCGACGTCTCCGTGGACGAGGCGATGAACCGGATCCAGGAGCTGATCGCCTCCGTCGAGGAGGGGACCGTGACCGCCGCGGACGGCCGCCGGGTGACCGCCACCAACGTGGTGGAGGGCATCCTCGGGCCCCTCTACGCGACCACCACCTACGAGAGCCTCAACGAGTCCCTCGGCGCCGCCTTCGAGGGCGACTTCTCCGCCCTGCTCGCCCAGTCGGACCTCACGCACGGGCGCGACGCCGAGGGACGGTACACGAGCAACACCACCGTGGCGTTCACCGCCGTCAACTGCCTCGACCGCCCCGGGGGCACGGTCACGGAGGAGCAGATGGCCCGGCACCAGGAGGAGCTGGAGCGGGTCGCCCCGACCTTCGGCCCGTACCTGGGCTACGGCGACGCCGCGTGCCAGGGGTGGCCCGCCGAGCCGGCGGGCCTCGACGAGCCGCTTGACGCCGAGGGCGCCGGGCCCCTCCTGGTGGTGGGCACCACGCACGACCCCGCGACCCCCTACGCCTGGTCCGAGGCCCTCGTGGCGCAGCTCGACGACGCCCGGCTGCTGACCTACGACAGCTACGGCCACACCGCCTACACGTCCGGCAACCGCTGCGTGCAGGAGGCCGTGGACTCCTACCTGCTCGAGGGGGAGCTCCCCCCGCCGGGGACGACCTGCTCCTGAGCCCGGACCAGGCCGGGGAGGTCCCGCACCGAGTCGACCACCACGTGGGCGCCGGCCGCGC
Organism: Kocuria oxytropis; assembly: GCF_040981195.1. Taxonomy (NCBI): domain Bacteria; kingdom Bacillati; phylum Actinomycetota; class Actinomycetes; order Micrococcales; family Micrococcaceae; genus Kocuria; species Kocuria oxytropis. Next base: position 14,420 of record NZ_JAVFXA010000021.1, on the reverse strand, counting down.
GCAGGGCGGCGGCGTCGTGCGCCCCCGTGCGGACGCCGACCACCGCGGCGGAGCCGGCCCGCAGACCGGCCTGCACGTCCGCCGCGGTGTCCCCCACGACCATGACGCGGCGGACGTCGCCGAGGTCCAGCGCCAGCACGGCGGTGAGCACCATGTCCGGCCAGGGCCGCCCGCGCCCGGCGTCCGAGGGGCACAGGCTGAGGTCGGCCAGGCCCGTCCAGCCGAGCTGCTCCAGGAGGGTGTTGAGGCTGTGCCGGTTGTAGCCGGTGGCCAGGCACACCCGCAGACCGGCCTCGCGCAGCGCCAGGACGGCCTGCTCCGCGCCCTCCACCGGGGTGACCCCCTCGGTGGCCAGCAGCTCGTCGAGGTGCTGCTCGAAGTCCCGGACGGCGCGCCGCGCCCGCTCGGGGTCGGACGCGAACAGCTGCTCGAGCACCCCCGTCTTGGACTGCCCCAGCGTGTCCCGGACGTGGTGGAGCATCCCCCGGAAGCGCTCGGTCCCCGGGTCGACGCCGAGGCCGGTCACGGTGCGCTCGAACGCCCGCTCCATGATGCCGTTGTCGTGGAACACGGTCCCGGACATGTCGAGGAAGGCCAGCTCGAGGTCCGGCGCGATGGCGCTGTCCGGGATGGGCACGGGGCTGCTCCTGTTCCGGGCGGACCGCAGCGGCCCGCCCCGTCGTCGTGTCCGTCCATGCTGCGGTCCGCTCCCCCGGGCCGGTAAGGCGGGGCAGCCGAAGAGCCGGTGAACTCCCGGGGAACGCCCGCACACCGCCCCGATTGGGGTGGCCCCCGGGCTCTCTGCTACAGTTTCATCTGCACTGAGGCCGTCCCGGACGGCCGCGTGCACGCCTCCTTAGCTCAGTCGGTAGAGCGTTTCACTCGTAATGAAAAGGTCGTCGGTTCGATTCCGACAGGAGGCTCCACCCGGACGAAGGCTCCGGACCCCGCGGGGTCCGGAGCCTTCGTCGTGGCACCGGGCCCCGGCCGGCCCGGCCTCCGCACCCCGCCCCGGACGGCCGTCACAGTGACGTCACCGCTGGTCACAGCGGTGTTGGCGGCCGGGGTCCGCCGTACGCTGAGGCCATTGCGGGCGGTTCGCCGACCTCGGGAGACGATCCGCCACCTCGGACCACCTGGGCGGTGCACCATGCAACGGAGTTCCCGGAAGCGGCTCTGCGTCCTCGTCCTGGCCGCCGCGGCCCTGGCCGTGCCGGCCTGCGGCGGCCCGCCCGGCCCCGACCCGGCCCCGTCGGCCCCGTCCGCCCCGGCGCCTCCGGGCTCCGGCACGGCCACGGACCCGGCGGCGCCCCCGGACCCCACCACCCCGCCGGGCGACCCCGGCGACCCCCCGGTCTCGCGCATCCTGACCTGGCTGCGCATGGGGCCCACCGGGGAGGGGACCCCGCTGTGGTACGACCCCCTGAAGGACGGGGAGTGCGACGACGAGCAGCTGCTCGACTCCCGGGGCCAGCCGATCCCGCGGGCCGGCGCCATCCTGTGCGAGGCCGCCCGGAGCAACGACCCCGAGCTGTGGCGGGAGGGCGAGGAGGCCCTGGCCGCGGCCCCGGCCCCCGGCAGCTGCTGGGAGGAGGAGACCGTGGCGGGCCTGCGGCGGCTGGTCGACTTCCACCGCCGGGTCCCGGAGGTGGTGCCCGAGTTCCGGGTCCCTGACGGCACCGCCTGTCCCCTCGTTCTGGAGAGCCTCGTCTCGCCCCTGGCGCCGGGGGTCGAGGGCCTGGAGATCCCCGTCTCGACCTGCGGGGGCGCCCCGGTCTTCCTGCAGGGCAATCTCGAGTGGGTGCCGCCCGAGGGCATCCGCGCCGTGACGGTCGGCACCGCGGCGGTTCCGGTGGAGCAGGGCAACGGGGGCCTGTTCTTCCGAGCCCCCGCGTCCGACGTGACCGGCCACGTCCCGGTGGTCGTCTCGGACGCGGACTGGCCCGTCGGCGGCCTGGCCCACCTGGTCTACCAGCTGCCGGCGTCCTCCTGCCCCGCGCCGCCGCCGGCGGCACCGGGGCCGCCGGCCCCGACGGGGGCGCCCGCACCGACGACCGCCCCCGCGCCGGGGACCGGCCCGACGGCGGCACCCGCGCCGGCGACCACGCCTGCGACCGTGCCGACGGTGCCTCGGTGACGGAGCCCGGACCGGCTCCGCTGTGGACGCGCCTGGTCCAGGCCGTCTCGGAGCTGGGCATCTCGCTGAGCCTGCTCTCGGCCCTGCTCGTCTACTACGGCTGGGTCCGTGCCGAGGCCCAGGCCCGGGCGATGGGCCTGGACGTCCACCTCTTCGGGTACACCACCCAGGACTACCTGCTGCTGAGCATCAGCTCCCTGTACGTCCAGCTCTTCTGGATCGCCGTGGCCGTGCTCGCCGGGGTGTGGGCGGACCGCCGGGTCCGCGAGCGCGTCGACGCCCGGGTCCGACGCTCCGGCAGCGCCCCGGTCGCCCGGTGGGCGCGCCGGGGGACGTGGCTCCTCGTGGGGCTGGCCGCCGCCGGGCTGGTCCTGGAGCGGCTGGTCCGGGGGCACCCGGAGGCCTGGCTCGTCCCCTTCGTGACCGCGCTGTGCGTCCTGGGCGCCGTGTGGGCGGCCGGCCTCCGGCGGCGCGCCACCGCTCCGGCCGGGCCGGCCGGCACACCGCGGGACACGCCGCCGCGGGTCGCCCCGCGGGGCCAGCTCCTGGGCGCCGCCGCGCTGGTGTCGGTGGTCGGCCTCCTGGTCTTCTCCGGCACCTCGGCCGTGGCGAAGGAGACGGGACGGATCATGGCCGGCGAGCTGCAGGACCAGCTGGGGTCGATGCCGCGCACGGTCGTCTACAGCGAGGAGCCGCTGCACGTGGGGCTGCCCGGGGTCGGCACGGAGCAGGTGGGCACGGCGGACGACCCGCTCTACCGCTACGACGGGCTACGGCTGCTCACGCTGCGGGGCGGCCGGTACTTCCTGCTGCCCGAGCGCTGGACCGTCGCCGGGAGCACGGTCCTGGTGCTGTCCGACGACGACTCGATCCGGCTGGAGTACAGCCGCTGATCCGTGCTGCTCCGCCCGGGCGGCGGGCCGGGCCGCGGGCCGCGCGTCGTCCTGCGTGCCGGCCGGTGCTGCCGCGGGAGCGGCGGCGGGCAGGGTGACGGTGACGACCGTCCCCTCCCCCGGCGCGCTCTCGCACCGGACGCTCCCGCCGTGGCGCTGGACGATCTCGTGCACCACCGCCAGCCCCAGGCCCAGCCCGGGGATCGCGCTCATCCGGGCGTTGCGGCTGCGGAAGAACCGGCCGAACACGTTCTCGGCGTCCTCGGGGCGCATCCCCATGCCCCGGTCGGCCACCTGCACCTGCACGGTGCTCCCGGCCGGGAGGACCCGGACCGTGACCGGCCCGCCGTCCGGGGAGTACTTGATGGCGTTCGAGAGCAGGTTGTCGAGCACCTGCCCCAGGCGCACGGGATCACAGCGCAGCACGAGACGGGAGGGCGCGTCGACGTGCAGCACCACGCCCGCCTCCGCCGCCCGCAGCCCGGCCGCCGCGACGGACTGCTGCACGACCTCGACGAGGTCGGCCGGGGCCTGCTGCAGCTCGAGGCCGGGGCCTGCGGTGCGGAGGAGGTCCTCGACCAGGACGAGCAGCTGGTCGGCGTTGCGCTCGATCACCTCCAGCCCGGAGCGGACGTGGCCGGGGAGCCCGCCGTCCATGGCCAGGAGCTCCGTGTAGCCGCGGATGGACGTCAGGGGTGTGCGCAGCTCGTGGGAGACGCCCGCCAGGAAGTCGTCCTTGGCCTGCAGCGCCGTCACGAGCTCGGTCACGTCGTTGAAGGACAGCACGGAGCCCTCGGTCTCCCCCGCCTCGTCCCGGAGCACCCGGGCGGACACGGAGAGCACCCGCTGGAGCGGAGGCTCCCCGGCCCAGACGAGGACGTCGGAGAAGGACTCGCCCCGGATGGCCCGGAGGGCGGGGCGGCCGTCCACCGGCAGCGGCGTCCCGGCGCCGTCCGCGTAGAGGCGCAGGTCCGCCTCCGCGCCGTCCCGCATCCCCTCGGGCAGGGACAGCTCGTGGATGAGGCGTTGGCGCCGGTTCATGAGGATGTCGTGGCCGTGCTCGTCGATCGCCAGCACGCCGACGTCCACCGTGTCCAGGACGGTGTGGAGCAGCCGCTCGCGCCGCGCGGTCACGGCCAGCAGCCGGCGCAGCTCCACGTCCTTGGCCTCGAGCTCCGCGTTCTGGCGCTCCATGCTGGTCGAGAGCACCTGGACGGTGAGCCCGATCCCCAGGAGCATGAACGGGATCAGCAGCGGAGCCGTCAGCAGCTCCGCGCTCAGCGGCCGCGGCGGGACCACGAGCGGGACCCAGACCATGGCGAGGGTCAGCAGGAACCCCAGGGGGGCGGACGCCCGCGGCAGCACCCCCGAACCGGTGAACCAGATGACGGGGAAGGCCGCCATGACGCCCACGCCCGTCACCGTGTTCAGGGTGCCCTCCCGCAGCAGGGTGAGGGGGACGAAGTCCAGGACCGGCACCACCAGGAACGCCCCGTAGGGCAGGCGGTCCCACGGGACCAGCACGCACAGGGCCGTCAGTGCCACCGTGAGCGCCAGGGCCAGCTGCACCCGCAGGTCCTGCCGCAGCGGCTCGTGCACCACCCAGATCCCGGCGACGAGCACCACGGTCGTGACGAAGAACGGCAGCTGGCTCAGGAGCACGCGCGAGCGCATCGACAGCTCGTGGAAGCTGATCCGGTCGAGGGAGAGGACGGTGAGCAGGCGGTCCACGGGAGATCTCCTCCGACAAGGTGCGTCACCCTCGGGGGGTCGGGATGACAATTGCAAAGAATAGCGGCTTAATGGGGTCATGACCCCCTCCCCCCAGGGTCGCCGTGCCGTCGTGATCGAAGACCACGACGACATCCGCAACCTCCTCGCCCAGACCATCGGCATGCGCGGCTTCGCCGTGACGACCGCCGCGACCGGCCTCGAGGGCCTCGAGGCCGTCCGTCGCGACGGCGCCGACCTCATCACCCTGGACCTCAACCTCCCGGACCTCGACGGCCTGGAGGTCTGCCGGCGGGTCCGGCAGTTCTCCGACGCCTACCTGCTCATGGTCACGGCCCGGCCGGGCGAGATCGACCGGCTGGAGGGTCTCGAGCTCGGGGCGGACGACTACATCAGCAAGCCGTTCAGCCCGCGGGAGCTGCAGGCCCGGATCGAGGCGATGTTCCGCCGGCCGCGGGCCCGGGCGGAGCAGGCCGACGCCGAGGAGCTGCGCCGGGCCGCCGAGGTCCAGCGCAGCCTGCTGCCCTCCTGCGCGCCGTCCGTGCCCGGCTACGACGTGGCCGGCGCGTGCCGCCCCTCCCGCAGCGTGGGCGGGGACTTCTTCGACTGGTACGCGACCGGGGGCGGGCTGCAGGTCTCCCTGGCCGACGCCATGGGCAAGGGCATGGGCGCCGCGCTCATCGCCGCCACCGTGCGGGCCGTGCTGCGCTCCGCGGCCGGGCAGCCCGACATGGAGAGGGCCTTCCGGGACACGTGCCGGCACCTCGAGAACGACCTCGCCCACTCCGACTCCTTCGTCACCCTCTTCCACGCCCGCCTGGACACGGCCGACGGCGGCGTGGAGTACGTCGACGCGGGCCACGGGCTGGGCCTGCACGTGCGTGCGGACGGGACCGACCGGCTGCGCCCGGGCGGGCCCCCCGTGGGCGCGGTGCCCGGGACGCAGTGGGTGCCCGGCCGGATCGTGCTCGCGCCCGGGGACGCGCTCGTCGTCGTCAGCGACGGCCTCCTCGACGCCTACGAGGACGTCGACGACGCCGTGCGGGCGGTCGCCGGCGTGGTCGCCCGGCACGAGGACGCCCAGGAGATCTGCACCGGGGTCCTCGACCTGGCCGCCGGGGAGTCCCTCTCCGACGACGTCACCGCCGTGGTCGTCCGGCGCCGGGCCGCCCCGTGAACCGCTTCCTCGTCCGCCTGCTGGTGGTGCTGACGCTGCTGCTCGGCGTCAACTACATCGCCTGGCGCTGGCTCGAGTCGCTGAACTGGGCCGCGTGGTGGATCGCCGTGCCGCTGGTGCTCGCGGAGACCTACAGCCTCATCGACGTCTCGCTGTTCGGGCTCACGGTGTGGCGGCTCCGGCGCCGGGGGGAGGCCGGCGCCCCGCCGGCGGGCGCCACGGTCGACGTCTTCATCACCACCTACGACGAGCCGCTGGACCTCGTGATGGGCACGGCCCTCGCGGCACAGGCGATCCGGCACCCGCACAGCACCTGGATCCTCGACGACGGGGCCCGCCCCGAGCTCGAGGCGCTCGCCGCCGAGCACGGACTGGGCTACCTGACGCGCAGCGAGGACTGGGCCGACCGGCCGCGCCACGCCAAGGCCGGCAACCTCAACAACGCCCTCATGAGCACCCAGGGCGAGTTCCTCCTGATCCTGGACGCCGACCAGGTGCCGGACCCGGCCATCCTGGACCGCACCCTGGGCTGGTTCAACGACCGCAAGGTGGCCCTCGTCCAGACCCCGCAGTGGTTCGTCAACGTGCCCCGCCACGACCCGCTGGGCAGCCAGGCCCCCCTGTTCTACGGGCCCATCCAGCAGGGCAAGGACGGCTGGAACGCCGCCTTCTTCTGCGGCTCCAACGCGATCCTGCGCCGCGAGGCGCTCATGCAGCTCGGGCTCACCGGCTACGTCCGCGAGGTCGAGCAGGACGTCAAGGACGCCCTCGCCCGCACGCGGGCGGCGCTGCGGAAGGCCCGGCGCGCCCCGGAGGCCTCGAACCCCGTCGTGGCCGGGATGCTCGACGACGTCGAGACCGCCACCGAGCGGGCCCGCGCCGAGCTGCGGGCCGGCGCGCCCCTGACCGAGCTGACCTACCGGCTGCAGCGGGAGGTGGACGCGGCGGCCCGGCGGACGGTCACCCGGGACTTCTCCCAGATCGAGGCCGACCTCGCCTCGATCGCCGCCCTCGAGCTGCCCCCGGAGGACGGCATGGTGTGGCCGGACGAGCTCGCCTCCGCCGTGGACCGGATGTCCCGCCGCGACCTGTCCCCGCTGGCCGCCGTGGAGCCCGTCCGGGAGGTGCTCGACGCCGTCTCCGTGGACCGCCCCGGCGAGGCCCAGCCGGTGATGCCGCTGGCCACGATCTCGGTGACCGAGGACATGGCCACCGCGATGCGCCTGCACGGGCTGGGCTGGCGCAGCGTCTACCACCACGAGGTCCTCGCCCACGGGCTGGCCCCGGAGGACCTCAAGACCATGCTCACCCAGCGCCTGCGCTGGGCACAGGGCACGGTGCAGGTCCTGCTCCGGGAGAACCCGCTGCTGCAGCGCCGGCTCCGCTGGGGGCAGCGGCTGATGTACTTCGCCACCATGTGGAGCTACCTCAGCGGCTTCGCGGCCGTCGTCTACTTCGCCGCCCCGATCGTGTACCTGGTGCTGGGGATCCTGCCGGTCACGAGCCTCAGCTGGGACTTCTTCGTCCGGTTCATCCCGTTCATGGTGGTCAACCAGCTGCTGTTCCTGGTGGTGGGCCGCGGCATCCCCACGTGGCGGGGCCAGCAGTACAGCCTGGCCCTGTTCCCCATCTGGATCAGGGCGTGCACCACGGCCGCGCGCAACGTGTGGTTCGGCCGCCCGCTCGGCTTCGCGGTCACGCCGAAGGTGCGGCAGGACTCCGGTCCCGCCTGGCACCTGATCCGGCCGCAGCTGGTGGTGATGGGGCTGCTGGCGGCGGCCCTCGTGGTGGGGACCGTGCGGCTGGCGGCCGGGCTGAACGAACCGGTGGGAACCCTGGTCAACGTGGCCTGGGTCGCCTTCGACCTGGTGGTGCTGAGCGTGCTCGTCACCGCCGCGAGATACACGGGCTACGAGCCCGAGGAGAGGAGTGCCGATGCAGTTCACGGTTGAGCAGAAGCCGGGGTTCGCCCACGTCACGGGGACCGGGCGGCTGAACATGGTGGGAGCGCCCAAGCTCCGGGAGGTCGTGACGCAGGTCGTCGGCGAGGGCAGCAACCACGTGGTGGTCGACCTCGGCGGCACCGAGTTCATGGACTCCTCCGGCCTGGGCGCCCTCATCGGGTGCCTCAAGCTGGCCCGCCAGGCCGGCGGCGACCTGCGGATCGCCAACGTCCGCCCCCAGGTGCGCATGGTGCTCGAGCTCACGAGCATGCACCGCGTCCTGACCCCCTACGACACCGCCGACGCGGCCTTCGCCGATGACTGAGCCCGGCTCCCGCCGCGCGCGCCGGGGCCCGGCCGACGCCCGGACGGTGGACGCCCTGCACGAGGACCTGGACGCGCTGTGGGACGAGGCCGGGTTCGTGCCCGAGTCCGACCGGATGGCCTTCACCCTCGCGGTGGTCGAGGCGGCCGGCAACGTGGTGGTCCACGCGGTGCCCGCCGCGGAGGAGCCGATCGAGCTCGCGGTGGAGCTGGCCGCGGACCCGCAGCGGCTGGAGGCGCGGATCTACGAGATCGGCGCCGCCCCGGCACAGGTGGACCTCTCCGGGCCCATGGCGCAGGAGCACCACGAGTCCGGCCGCGGGCTGGCCCTGATCCAGGCTCTCGTCAGCCGCGTGGTGTTCGAGCGCCACGGGGACACGAACGTCTGGAAGCTGTGCCGGGAGTGCGGGCGGGACGAGGCCTAGGCGTCCCCAGGTGCCCCCGGAGGCTCCTCCGAGCGCACCCGGGAGAGCCTTTGGGAGCACCGTCCGGAAGGTCGCCCGTCCCCTGATTTGCGGATGTAAACTGTCGGCCCCGGTGCCTAGACTTCGGTCCAGGACAACACGTCAGGGGGCTCACGTTGTCACCGCAAGCACTCGCACAGCAACCGGTCCAGCGCCCCGCCGCGGGAGGACGTCGGCGGCGGGACGCGGACCGAGGACACCGGGAGGCGACGTCATGATCGCCGCGATCATTCCCGCGCACGACGACGCCGCGCGCGTCCGGCACGCGGTCGACTCCCTCCACCGCCAGACGCGCCCGCCGGAGCGCATCCTCGTGATGTCGGACGACTCGACCGACGCCACGGTCGAAGTCGCCCTGGAGGCCGGCGCCGAGGTCCTGCTCACCGTGGACAACCGGCAGGACCGGGCCGGGGCGCTCAACCAGGCCCTGGGCACCGTCCGGATGGCGCCGGACGACCTCGTGCTGGTCCTCGAGCCCGGGGTCCGGCTGCCACCGGGCTTCCTGGACCGCGCCCTGGCCGCCCTCCGGGACCGCAACGTGGGGGCCGTCCCCGTCCGGTCCGCCGCCGGCGGCACGGCCGCCCTGATCCGCTGGCAGGCACTCCAGGACGTCCACCGGTCCTTCGGCCGCTACTGCGACCAGGGACCGGTCACCGGCCGGCTGGGCCTGGCCCTGGACCTCGAGGCGGTCGGCTGGCACCTCAGCCCGCTCGCCGAGGCCGACGAGGACCGGCCCGACCCGGACGAGCGCGTCACGGCCCTGCCGCTCGAGGTGGTCCGGGCGGAGCCGGCGGCCGCCTGAGCCGCCACCGCGCCGCTCAGCCGCGGGCGGCGCGGCCCACGACGACCGCCGCCGCGCCCACCAGCACCGTGCCGGTCAGGCACCCGATCGGGATCGGCAGGCAGCACCCGCCCACCGAGACGTCCGTGCCGCGGCGGGTCCGGGTGGACCAGCGCGGGAAGGGCAGCAGCCGGACGCCGGAGCGGCGGCCGGGCAGGTCGTAGCCGGGGCCGAACCGGCCGGGACCCCCGCGGCCGGGGCGGCCGAGGGGTGAGCGGGGCCGGTGGGCGCCGAACGCCTCGCCGGCCGCGCGGGGGTCGACTGCGGGAGTGCTCATGCCACCATCACAGCATCAGCAGGCTGTCGGGTCCACCCTCCGCGCACCGGAGAGCCGACGGGGACTCCGCGCTGCACGGGACGGGGACCGGTTCAACCCCGCTGCAGCAGCTCCCGCGCGTGCTCCACGTGCTCCCGCACCGCCTCGGCCCGGCGGACCACCGCGTCCAGCCGGTGGGCGGCGGACTCGTCCGCCGCCGCCGTGAACCGGGCCATCGTCAGGGCCTCCGCCGCCTGGGCCATCGCGTTGCCGGCCCGGGAGAGCTCGCGGTGGACGTCATTGAGGTAGCCGCCCGGGGAGGCCGGGATGTCGTAGCTGCGGCTGGGCGCCGTGCGCTGGGCCGCGGCGCACACGGCCCGCACCTCGGGCAGCAGATCGGCGAGCGCGTTGGCGGTCGGCACCACGGACTGGGCGAGCGCGTGGTCCGGCAGGGACTCGAGGATCTGGTGGAACCGGTCCAGACCCCGGCGGAACCGGTCGTGGGCACGGCGCCACACGCCCAGCCCGAGCTCGGCCTCGTCACGGCGAGCGGCGCGGTAGTCGCGCAGGAATGCCACGGGCGGTCCTTTCACGGAGGGGACGGTCCATCCTACGGTGCCGCGGCCCGCCCTCCGTGCGCCGGAGGACCGCCCGCCGGAGCCCCGGAGGCTCCTGGACGGGGCCGGACGCCGGTGCGCCCAGGGGGCGGGGCCGCGCGCCGGTGCGCTCAGGGGACGAGGAGGACCTTCCCGATGTGCGAGCCGGAGTCGAAGTACTCGTGGGCGTGCGCGACCTCGTCCAGGGGGAAGGTGCGGTCCACGACCGGGCGGACGGCCCCGGACTCGACGTGCGGCCACACGTGCTCCCGGACCGCCGCCATGATGCGGGTCTTCTCCGCGACCGGCCGCGGGCGCAGCGTGGTGCCGATCACGGCGGCCCGCTTGGCCATGAGCTTGCCGAGGTCCAGCTCCCCCGTCCGCCCGCCCTGGGTGGCGATGACGGCGATGCGCCCGCTGGTGGCCAGCGCGTCCAGGTTGCGCCCCAGGTAGGACCCGCCCACGACGTCGAGCACGATGTCGGCGCCGTGGCCGTCCGTGAGCTCCCGGACCCGCTCCACGAAGTCCTCCTGCCGGTAGTCGATCGGCTCCGCGCCGAACGCCCGTGCGGCCTCGGCCTTCTCCGGGCTGCCGACCGTGGTCAGCACGCGCAGGCCGAGGGCCCGGCACATCTGCAGAGCGTTGGTGCCGATCCCGCCCGTGCCGCCGTGCACCAGGACGGTCTCGCCCTCGCGGGCGGCGGCGGCCATGAAGACGTTGGAGAAGACGGTGGCGCAGACCTCCGGCAGCCCGGCGGCGGCCACGAGGTCCACACCGGCGGGCGCGCGCAGGACCTGACCGGCCGGGACCACGACCTCCTCGGCGTAGCCGCCGGAGTCCAGGAGGGCGACGACCTCGTCCCCCGGGGCGAGACCGGCGTCCTGGGGCACCGCGGCGCCGAGCTCCTGCACCGTTCCGGAGACCTCGAGGCCGAAGACCGAGGACGCGCCGGGCGGGACCGGGTACTTGCCCTGGCGCTGCATGACGTCGGCCCGGTTGATCCCGGCGGCGCGCACCCGGATCCGCACGCCGTCGGGCGTGAGCTCCGGGGCGGGGACCTCGGTGACGGCGAGGACCTCCGGTCCGCCGGGGGTGGTCTCGAGCACTGCGCGCATGGTGGGGCCTTCCGGTCGGGGACGTCGTGCGCTCCCATTGTGTCCCGGGGCGGGGTGCCGGTCACCCGGCGTCGGCCGCTGGCGAACGCAGGCGCCGGGGCTCAGCGGATGGAGGCGTAGGCGTCCAGGGCCCGGGCGCGGCTGGCCGGCAGGTCCACCACCGGCGCGGGGTAGCCCACGGACGGCCCGAGCAGGCCCGGCTCGTGCGGGTCCACGCCCTGCCCGCCGGCCAGCTCGGGGACCCACCGGCGGATGTAGCGGGCCTCGGGGTCGAACTTCCGGCCCTGGGTCACCGGGTTGAAGATGCGGAAGAACGGGCTGGCGTCCGCGCCGGAGCCGGCGACCCACTGCCAGTTCCCCGGGCCGCAGGCCGGCTCGGCGTCCACCAGGGTGTCCCAGAACCACTGCTCCCCGGCCCGCCAGTCGACCAGCAGGTTCTTGGCGAGCAGGGACCCGGCGACCATCCGGACCCGGTTGTGCATCCAGCCCGTGGCCCGCAGCTGCCGCATGCCCGCGTCCACGAGGGGGAAGCCGGTGCGCCCCTCCTGCCAGGCCCGCACGTCGGCGGCGGCCTCCACCGGGTCCCGCCACGGGAACGCGTCGAAGGCCGGGCGGACGTGGCGCACGTGCAGGTCCGGCACCTGGTGGAGCAGGTGCCAGTTGAACTCCCGCCACCCCAGTTCGGTCAGGAACTTCTCCAGCCCGGGGCTGCTCCCCCGCTCGGACCGGTGCCGGACCGCCGCGTCCCACACCGCGAAGGGGCTGATCTCCCCCCACCGCAGGTGCGGGGAGAGCCGGCTCGTGCCGTCCCGGTCGGGCCGGTCGTGGCCCTCGGCGTAGTCCTCGGCGCGGTCCAGGAAGTCGTCCAGCCGCTCCCACGCGGCCGCCTCCCCGGGGGTCCAGGCCGCGGCCAGCCCGGCCGCGCGCTCCGGGTCGGCCACGAGCTCCCAGGCGTCCTGGTCCTCGCCGCCGGCGGCGTCCGCGACCGCCCCGGCCGCGCCCCGGCCCGGAACCGGCACGGGCAGCGGCTGCCGCATCTCCAGCGTCCGGAGCGCCTTCCAGAAGGGGGTGAACACCTTGTACGGCCCGCCCGCCCCGGTGCGCAGGGCCCACGGCTCGTGCAGCAGCGCCGCTTGGAAGGAGTGCGCCTCCACGCCGTGCCCGGCGCACCACTGCTTCACCCCGGCGTCCACGGCGAGCTCGGGCCCCCCGTAGCGGCGGTTCCAGGTCACGCCGCCCGCGCCCGTGCGCCCGAGGACCTCGGGCAGCACCTCCCCCGCCCGGCCGCGCCGCAGCACCAGCGGGATGCCCAGCTCCCGCAGCGACTCCCGCAGGGACCGCAGCGACCCGTCCAGCCACCACCGCGCGGCCGACCCGAGGGGCCGGACCCCCTCGGACTCCTCGTCCAGGACGTAGAGGGCCAGCACCGCGCCGCGCCGGCACGCGGCGTCGAGGGCGGGGTGGTCGGTGACGCGCAGGTCGTCCCGGAACCACACGATCGTCGTCGTCCCGCGGCCGGGTGTCTCGGGTGCGTCCACGCGCCCACCCTACCGGGGCTTTGGCGGCGTTCCCGGCGCCGTGGAAGAATGGGCGACGCGCTCGACCGGCCCTCGCGGGACCGGGCGGGCGCGGGGAAGGTTGTCCGAGCGGCCTAAGGAGCCGGTCTTGAAAACCGGTGTGCGGTGACCCCGTACCAAGGGTTCAAATCCCTTACCTTCCGCCCGCACCACCCCGCCGAGTGACCACGGGTCCGGCGAGTGACCACGCGATCCCGTGGTCACTCGCCGGACCCGTGGTCACTGGCGTCTCAGCGCCGCGCGGACTCCGCCAGCGCGCGGCGCACCGCGGACACCAGGAGCTCCGGTCGCTGCGTCACGGTGGCCCAGTCCGTGCGCAGCACCCGCCAGCCCCGGTTCGTCAGGGCCTTCTCCCGCCGGCGCTCCGCGATCAGCACCTGCGCGGTCTCGCCGTGGACCCCCGAGTACTTGACCATCCCGTCGAACTCGAGGACCACGCGCGCCTCGCGCCAGACGAAGTCCGGGCGGAACACGCCCAGGTCCGTCTCCACCTCGACCTGGAGCTCGGGCAGCGGCAGCCCGGCCCGCACGATCACCAGCCGGGTGAGCGTCTCCCCCACCGATTCCGACCGGGGATCCGCCAGCCCGAGCACGAGCTCGGCCCGGCGGACGCCCCGCCGGCCCGGCAGGCCCGCGCAGCGCGTGAGCAGGTCCTGCCGGCTCACCCCCAGCCGCAGCGCGTGGTCCACCACGGTCAGGGCCGGGGCCAGGGGCAGGAAGCGCCCGCAGTCCAGGGCGGTGCGGGCGTGGGACGTCGCACGGAAGCCGTCGACCTCGATCACGTCGGTGGGCGGCAGCTCGGCCCAGTGGTGGATCACGTGGCGGTTGTTCCGGCTGCCCTGCTGGGACTGCTGGACCACGTGCGGGACCATCGGCCGGTGCAGCACGCGCATCCCGAGCACCGTGGCCGCCGAGTCGCGGCAGAAGACGGGCGGGATGCCGGCGGTCAGGGACACGGCGACGTGTCCCTGGTACGCCCGGTCCCGCTCCGGGAGGCCGTGCCACCACGCGGCGGGCGCGTAGACGCCGGGCAGGACCCGCACGAGGTCCCCGCGGCGGGCGGCACGCTGGGCCGCGGACGGGCCGAGACCCGCCGCCTCCAGCTCGGCGAGGACGAGGAGTCGGTGCGGCAGTCCGGTCACTGCTCCACCGTGGACCCGCGGTCCCCGGTCCGCCCAGGACCCGACGGCGGCTGTGCACGGGCGCGGGTGCGCACCCACAGTGGTCCTGCCGGTGCAGTGCGGCCCGCCCCCCGCGCCGAGTGACCACGCGTCCGGCGAGTGACCACGGGATCGCGTGGTGTTCTATCTCGGGGGTTAATGGACGGTTGTGTCTCGGGGCTTCGTGCACAGTTGTGTCTCGGTGC
>NZ_JAVFXA010000121.1:0-515 GCF_040981195.1 Kocuria oxytropis | reverse complement strand
GCAGCCCGGTCATCCCGCCCAGGAGCGGGCCGAAGAAGGCCAGGAACATCAGCGGCTGCATGAGCGAGAACACCAGGCTGAAGGGGTCCCGGACCACGGGCCGGAGCTCGCGGACGAAGACGCTGACGGAGTCGTGCATGATCCCGGCCGGGCGGGCCCGGTCGGTGCCGCCGGGGGACTCGCGGGTGGTCGGAACGGCGGTCATCGGGGTGCTCCCACGCTCGTGGCCTCGGCGGCCGGGTCGGTCTCGGACGCGTCGGCCCGCTCCTCGCGCAGGCTCCGGCCGGTGAGCCGGAGGAAGACGTCGTCGAGGGTCGGGCGGGTCAGCTCGGCGGTCCGCACGGCGTGGCCGGCCCGGTCGAGCTCGCGCAGCAGGGCGGACAGCACGCGCTCGCCGTGCTCGACCGCGACGACCACGCGGGTGCCCTCCCCGGCGGGGACCGCCTCCGGCTCGGCGCCGCCGGCCCCCGCCGCGGCGGCCGCGCGCCGGACGGCCGCCGCGGCGGCGGGCGGGT
>NZ_JAVFXA010000120.1:0-518 GCF_040981195.1 Kocuria oxytropis | reverse complement strand
CTGCCGCGCTGGACATGAGCGTGGAGCAACTGCTGGGGACCAAGGCGCCGTCGCGCCGCATGGAACTGGAGATCCAGGTGGAGCGCGTGCAGCGCGGACCCATGTACGCGTCCCTCGGGTTGCCCACGGTGCGGGTGGGGCCGGGCACGAGTACCGAGACCCTCGAGGCGCTCGCGGCACTGCAGCGGCAACTCGCCCAGCGGCTCGAGGAACAAGCGGCCACGCCCGAGGAGGCCCGGCGCGCCAACACGCAATTGCGAGCACGCATGCGGGGGATCGACAACTACTTCGAACGCATCGAGACCATGGCCGCGGACCTGCTCGCCGCGATCCGCCACACGGGCGGACCGCTGTCCGAGCACCACATCTCGCGGCTCGTGGAGCACGTGGGATTCGAGATCCACCAGGTCCCGGACCTGCCGCACTCCACGCGCTCGGTCACGGACCTGCGCAACCGCCGGTTCTACCTGCCGGCCACCGCCGGGGCGGGCTCGCCGTGGTCGGTGTTGTTGCAGGCC
>NZ_JAVFXA010000119.1:0-519 GCF_040981195.1 Kocuria oxytropis | reverse complement strand
TTTGACCAAATGTTTGCAGATGAAAGATTCTTGGGACACACATACCATGAACTTGACGCAGTGGTTGATGCAAAAAGAATTGCAGTGCTTGAATTTGACTGAACAGCAAGCAAAAAAGTTAATGATAAGTAATCACTAACAAATCAGTCTAAAGGTCACCCAAAAGGTGGCTTTTTGTTATGTTATAATTATATTAGAGCAGGAGGTGAATTATGCCGGTATTATATGGTAGCAGGATTGACCTTCCTGAACTTCTTAGCACTGAAATTGGTGCTTTTAACCCTGAAACAAAAACAGAAGTGTCATCTGATGAGACTTTCCTAAGATGATTTGTAACAATTGCTGAAATTGGTCTTTCATTAATCCCTGGAATAGGTATATTAGGTGCTGCTGCTATTGGTTTAGCAGGTACAGCCGCACAAGCGGGTATTGACATGGAATATGAAGGTAAAATTAACTGATTATCAACCGGTATTGGGTTGGGTGCGTCAGTTGGTGGTGCTTTACTACAAGGTGCCG
>NZ_JAVFXA010000118.1:0-521 GCF_040981195.1 Kocuria oxytropis | reverse complement strand
AACGAACAGGGAGCGCTGTGCCGAAGGTCGTCGTGATCGGGGCCGGGCAGGCGGGCCTGTCCGCCGCCCACCACCTGCTGCGCCGGGGACTGGAGCCGGAGGAGGACGTCGTGGTCCTCGACGCCAACCCCGGGCCCGGGGGAGCGTGGCGCCACCGCTGGCCCTCGCTGACCTTCGGCGGGGCCCACGGGATCCACGACCTGCCCGGGATGGCCCTCGGGGTGCCCGACCCGGCCGAGCCCGCCTCGTCCGTGGTGGCCCGCTACTACGGTGAGTACGAGCGCCGCTTCGGGCTGCCCGTGCACCGGCCCGTGGCCGTGCGCCGGGTGGAGTCCGCCTCCGACGACGGGCCGCTCGAGGTGGTCACGGACTCCGGGACCTGGCGGACGGAGCTGGTGGTCAACGGCACCGGCACGTGGGATCGCCCGTACTGGCCGTACTACCCCGGCCGGGAGAGCTTCCGGGGGCGGCAGCTGCACACCCACGACTTCCGCTCCGCCGAGGAGTTCCGCGGCCGGCAC
>NZ_JAVFXA010000020.1:0-46824 GCF_040981195.1 Kocuria oxytropis | reverse complement strand
AGTCGGTTCCGTACGGCCTAGCTGGCACTTAGTTCTAGGCCTAACTTCTGGCACTCAAATCGATATCCATAGTCCCCGAACATAGATCTCGACGCCGAGCGTCCCAGTACCTAGGAAGTGGGACGCACTTCCGAGGTCGATCAAGACTTCGATCACCTCGAGCCCGACTGCCCCGTCGAGCCGGATCGGACCGCGCTCTCGAGGCCGCCATTTTGCTCCGTCAGAACACCGCCACTTGTCGCTGCGGTTCACAGTCCGCATGTTTCCGCGGTTCGGGCTGTCTCGTAGCTATGTGCTTTATCCATGCCCCTAGAATCGGATACTCAACGTTAGTTGCGAGACAGATGAGGTGGACATGGGCAAGCTAATCGGGTATGCGCGAGTGTCGACGCGGCAGCAGGACGCGGACCGTCAAGTGTCTGATCTCCTGGCCGCCGGCGTGCGGCGCGATGACGTCTATGTCGACAGTGGAGTGTCGGGAGGTCGTGCATCACGTCCGGCCTTTGATAAGGCGGTGGCCGCGCTCGAGGAGGGTGACACGTTGGTGATCACCACGCTGGACCGGCTGGGGCGGTCGACGCAGAACATGCTGGCTTTCGCCGAAGCGCTGCGGGGGAGAGGCGCCGGTCTGCGGGTGCTGAACCTCGGTGGGGGAGACGTGGACACCGCGACCCCGATGGGGTCCATGGTCTTCACCGTGATGGCTGCTCTGGCGCAGATGGAGCTGGAGATTAAGCGGGAGCGGATCACCGACTCCGTGGCCAAGCGTCGGGCCGCCGGCAAAGATCTCGGCGGGCGCCGCCCGACTTTCACGGACAGCCAGATCCGCAGTGCGCTCCAACTCATCGAGGGTGGGGAGCCGGCCACTCAGGTGGCCCGGGATCTGGGCATGTCGCGGGCCACCTTGTACCGGCGCATCCGTGAGCTGCCCGTGCCGACCACCATCTGAGCAGATGCTGCCGACGGACGCACCATTAACCGTTCGGATGGTGTTCGCGGTCAGGGTTGGAGGCGTCATCGGCCCTGTCCTGTTGAGGACGAAGGTCGGAGGACTGGCGCACAAGACCTTCCGCCCTGGAGTGCGGTCAAAGGACTTGACTCGGAATGGAAGCCGAACCGATCAGGTCGGTCGTCGCTCCATCGGTGCATCACAGACCGCCCGCCCCCGAGCTTCTGACTGTGTTGGTCCTCGGTGTGGGGCGCATCGCTGCTGTCTTCGGCAGCAGGGTGCAACGCTGATCGAAGGGCTTTTTTGTCGGCTCCGGAGCCGAGCGTTGAGCTTAAGTAAAGGAAGTGTGTAGTTTCCATCAAGCATGGTCTTCAGCGGCTTCGAGGCCTATTTTTCGGGCTGGGGGCGACGTAGCTTTCCATTTGGGAACCCCCAGTTCTCATCGGCCGGTACCCCGAGGCAGTGCCTCGGGGTACCGCTGTGAGGGTGCCCTGGCGATCCCGTCACAGGGGTTGCTCTGGAGCGGCCGATTGGCCTTCACGGGTGATTTCCGGACAGCGAATACCGCAGCTATATCCGGGCTTGCTGATGTGAATTCTGCACTGGGGTCGTGTCCCGGTCCGACGGGCAGGGGGTCCGCCGGTGCAGCCCAGGGAGCAGAGCTCGTCATGACAGATTTTCACGAACGCCCGGCGCGCAGCGCCCCATGGACACGAAGCGGTCCACGGTCGGCCACCTCCGATGTCGCGGGCGAACCTGCGGCGAACGGTGCAAGCACCGCGGAGGCAGGCCCGCGCAAGCAGCGTCTGCTCGGGATCGACGCCGCCCGCGGGCTGGCGTTGATCGGGATGATCGCCGTCCACATCCTGCCCTCCTGGGACCCGGTGACCTTCGAGCCCACCGCGCAGTGGGCCGTCTTCGCCGGCCGTTCCGCGGCCCTGTTCGCCCTGCTGGCCGGGGTGGGCCTGGCCTTTTCCACCGGTGGCCGCACCCGGCACACCGGGCGGGCGATGACGGCTGACCGGGTAGGGGTGGCGGTGCGCGCGGTACTGATCGCGGGCCTGGGGCTGGCGATCAACGAAGCCCTCCCGGGGGAGAGTTTGGCCGAGGTCCCGGCGGTGAACATCTTGGTCTACTACGGGGTGTTCTTCCTGCTGGCGATCCCGTTCCTGTCCCTGTCCGCGCGGGCCCTGTTCGTCTGGGCGGGGTTCTTCGCTGTGGCCGGTCCGGTGTTGATGCACCTGCTGCGCGACGTCCTGCCCGCGATCGAGCGGTCCAACCCGACTTTCCTCGACCTGGTGGACAATCCCGGGGCCACGGCGACCCAGTTGGTGCTGACCGGGACCTTCCCCGCCCTGCCGTATCTGGCCTATTTGCTGGCCGGGTTGGCGATCGGCCGGCTGGATCTGGCCGACGTCCAGACCCAGACGTCGTTGTTGTTGCTGGGGGTGCTCTTGGCGGTGACGGCGTGGTTCGCTTATTGGGTCCTGATCCTCCAGGCCGGGGGCTACGCCCAGATGCTGGCCCGGACCCCCGCCCTGAACGAAGAACTGATCGACGACATCATCAATTTCGGCCCGGATCCCACCCTGCCCACCACGACCTGGTGGTGGCTGGCGATCACCGGCCCGTACACCAACACTCCGCTGGCCCTGCTGCTGGGCCTGGGCTCGGCGACGGCGGTGCTGGGGCTGTTCCTGCTGCTGGCCCGCGGGGCCGGGCGATGGTTGTTGCCGCTGTCGGCGATGGGCTCGATGACGCTGACCGTGTACTCCGCCCACCTGCTGGGCCTGTCCGCGGAGGTGCACTACGACCAGCCCCTGTGGTTCCTCATTCACGTCGGGGTCGCCCTGGTCTTCGCCCTGATCTGGCACCTGGTGTTCGGGCAGGGCCCCCTCGAGCGGGTCGTCGCCGGCATCGTGCGCGCCGTCCGCCGACTCGTGCTGGGCCGGCAAACTCAGACCTGAGCCCCGGTCCCGCACCCGCACCTTGGCTGTGTGCTCAGGGGCCGCCGCGGTCCGAGGCGGGGCTCACGGAGCCGTTGCCACCACGGTAGTGCTGGCGGGCAGGACGGGGTGCTCCGGTGGTGTCTGCTCGGCGGTGACGTGCAGATCCATCAGCATGGAACCGTCCAGCAACGTCAGCACCGTCCGTGTCAGCAGGGCCAGGGCCGCGCTGTAGGCGGCCTCCGGGGTCTTGGCTTCCAAGTGGAGCCGCACGGACACCCCGGGGACGCCCGTGCAGCGGGCCACCCCGTGACAGGAGGCGATGGACGCCCGCACCGCCGCGATCACGGACTCGTCCACCCGCTGGGTCGTCCGCACGGAGGCCTCCACGGCCCACCGGTTCGTTCCCCGGCCGCCGGCCCGACCCATGGTGAAATCGCTCATTGGTCCCCCAACCCCTGCCCTGTCAGGAGCGGACTGCTCCACCGGGTGCAACGGGCACCCTGTGGTCCCATCGTGAGGACCAGTGGTTCACGGAGCAATCTCTGGCCGTCCGAAAGATGCTTTTGCGGCCACTGTGACGCCCCGACAGGTGCTGGAGGGGCCCACCGGCGGAGAAATCCCGTCGGAATCTTGACGGAATCTTGAGGATCCCGCGAGGTGGGCGCCAAATGTGGACGAGACCCTGAAGTCAGATCGGCCCCGGACACCCCGGGGCCATGGACGCGGCCCTCACGGGTCGCACACTTCGCTGGCCCTGGAAGGGCCGGCACGATCAGGGGGAGTCATGAGCGCGATGTCACGAGCGGAGAGAACCGATCCAGGGGGACTCGACGATGCACTGATCCGGCCCACCCGCCGGCTGGTGGGGATCGACGCGGCGCGGGGCCTGGCGCTGATCGGGTTGATGGCCATCCACATCCTGCCGTCCTGGAACGAGGAGACCGGGGAGGCCAGCTTCACCTGGCGGGTGTTCTCCGGGGACTCCGCGGCCCTGTTCGCCCTGCTGGCCGGGGTCGGGCTGGCACTGACCTCCGGGGGCCGCCACCCGCACGAGGGCAAGACGATGACCGCCGACCGGATCGGGCTGGCCGTGCGTGCGCTGCTGATCGCGGTCGTGGGGCTGTGGATCGGCACCCTGATGCCCGAGGACCCGCCGGCTTACAGCATCCTGCTCTACTACGGGGTGTTCTTCCTGCTGGCGATCCCGTTCCTGCACGCCGGCCCGAAGATGCTGTTCATCTGTGCGGCGGTCTTCGGGCTCGTGGCCCCGCTGCTGATGCAGGGCCTGCTCGACCAGCTGCCCGCCTGGAGCTCCTACAACCCCACCCTCACCACCGTCCTCACCGAACCCGGCGCCACGGCCTCCCAGCTGCTGCTCACCGGGTCCTACCCGGCCCTGCCCTACATGACCTACCTGCTGGTCGGCATGGGGCTCGGACGGTTGAACCTGCGCAAGCAGGAGGTCCAGATCCGGCTGCTCGTCGTCGGCATCGGGATCGCGATCTTCGCCCAGGCCACCTCCTACTTCCTGCTCTACGCCTTCGGCGGCTACCAGCGGCTGCTGGAGGCCTCCTCGTTCGGTGAGGAGGAACTCGCCGAGGTCCTGATCTGGGGACCGGACTCGCTGCCGACCTCCACGGTGTGGTGGCTGGCGATCGCCACCCCGCACACCAACACCCCGCTGGCCATCGCGGCCAGTCTGGGGATCAGCCTGGCCGTGCTCGGAGCGCTGCTGCTGATTGCCCGCAAGGCCGAGGCCTGGCTGCTGCCGCTGGCCGCGATGGGGGTCATGACCCTGACCCTCTACACCGCCCACCTGGTGGCGCTGTCGTTTGAGGCCCACTACGACCAGCCCTACCTGTGGTACGTCATCCACCTGGTGGTCGCGGCACTGTTCGCGGTGGCCTGGCACCGGGCCCTGGGCCAGGGCCCGCTGGAACGGGTGATAGGGCTGTCCGTGAAGGGCACCCGCCGGGCCGTGCTCCACGGGAACTCCGGGTCCTCGCACGGGTAGCTGACGGTGCACCCCCTCACGGGCCGTGCCCGCCACCGCAGCCGAACAGCTGCGGTGGCGGGCACAGCCCGTCGTCGTTCCCAGACCTCGAGCTCGAGTGCTCCCTCGGGACTCAGTCGGTGGGCCGGGAGCGGGGCAGATGGATGCGGAAGCTGGCCCCGCGGCCGGGGCCGTCGCTGGTGGCCTCCAACGTTCCGCCCTGGGCCTCGACCAGGGCCTTGCTGATCGCCAGGCCCAGCCCGGAGCCTCCGCGGTGGGCCTCCCGGCCGGTGTTCGCGCGGTAGAAGCGCTCGAAGACGTGCGGAAGGTTCTCCGCGCTGATGCCTTCCCCGGAGTCGGTGACGGTGTAGGTGACCGCCTCCGGGGTGTGGTCGGTGCGCAAGATGATGGTGCCCCCGGGCGGGGTGTGCCGCAGGGCGTTCTCCAGCAGGTTGCTCAGCACCTGACCCATCCGCTCCGGATCCAAGGGGATCGGGGTGACCTCCATGCCGGTGCTCACCGAGGTGATCGACACGCCCTTGCCGATCGCGTCGGGCTCGATGGCCGCGACCGCCTGGTTCCCCAGGTGCTCGGGGTCCTGGGGGGTGAGCTGCAGCCGCGTCATGCCCTCCTCGGCGGTGGTGAGCTGGCGGATGTCGCGGGCCAGGCGCTCCAGTCGGGTGATCTGGGCGTTGAGGATCCCGGTGGTGTGCTCATCCAAGTCCACCACCCCGTCCTCGATGCCCTCCAGATAGCCTTTGAGACTGGCCAGCGGGGTGCGCATCTCGTGCGCGAGATCGGCCAGCATCTGGCGCCGGGTGGTGTCCACAGAGGCGAGCTTGGCGGCCATCTCGTTGAAAGAGGACGCCAGGGAGTCGAACTCCGGGCCCAGCTTCGCCGAGGTCACCCGCACCGCATAGTTGCCCGCGGCCACCTCACCGGCGGCGATGCTGAAAGCGGCCAGGGACCGTCTGATCGTGCGGTAGAGGTAGTAGGTGAGCATCCCGGCGATGTAGAGCGCCGGCAAACCGCCGATGGCCAGGGCGGTGAGGCTCACCGAGCGGAAGGCGTCCTCCAGGTGCACCAACCCGGTGGCCTCATCGGCGTGACCGGCGTCGATGAGCTCGTGGTAGAACATGTTCGGCCCGATCAGCACCGCGGTCACGACCACGATGAGCAACCCGATGGCCAGCACCGCGGTCTGGGCCATCATCAGCCGCACGGTCAGCGGCCCCCAGGCCCGGGTGCGGCCGGTGACGGCGGTGCTCATCGGCCGGTGCCCATCCGGTAGCCGACTCCGCGGATCGTGTGAATGAACCTCGGGCCGGCGGCCTCGTCGCCGAGCTTCTTGCGGATCCGCCCGATGTGCACGTCCACCAGGTGCGCGTCCCCGGTCCAGGCGGTGTCCCAGACCATCTCCACCAACTGCGCCCGCGAGAGCACCAGATTCGGATGGGCCGCCAAGGCGGCCAGCAGATCGAACTCGATCCGGGTCAACGCCACCGGCTCCCCGCCCAGGTGGACCTCCCGGGCGGCCTCGTCCACGACCAGGTCCCCGATCACCAGCCCCCGACCCTGACCCTGCCCCGCCAGCGGCGGGGTGGGTGTGGGCCGGGTGCGCGCCCGGCGCAGCATGGCCTGGACCCGGGCCACGAGTTCGCGCGGGCTGAACGGCTTGGTCACGTAGTCGTCGGCTCCCACCGACAGCCCCACGATCTTGTCGACCTCATCATCCCGGGCGGTGAGCATCAGCACGTGGCAGTCGGAGAAGGTCCGCACCTGACGGCACACCTCGATCCCGTCGATCCCCGGCAGCCCGAGATCGAGCACCAGCACGTCCGGGGTGAAGTCGCGCACCGCGGCAACCGCCTGGTTGCCGTCGTGGCGCACCGCGACCTCGAGTCCGGCCTTGCGCAGATATTCCGCGACCAGTTCCGCCAGGTCGACCTCGTCGTCGACCACCAGAACACGCCCGGTGAGCGGATCCGTCATCTGTTCTCCCTGTCCTGATCGCTGTGAGTGCTGTGGTGTGAGCCTCGGTGCCCCGGGTGGCCGTGTCGCAGGATCCGGGATGGCGGGCTAGTCGTGGACGGGTTCGCCGGTGAGCCGGTGGTCGGTGTGATTGACGATCTCGGTCACCAAGCGGTTCAAGTGACCGTCGGGCACGGAGTAGATCACGTGCCGGCCCTCCTTCCGCGAATCCACCAACCCGGACAACCGGAGCTTGGCCAGGTGCTGGGACACCACCGTGCGGGCGGCCCCGGTGGCCTCGACCAACTCGGTGACGGTGCGCGGCCCGTGGGCAAGCTGCCACAACAGGTGCAACCGGGTCGGTTCGGCCAGCATCCGCAGCGTGGCCGCCGCCGACTCCAGCAGCTCCGAGCCCGGGGCCACCGGGTGGACCAACGAGGGCGCCGCAAGGGCCGGGCCGGGGGTCTCAGGAGCGGTGTTCACGACACCCATCCTCTCCCACCACCCCCGCCGGCCGGAGCGACGCTGACCGGGCGCGGCCAGGACACCAAGGCCGCACCGGCGCCCACCACGGCGATCACGGTCAGAACAGTTGCGGCGGCCCCGAGTCCGGCCTGGGCCCCGACCCACCCGGCGACCGGGTAGGTGAGGATGAAGCAGGCGTGGGACAGCGAGAACTGGGCGGTGAACACGTAGGGGCGGGTGTCCTCGTCGGAGGCATCGCGCAGCACCCGCGCCGAAGGGGTGAGGATCGTCGAGGTCCCGGCCCCCAGCACCAGCCACAGGCCCAGCAGCGCTACCCACCCCGTACCGGGCCGGAAGGAGAACACGGTGGTAGCGACCATCGCCACCGGGAGCACGGCTGCTCCGGTGAGCATCACCGCCCGGGTCCCGAACCGCTCCAGCACCTTGGGGGCGGCCAGGGCCACGGCCATGGAGCCGATGCCGTAGGCGGCCAGGGCGATTGCCAGGTCCGTCCCGGGCCGGCCCAGCACGTCACGGACGTAGACCACCGTGTTCACCAGCACCAGAGCGGTGGGGGCGGCCACCACCAGATTCAGGGCCAGCACCGAGCGCAGCCGTGGGGTGGTGAAGAAGATCCGGGCACCGAGGGTGGTGCGGTGCCACACCGAACCCAGAGCCCCGCCCGCCGTGCGGGAGGCGGGCAGGACAGCGGTGGCCACCATCAACGCCGAGACCACGAACCCGGCCGCGGTGCCCAAGAACAACTCGTGGTAGCTGAGCACGCTCAGCGCCACCGCCGCTGCGGCCGGACTGACCAACGCCTCCAGGTCGTAGGCCAACCGGGACAGTGACAGCGCGTTCGTGTAGTCGCGCTCGGCCGGCAGCACGGAGGGGATCACCGACTGGAACGCCGGGGTGAAGGTCGCCGAGGCCGCCTGCAGCGCGAACACCACCAGGTAGATCTGCCACACCTGGTCGATGAACGGCAGGCACAACGCCATCGACGCCCGGAGCAGATCCGCTGCGATCAGCACCGGTTTCGGCGCGAGTCTGGCCACCACGGCGTTGACCACCGGGGCGAGCCCGACGTAGGCGAGCATCTTGATCGTCAGCGCCGTGCCCAGCACCGCCCCAGCGCCCGCCCCGGCCAGATCAAAGGCCAACAGCCCCAGGGCCACCGTCAGCAGACCGGTGCCCAGCAGCGCCACCACCTGGGCGGTGAACAGGTGCCGGTAGGTCCGGTTCCGCAAGACCGTGAGCATGCCCCACCCCTTCTAGTGCATAGGTGCGTAGATATGCACTTAAAAGATAGCGGGTGACACGCTAGTCGCCAAGCTCTGCACACAACGGAAAGTCCTGTGCACCCAGGGGGCGGGATCGCTCATGAGGGATCCCCTGGAAAGGAAGCGGGCGCCGGGGCCTGCGGTGTCCGAGGCGCAATGGCTACTGCCCGGGTCGCCGACGCCGACCATGCGAAGAGCGCGCATGAATCATGGTTTGCATGTGGCGGATTAAATGCCGGTCAAAGTAAGGGCCTTCCTGTGAGACGACGACAAACTAGTCATCACGTCGCTGGTCCGACGGGGGCTCACGCAGAAAGTGCTGGCCTCCGCCGCAGCGCTGGGGAGCAGAAACTGGGCGGGGTGTGTCGCCCCGGCCGGGGAGGCGTGGGCAAGCACCCCCTGATGCGTCGAGGAGCCGCACCGTTACGGCCGTCCTGGCAAAGGTGTAATTGAAGATCCAATGGGATCGGATGGCCAGCTCGGTGACCACACGCCGGACCGTCGGCAAGGATCTCGGCGGGCGGCGCCCTGCGTGCACCGACGGTCAGATCCGCAATGCGGTACGGCTGCTTGAAGCGGGCGAACCAGCCCACTCGCGTGGCACGAGATATAGGCGCGGCTAGGGCCATGCTCTGTCGGCGCATCCGGGGACTGCCGCCCTGAGCGTCTGATGGAATTTCCATGCGGTGCTGGCGCACCGCTGGCGGCACGCGCAGAGGGTCATACCGGCTATCCCCGGACTTTCCTTCGCCGGGGCCAGGCCCAATTGTTGAGCTTAAGTAAAGACGGGGTGTAGATACCATCAAGCCTAGTCAATACCGGCTTCAGCCCCTGTTCTCCGGGTTGAAGAAGACGTAGCTTTCAGCTTGAGAACCCCCAGTTCTCATCGGCCAATGACTCGGGCAGTCCCCTGGGTCAGTGGTGTGAGGGTGCCCTGCCTCGGCCTTCCCCGAAGTCAGGGCACCCTTTAGACCTGGTCTCATAACTCTTCTACCTGACGCAGTCGGCGGAAGTTGATGAGCGTGACGGCGAGCAAGAGCAGCGGGAGCAGCGTGGCTGCAGTGCGGTCGTAACGGATCCCGAGACGCTTGAACCGCAGGACCCAGGAGATGGTGCGCTCCACGACCCAGCGGTGCCGGCCCAGGTGGGTCTTGGCCTCGATTCCGCGCCGGGCGATCCGGACCTTGATGCCTCGCCGGTGCAGGTAGCGGCGGCACCTCGGGTAGTCGTAGCCCTTGTCCGCGTGCAGCTTCTCCGGCCGGCGGCGGGGCCGCCCCGGACGCCTTCGCCGGCCACGCACACTCGGGTTGGTCTCCAGCAACGGCTCGAAGAGTTTGCTGTCGTGGACGTTTGCGGCTGAGGCCAGCACATGCAGGGGCAGCCCGGCCGCGTCGGTGAGCAGGTGGTACTTCGTCCCCGGTTTCCCGCGGTCGGTGGGGTTCGGGCCGGTCAGCTCGCCCCCCTTTTGGCACGTACGGACACCGCGTCGATACTGGCCCGCGACCAGTCGAGGATCTCCTGCTCGGAGAGCTCCTCGAGCACTGCCCGGTGCAGCTTCTCCCACACCCCGGCCCCCTGCCACTGCCTGAGCCGGCGCCAGGCGGTGTGCCCGGACCCGCAGCCCAGGGCCGGGGGCAGGTCCCGCCAACGGCACCCGGTGTGCAGCACGAACAGGATCCCCTCCAGTGCCGCCCGGTCCTCGATCCGGGGTCGCCCACCGGGCCCTCGAGGTGGTGGCTGGGGTGGGATCAGCGGGGCGATCAGCTCCCACAGACGGTCATCGACCATCCACGACTGCGTCCTCGTCGTCATGCAGGCACTGTGGACCGTTCCCAGGCAGGTGGGCAACGACCGATCAGGTTTTGAGACCAGGTCTTAAAACTAGGCTGGCGCGACCTTGGAATGTTGTGGAACCAACAACCACCGGAGACGGCAGCAACGTGATGGGCCGTGCCCGCAACAGCGGGCACCTTGCCTCCAGCAAGCACAGTCCGCCGCCGTGGCACAACCACCTGGCGACAACGCCGGCGTCAGCCCGGGGACGTGTGACGCAGTAGGCGAATCCGGAAGCTGGTGCCGTGCCCGAGGCCGTCGCTGGTGGCCTCCAGGGTTCCGCCTTGGGCCTCGACCAGGGATTTGCTGATGGCCAGGCCCAGTCCAGAGCCAACGCGGCGGGCTTCTCGGCCGGCGTTGGCGCGGTAGAAGCGCTTGAACACGTGCGGAAGATGCTCGTCGCTGATGCCTTCCCCGGAATCGGTGACGGTGACAGTGACGGCTTCTGGGGCGTGGGCGGTGCGCACGGTGATGGACCCACCGGGTGGGGTGTGGCGCAGGGCGTTCTCCAGCAGGTTGCCCAGCACCTGTCCCATCCGCTCCCGATCCAGTAGCACCGGGATGACCTCCATGCCGGTGCTCACCGACGTGATCGACACGCCCTTGCCGATAGCGGCGGGTTCGATGGCCGCGGCCGCCTGGGCTGCCAGTCGGCCCGGGTCCTGGGGGGTCAGCTGCAGGTGGGTCATGCCCTCCTCGGCGGCAGTGAGCTGGTGGATGTCGCGGGCCAGGCGCTCCAGGCGGGCGATCTGGGCGTGCAGGATGCTGGTGGTCCGTTCATCCCACTCCACCACTCCGTCCTCGATGCCTTCCAGATGTCCTTTAAGGCTCGCCAGGGGGGTGCGCATCTCGTGGGCTAGATCGGCCAGCATCTGGCGCCGGGTGGTGTCCACGGCGTCGAGTTTGGCGGCCATGTTGTTGAAGGAGGAGGCCAGGGAGTCGAACTCCGGACCCAGCTTGGTGGAGGTGACGCGCACACCGTAGTTGCCCGCGGCCACCTCCTGGGCCGCGGTGCTGAAGGAGGCCAGGGACCGCCCGATCGCGCGGTAGAGGTAGAAGGTGAGCATCCCAGCGATGTAAAGAGCCGAAAGCCCTCCAATGGTCAGAGCGGTGAGACTCACCGAGCGGAAGGCGTGCTCGAGGTGCACCAGCCCGGAAGCTTCGTCGGCGTGGCCGGTCTCGACGAGCTCGTGGTAGAACATCTTCGGCCCGACCAGGACCGCAGTGACCACGACGATGATCAGTCCGACGGCCAGCACCGCAGTCTGGGCCAGCATCAACCGCGCCGTCAGCGGACTCCAGGACCAGCGTCGACCTGTCGCCGTGATGGTGCTCACCGCCCGGTGCCCATCCGGTAGCCGATCCCGCGGATGGTGTGGATGAACCGTGGGCTGGTGGCCTCGTCGCCGAGCTTTTTGCGGATCCGCCCGATGTGCACGTCCACCAGGTGCTCGTCCCCGGTCCAGTGCGTGTCCCAGACCATCTCCAGGAGCTGCCGGCGGGAGAGCACCAGGTGCGGCTTGGTTGCCAGGCGTAGGAGGAGGTCGAGCTCGATCCTCGTCAGCGCCACCGGCTCTCCGCCCAGATGCACCTGGCGGGAGTCCTTGTCCACCACCAGGTCTCCGATCACCAGCTTCTGCTCGCCGTGTTGTGAGATCGCAGCGGATTCGGTGCTTCGAGTCCGGGCCCGGCGCAGCATGGCCTGCACCCGGGCGACAAGCTCGCGTGGGCTGAAGGGCTTGGTCACGTAGTCGTCGGCTCCCACCGACAGGCCGACGATCTTGTTGGCCTCGTCGTCGCGGGCGGTGAGCATCAGGACGTGGCAGTCGGAGAAGGTCCGCACCTGACGGCACACCTCGATCCCGTCGATGCCGGGCAGCCCGAGGTCGAGCACCATCACATCCGGGGCGAAGTCGCTTACGGCGGTGACGGCCCCGACGCCCTCGTGGCGCACCGCCACCTCCAGCCCGGCCTGGCGCAGGTATCCCTCGATCAATTGCGCCAGATCGATCTCATCGTCGACCACCAGGATCCGTCCGGTCAGGGGCGGGGGCATGTGGGCTCCTTGTTCAGTGGCTGGGCTCCTACGTGCTGGCTGCGACACTGCACGACCGGTGATCGACCTGAAGCAGCAAAGCCGTGGTGAGAAGGCTGATGGGGGGAGTGTTTTGACGCCGTGCAGGTCAGTCGGTCATCGCCCACACGGCAGTGTCGACCAGACACGAGAGGGGGGCCGCCACCTGAGGAATCCTTTGCAAGTGTTTATCCATGCAAATAGTTGCACATTGGGGGACAGTCGAGCACGGAAGTGGGGGCATCCGGGGAAAGTCAAGGGTTGCTAACGTGAATACTGGCGAGTATTTGGGGGAACACGGGCTGGTGTCCCCAAATGCTGCGCCCACGGGACGGTGTCCCGTGCGCCAAACAGGATCTGGGGGATCCCACGGCGGGAGGCGAATGTGCCGACCGACAAACGATGAGGCAGCAACTGCCGAACCAGTGGGGGAACACATGCTTAAGTACCAGACTCAGACGGACAGGCTGAGCAAGATCGAGATCCCGGTCAGCGGCATCCAGGTGACACCGATGGACACCAATGAGCTGCACCGGTGGATTGCGGCCACGTGGGAGGAGCGGCGTAAGACCGTGATCCTCGGCCACAATCTGCACAGTCTCTACACATGGGAGGTCAACCCGACGTTCCGCGCCTTCTACGACAAGGCCGACGTGGTGCTGACGGACGGCTTTCCCATCCTGAAAATGGCCAAGTGGCAGTCCGGGCGCAAGCTCAGCGCCAGGCGGCACCGTATCGGCACCATGGACTGGCTGCCCGGTCTGATCCGGAGCACCCCGGTGCGGCGCGTGGCCGTCATCGGCGCGAGCCCCGAAAGCAACGCGCGCACGGTCGCCATGCTCCGTGCGCAGGACCCCGAGCGCACGGTCGAGGGCTGGCCCGGCGAAGGGTGGGGCCCCGCCCTCGAGGACCGCATCGTGCAGACCTTGCAGGAGTTCCGGCCGGACTTCGTCATCGTGGGCCTGGGCATGCCGCTGCAGGAGGAGTTCCTGAGCCGGCACTGGGAGGAGCTGCCCACGGCGATCTACGCCGCCGTCGGCGGGGTGATCGACCAATACTCCGGTATCCAGAAGTCAGCCCCGCGCTGGCTCGGGCCCATGGGCCTGGAATGGGCCTACCGGCTGGCCACCCAGCCGCGGCGGTTGGGCCACCGCTACCTCGTCGAGCCGTGGATCCTCGCCTATCTCCTGGCGGCCAAGGCCGCCCGGGCAGGCGCCACGGGGGCCAATGCCAGCTCGTGAGCCGGACGTGAGCGGCGGGGCCGGGACTTCCAGCCCGGGTCCACCGCCTTCTGCCGGCCCGCATCAACAACGCTGCGAGTCAGCGCAACCCGGCCGCGGACCGGAGCGGAAACCGGCCCCGGTCCGCGGTCGGCGCCTCTAAGGCGTCCAGCATCGCGTCCTCCTCGTCCTCCCACGTGGGGCGGGAACGCCGGCGCTGCGGCTTGGGACGCATGAGCGCCTTGAGGTGGGCCGGCATGTCGTCGGCCATCTCCATCTGCCGGACCACGAGTTCCTCGTCGCCCTCGCCGATGCAGTGACCGTCCTCGTCGTAGAACTGGGCCAGGTGGCGCTCCATTTCCTGGGCGAACTGGCGGTCCCAGGCGTCGTTGCGGGCCTGTTGGCGGGCGGCGTAGCCGTAGGCGACGAAGAACAGGGCCGCGAACGCGTACCACTGCAACGAGTAGGACAGATGCGGCCCGGAGTCGGTCTCCGGCTCCGGGGCCGGGGCCGGGGCTGCCGCGGGGGCCGGGTCCTCGGCGAAGACCTCGCCGTAGGCGCCCGTGCCGACCGGCCGGTTCCACCGCGCCTGCAGCTGCTCGAGTTCGATGGTGGCGATCTGCCCCTCGGGGGCGCCGCGGTCCACGGCCGGCTCCCCGGGCTGCAGGCGGGCCGAGACCGTCACGGTGCCCCCAGGCGGGGCCGGGACCTCGTCGGGCATGCCGTCGGAGGAGACACCCGTGGGAATCCAGCCGCGGTCCAGGACCACTACCTGCCCGGTGCCGGTGCGGAAGGGCACCAGGACCTCGTAGCCCACCCGTCCGCTCTGCGGCCGGTTGCGGACCAGAACCTGGTCTTCGGGCAGGTACTCGCCCGTGAGCTCGACGGGGCGCCAGGTGAGGGAGGGGTCGTGGGCGGCGAACTGCTCGACGGCGGCCACGCCGGTCAGGGGCTCGGCGCGGTAGTTCTGCGTGATCTTCGTGTTCTCGCCCACGAGATGGTCGTTACGGTCCATCTGTCAGCTGCCCAGGGACACGGAGACCGCGGCGGCGGCGCAGGCGAGGAGGAAAAAACCGAGCCACTTGCCGCTGAGCAGGAAACGGTAGGTACCCATGTCAGATCCCACCATCCGCCCGGCAGCCCTGGCAGGAAAGAAATGAGGAATCTGGCCCCGCCGGGGGAGCGGCGGCGCCGCGCGGTGACAGTGATCCGAGCAGGTCGAACTTCACAGCGGTCGTGCTCCTCAGGGTGTGCGGTGGGGCTTTCGGAACGGTCGGCGGCGGACCCAGGAGCACGGCTGTCGCCGCGCCCCTGGGATTTGTGCTGTAGAGCATCTGCCGGCCCGGCGTGGAGGATCAGCTCTTGCGGCGGCGACGGGACATCACGGCCAGGAGCCCGATCACGGCCAGGGCCACCACCACGGTGGCGGCGACGGCCCATCCGGTGAGACCCCCGGAGTTCTCCTGCGCGGCCGCATCCTGGGCTTGGGCGGAGCTGTCCGAGCTGTCGGCACCCTCACCGGCCGGGGCTACGGGCGGGGTGCTGCTGAGGCTGGGGGCCGTGGTGGTGGTGTCCGCGCCGTCGCCCACCTCGTAGGTGTAGGTGCCTTCGATGGGGTGACCGTCGCTGGAGACCACCCGCCAGACCACCTGGTAGGTCCCTTCCTCGGACCCGGCCTCGGCCAGGGGCTGGAGCACCTGGGAACCGTCGCGCTCGAGCGGGCCCTCGGTCACGGGTTGTCCGTCGGGGCCGGTCACCAGCACCTGGTGACCGATGTCCATGATCTCCCCGCTGTAGGAGAGCTCGATCTGTTCAGGGGCGCTCTCCAGCACGGCGCCCTGCTCGGGGGAGGTGCTCAGCACCTCGTCATGGGCTGCGGCGGGGGCCAGCCCCAGGGCGGTCAGGGCGCCTACCGCGCTCACGGTGGCGGCGGTACGGCGCAGAGCGGATGTGGTGGTCAGCATGGCAGAAGGGTCCCTTCGAGGGGCAATGAATGAGTGGGTCAGACAGAGCCGCCGAGCCGATGATCGGAGGCGGCTGTGAGGGAGTCGTCGAGCCTGCCGTCCGAACCCACGACCACGACCAACCCCGGCAGGGGTGGCGGTGTTCAGCCGGCGGGCAACCGGGTGAGCCCGGTCGGGAGCAAAAGATTCCGACGACGAGCTGCCGGCGGTCCGCGGTAGGAGCGCACCGGGCGCAGCAGCGACTGATCCGTCAGTGCGTACGGGCGCCCCTGCGGGACAGGTCGGGGTCGGTGCACCACGACCGGGGCGGACAGGACCCGCCACAGCCGGCGCACACGCAGTCGCAGGGCATCAAGCAGGCCTACGAGGGCCACCTCGCCGTGGCGCAGGAACCCGTAGGTGGCCGCGGCGGCCAGCACGTGGAAGACCAGCATGCCGGTGCCACCATGCACCGCGTGAGCCTGGGCCTGCAGCACCAGGGCCGGTCCGACGGGCGGTGAGCTCAGCGCCGCGTGGTGGGTGGCATCGACCACGGTCGTCACGGATCCGGTGACGGTGAAGAGCAGGTGGAAGATGCCCTGGCTGACCAGCACGCCGGCGAGCAACGAGGAGTGGGAGAGCACCCTCCCGGCCAGAGCCATGCACACCGGCCCGGACAGGGCCAGGGACAGCAACACCAACAGCACCGGAGGGACCTGGCCACCGGCGGCCAGGTGGGAGGCGGCGGCGAAGGCTGTGGCCATCGCGGCTCCGGCCCACCCGCGGGCAAGACGGTGCGCCCGTGTGCTCACGTCTCCACCACCTCAGTTCATCAGCCGCTCGAGGCGGCGATCCCATTATGTGCGGGCTCTCGAGAGCCCCACCAAATTGACTGGCCCTGGCGGCAGGTGCCGGTCGGGGCGACACCGCGGTGCGTCGTGTGTCCTCTGTTGTCAGGTCGCCGTGAAGGTCACGGCTTCCATACGTGGTCCTGGCTCAGGGGCGTCTCGTGGACTCGTCGCGCTCGGCGAGCCCGGCCATCATCTCGTTGTAGGCCTTGAGCTCGGCGTCGTCGGTGCGGTCGGCGGCCCGGTCCACGCGACGGTTCTCCTTCTTGCCTTCGATCGCCCACATGATCGCCACGACCACGGCGACGACGACGGTGGGGAACTCTCCGATTCCCCACATCAGCGCCCCGCCGAACTGCTGGTCCTCGATCGGACTACGGCCCCAATCCCGACCCATGTTCGCGAACCACCACGCCTGCAGCAGGGTGTCCGAGCCCATTAGGGCCACCCCGACGAAGGCGTGGTAGACCATCGTGGCCAGCAGCAGAATCAGGCGCATCATGTGGCCGGGACGGTACGGGATCGGGTCGATGCCGATCAGCACGAGCATGAACAGATACCCGGTGATCAAAAAGTGGGTGATCATGAACACGTGCCCCACGTGGTACTGCAGGGTGAACCCGAACAGTGGCGTGAAGTAGAAGATCACGATCGAGGCGGCGAAGTTCACCCCCGCGAAGATCGGATGCGTCACGATCTTGGAGAACGGGGAGTGCACCAGGGCCAGGATCCACTCGCGCGGCCCGCGGGAACCGTCCTGCCGGGGCTCCAGCGCCTTGAGCACCAGCGTCACCGGCGCACCCAGGACCAGGAAGATCGGCACCACCATGGTCAACATCATGTGCTCCACCATGTGCGCGGAGAACAGCACCAGGCCGTAGACGGCCACCCCACCGGAGGTGACGTAGAACAGCACCGCCAGCCCGATCAGCCAGGAAAGGCTGCGCAGCACCGACCAGGAGTCCCCGCGGCGGCGCACCTGTACGAACGCCCACAGGTAGACGGCGGCGAGGAAGACCACCAGCGCCAGCCACAGCGGATCCACCCGCCAGGTGGTGAACCAGGAGGCGGCGGTGGGCTCGGGGGGCAACGGGTACCAGGTGAGGATCTCGGCCGGGGTGGCATCCGGGGCGATCTCCTCGGGCACCGGTGGGGCGGTGCGGGACAGGGCTACGCCCACGCCCATGACCGCCCCCATCACCAGCACCTCCCCGGCCACCAGCTGCCACACCGCGCGCCGGGCGGCGAGACGGCCGGCCTCCACACCGGGGATCAACCAGCGGCGGTGGGCCAGCCCCGCCAGGCCCAGCCCCAGGGTCAGGGCGGCCTTGAGGAGCACCAACTGCCCGTAAGGGCTGAACAGCTGCTCCCAGGAGCCGATGCGCACCGCCGCATTGATGGTCCCGGAGAGGAACACCAACAAGAAGGCCCCGAAGGCGACCGCCGAGAAGCGGCGCAGCACCACCGCGGCCATCGGCACCCGGCCCCGGACGCCGGCGCCGCGGCCGGCCCCCGCGGGCAGCGTGCCGGTGCCCGCGTCAGACCCGCTCAGCTGCGGAGAGAGCCAGGCGAGCACCACCAGCCCACCGGTCCACAGGCACACGCCCAGCAGGTGCAGGCCCAAGGAGTTCACCGCCCCCATGTGGTCGGCGCCCCCGGCAGCGTGACCGGTGAGGGCCATCGCCACCAGGGCCGTGCACGCCAGGACAAAGGTGAGCAACAGCCCCATCAGGGCCCGGACGCCGAAGACCAGGGTGGTGACCACGGCAGCGGCCACCACGGTCGCCGCCTGAGACTGCCCCAGGGAAAGATCCGTGGCGTAGTACAGCAGCTGCTGCGCGTAGGCCTCGTCCCCGCCCACCGGCACCCCCGCCACATCGGAATAGGACAGCACCAGCACCACGACGGCAGCCACCGTCCACACCACCGACGCCACCTCGGCCAGACCCATGGTGGCCGTGAACAAGGGGTGCTCCGCTTCCTGGCCCCCGTTCCGCCCGTCTGTGCGGCGGCGGAGCCCGTCACGAGTTTTCGGTACGACGCCCAGAGCGAAGAGCAGGGAACCCATCACCACGACCAGGGCACTGTTGTGCACCACCTCGACCACGGGCAGACCCCAGCGCACCAGCGCCCCCGGGTCAGCCGCCAGACGAGCGGCCCCCGAGCCGCTGTAGAGCATCGCCAGAATCAACACCGCCAGAGCCACCACCAAGGCAGCAGCGAGCTGCCCCGGCCTCACCCTGTGACTACCGGGCTTCGCCTGCCCGGTGCGCGCCTGCCCGGTGTGCTCGGGCGTTCTCGTACTCATGAGTTGATCTCCTTCACCCGCCTCTGAAGGAGGGGACGGGTTGCCTCCATTGTCCTCGCCGGGCACCCCACCCCCGCCCCACATGATCGGCCGCGCCCCTCAGCAGATCTCAGCGACGGCCTCCTGGGCTGCGCCGGAACTCTCACCGCCCCGTACGCGGCGTCTGGGTGGCTCGGGGGTCAGTGGGGGTGGCCAGCAGCTTTTCCCTGTACTGGATCTCGGGCTGCTGGCTGATGAGGATCGACTGCGCCAAGAAGGTCACGGTCGGATCCTCCGTGCACCCCAGGATGGCGGCAACCATGCTGGGGCCGGCCTGGTGGTGGGGGATCATCAGCTACAGGTCCCATCTCCCCGGCCCCTGGCCCCTCAGCCTCCTCGAGTTTGGCGAGCTGCTGAGGAGATGCCCAGCATCGCCGCAACTTTTCGTGAGGCGGCCGGGGCGAACCCATGAGGCCCACCGTGGCCGCCGTCCTTATCCATCCATGCCACGACTGGCTGGATCGAGACTGAGGGTAGTTCCCACACCGAAAGCCACCCGTGCATCTGCCTGGCCTGTTGTTGGTGGGTGTCGGCAATAACGTACTGGACACACAAGAAGGGCATGCCCATCCACGAAAGGATGGTCACGCCCTCAGCTCAGGAACTCTCCGCCGCGCACAGTCTGCACTGCACACAGCGGTTTCCGCAGTGCCCCCTAGCTCCTGACATCGTCCCAGGTGGGGAGCAATGTCCATCGAGATGCTTCCCCGGTCCTTGGCGGGCCGAGCGCCAGTCTTGCCCCTCTATTTTACTTCTCCCTCCCGATCGCGAGCTAGGGCCATGCCCCTAACGGTTTGAACCGGCTCGTTCTAAAACCGACAGAGGTGGTTGCCACTCGGGTCTTCCGAATCCAAGGAAACTCGCATGACTCCACAGAACTTCGTACGCCAGCGTCAGGCCAACCACGCCTGGTGGTGCTGCGCCACGTGGAGGAGGTCTGGTCGGACGGAAGCCTGGACAAGCCCACACCGGACCCAGGGGGCTGAGACCGCGTCGCCAACCTGGTCGGTCCGTAAATTTCCTCGCGCCGTATGGCAGTCCTTCAGGTGGGTGCGGTGTGCACCCGTGGGTGTACCTGGGAAATCAACTCCGGGATGGATGCTGCGCAATGACCTGGCCGACATGCTTTAGATGTCGGCGCACCAAAAATTGCCTCCGCAACAGGGGTAGGGGCTCGGCAAAATAAATCCCCGCATCTCGCCAGGAGATCAAAATGTCATCCACACGCGCATTGTCCACGCATACCGCCAAGCCCAGCAGCCGGCGCTACTTCTCCAAGGCCGTATTGTCCATGGCCTCGCTCACTCTGGCCGCAGGCGGCCTCGCCACCCTCGGAGCACCGGCCCAAGCCGCGGCCACGCCGACCCCCCAGGTGCAGTCCGCCGCGGTGGAGACCCAGGGTCACCAGCAGCAGAAGGGCTGTGATGTGGATGCTTACAAGCCGCATTACAAGAAGTATCAGGGGAAGCATTACGCCGCGTTCCCCTTCAAGGTGAAGTGCGAGAAGGGCTACACCAAGGTGCAGGTGAAGCAGTACTACTACGCCGAGGACAAGTACGGGAATTCCCATGAGCACGGCAGCGACTACTACCAGTACAGCTTCAACCACCACGGCGGTGAAACCTGGGGCGGGGGGCAGTGGCGCCACTTCAATCACCACCAGGACAAGAAGGTGTACCACGTGGTCAAGTACCGCTACTGGGACGGTCACGGCTGGTCGGACTGGTACAAGGACGTGAGCCACAAGACCGGCCTCGGGCACTGATCGCACTTTGGTGGGGGCCAGCCAGCTTGTGGCTGGCCCCCACCCTTCGACATCGGTGAGGGCCCCATCCGCACGCCGTCGTGGCTGGTGACAGCACCCCGCAGCATTCCTCTTGCACCACTGGATGCAATTCTTGGGCAGCAGAACCGTGGCCTCCAGGTCCTCGACGGGGGCTCTCGACGTGCCGGGTATCGATGAACACTCCTCACTTGTCGCCCATCACCAAGACATTTCTGGGTGGGGCAGTGATCGGGTCGAACCAGGAACCCCAGATCGGACCGGGTCTGCTCCCCGGGATCACGGACCAGAAGGTCCGTGGGGGCGCTGTCATGAGAGGGTTGCAGCATGTCCCATCCTGCGTCCCCCGGCGTCTCCCTACCCGATGAACCCCGCAGCGCCCAGGGATCCTCCCCGGCCGGACCTGGGGCCGAGAACCTTCCCGCGAAGGCCGCCCCTGGGGCGGTCCTGTACGAGGAACGGTTGTCGGCCGCGTGGTGGATGTGGTTGCTCGTGCTCTTCGCGGGTCTGGTGGGTTTCATTGCCCTGGCCCCGATCAACATGTGGGCCGGGACGGCCGTCGGGGCCGTGGTCGCCGGCGGCACTGCGGTGGCGTTGATTGTTTCGAGCACCGGGATCGTGATCACCGGGGAGTCGTTGCAGGTGGGGCGGGCCCGTATCGAGCGTCGGTTTGTGGGCGAGGCCGAAGCGTTTCGCGGCAGCGCCGTGCAACGGGTGCGGGGCCCCGAGCTTGACGCCCGCGCCTACATGAACTTCCGCGTCTCCGTGGGCCCGGTGGTCCGCATCCAGATCACCGATCCCGTGGATCCCACCCCTTATTGGTTGACCTCGACCCGTCACCCGGAGCGCATCGTCGAGATCCTCTCCGCCGGCTGAGACCGGCGTCCTGTGAGGGGCTCGTCCGGTGACCAGCTCTCAGTGGCTCCGGAGAGTATTGAGGATGGGTGTGGGTGTCACCCAGATGGCCTCGGCTTCCACCGGTGCCAGATCGATCGCGGTGTGCTGGTTCCCCGGTACACCGGTGGTTCCGCTGGCTCCCTGGGCGATGACACGAAAAGGCCCGCCCGGCACGAGGCCGCAGGCGCGGAACCGGGTCAGGCGTTGCGGGTCGGCATCAGAGAGACGAACGATCTCGTATCGTCCCGGCCTCGCCCTGGTGAGCCGGGTGGTGTTGAGTGGGCGGCGGGTGCGTCCCTGCGCGGTGGGGATCGGGTCCCCGTGCGGATCGGCCGTAGGCTGTCCCAGCTGGGCGTCGATGCGCTCGATCATCGCGTCGGAGACGGCGTGCTCGAGACGTTCGGCCTCGTCGTGGACCTCCTCCCACGGATACCCCAGGGTGGTGACGAGGAAGGTCTCCAGCAGTCGGTGCCGGCGCACCATCGCGACCGCGTACGCGCGCCCCTGCGGGGTGAGGGTGACGGGTTTGTAGGGCTGGTACTCGACGAGCCCCTGGGCGGCCAGTCGCTTGACCGTGTCGGTGACGTTGGGGGCGGAGGTCCCCATCCGCGCCGCCAGGGCTGTGGTGGTGATCGGCGGGTCGCCCCATTCGGTGGCCGACCAGATCGCCTTGAGATAGTCCTGGGCGACCGGGGTGATCTCACTTAAGTCCATGGGATCCACGCTACCGAGTGCCGCGCCGGAGCTGCCGGGCCCACTCAATCGGCCCCGGTGGCGGTCAGGATGATCAGCGCCAGATTCAACGACACGATCAGGGCCACGACCACCCAGGCGGCGACAGTCAAGGCCACCTTGTTCACGAAGGCGCCCATCAGATCCCGGTTGCTGCTCAGTCGCACCAACGGGATCAGGGCGAAGGGGATACCCAGGCTCAGAAGCACCTGGGACAGCACCAGCGCCCAGGTCGGGTCCACCCCGACGGCGATAATGACCAGGGCCGGGATCAGGGTGATCAGCCGGCGGGTGAACACCGGGATGCGCACGTGCAGCAACCCGCCCATGATCGCTGATCCGGCGTAGGAGCCCACCGAGGTCGAGGCCAGCCCGGAGGCCAGCAATCCGATGCCGAAGGCGACCCCGACGGCCGGGCCCAGGGCGGCGGTGATCGCCGCATGGGCTCCTTCGATGCTGTCGGTGCCGGGCACCCCGGCGAGGTTACCCGCGGCCAAAAGCAGCATCGCGATGTTCACCGACCCGGCCACGAGCAGGGACAGCAGCACGTCCCACCGGGTGGCGGTCAGCAGCCGCGGCAGGGCCTCGGCGGGCACCGAGTGCCCGTGACGGTCCCGCGCCAGGGCGGAGTGGGCGTAGATGGCGTGGGGCATCACCGTGGCCCCGAGCATGCTCGCGGCCAGCAGGACCGTCGGGGTGCCCTCGAACCGTGGGACGATCCCGGCGACGGCCTCGTCCCACGACACGGGGCCGAAGAACAGGCCGGTGACGAAACCGGCGGTGACGATCGCCAGTAGGCCGGTCACGACGAACTCGAAGAACCGAGAGCCCCGCTGAGTCTGCAGGACCAGCAGCAGCATCGAGATCACCCCGACGATCACGCCCCCGGCCAGCAGCGGGATCCCGAAGAGGATGTGCAGGGCGATCGCCCCGCCGATCACCTCGGCCAGGTCAGTGGCCGCGGCCACCAGCTCGGCCTGGACCCAGTAGGCCAGCCGCCGGCCCCGGGGCAATCGGTCGCCCAGCAACTCGGGCAGGCTCGATCCGGTGACCAGCCCGACCTTCGCCGAGAGGTACTGGATGAGTACCGCCATGGCATTGGCGGCCACCAGCACCCACACCAACAGGTACCCGTACTGGGCGCCGGCGGTGAGGTTCGCCGCGACGTTGCCCGGGTCCACGTAGGCGACCGCGGCCACGAAGGCTGGACCCAACAACCAGGGCAGCGGTTGGCGGCGCACCCACCGCTCTCCTGGGGAAGTGGCGGCAACACCTGTTGAGCCGGTGCGCCCGGTCCCGGTCCTCATAGAAAGTTAAGCTATACGAACTTTCCGGCGCGGGGAATGGGGGCCCGGCCTCGAGGGCTTGGTCATGCCCCCAGACGTGCGCGCAGGAGGGGCTGGGCGCCTCGACAGCCGATCACAGGGGCATGGAACTCCGGACGGTGCTGGCCTCCTGGGGTGGGGGAACTGTCAGCCAGTGGGGGTGTCCTGGGTTCAGGAGATCTGCTCGCCCAGGGATATGCGGCGGAGTCGGCCGAGACCGGGCATAAACCGGCCGACATGAGCGGCGTAGGAGGCGTAGGCCTGTCGGTGGGTGCGCAGCAGGTAGGGCTCTTCGACGAGACGGACCTGCAGCTCCACGGCCACCAGCAGGCACAGCCACGCCGCTGCAGTGACCACGGTGGGCACCAGGAGGGTCAGGCCGCCCAGGGTGGTGAGCATCGCGGTGAAAATCGGGTTGCGGACCACGGCGAAGGCCCCGGTGGTGACCAGCTCGGTCCGCTCGGTGGCGTCGACACCCACCCGCCAGGAGGCGCCCATGCCGGCCTGGGCGGCCAGTACGCCGAGGAAACCCACCACGGTGACGATCAGGCCGGCCCAGGGGAAAACCTGCGGGAGCCGGGGTGCGGCCACGGTGCCGGTGAGGGCCAGGGCGGGCCCGGCCGCACCGAGGACCAGGGCGGCCGCGAACAGGATCCCGCCCCACCACTCGGGCGAGCCGGGTGCTCCGCTCACCCCGCGGAAGCCGGTAGACCCGGTGCGGCGCCGGTGGATCCATGACCGCACACCGAAGGCCGCCACCAAACCGGCCAGGTACAGGCCCAGCGCCAGAGCCGGGGCCACTTCCGTCATCATCACGGTCCTCCTCGATCGGACGAACGCAGTACGTCCCGGGTGACCCGCTGGTGCGCCCGAGGGGTGCCATTAGGCCACTCCTCAACAGTACACAGAAACCTGTACCGTAGGGGGATGACCACGGTGACCCACACCCACACTTCGGCCCTGTCCCGGCTGGGCCATGCCCTCTCCGACGGGACCCGGACCCGGATCCTGCTGGCCCTCCGAGACGCCCCGGCCCGGCCCTCGGAACTGGCGCAGACCCTCGGCGTGTCCAAACAGGTGATGTCCAACCAGCTGGCCTGCCTGCGCGGGTGCGGGCTGGTGACCTCCACCGCCGAGGGGCGCAGCACCTGGTACTCCCTGGCCGATCCCCGCCTCGGGGCCGCCCTGGGGGACCTGCTGGAGCTGGTGGTCACCGTGGACCCGACCTGCTGCTCCCCGGAAGGATGCACCTGCACATGACCTCCCTGACCCTGGACCCCAAGCCCATCACCGATGCACGCCGGGCGGTGCTGCACCGCAGGGTGCGCTGGATCGTGGCCGGCACCATCACCTACAACGTGCTCGAGGCGGTCATCGCCCTGACCGCCGGCACCATCGCCTCCTCCTCGGCGCTGATCGGCTTCGGCCTGGACTCGATCGTGGAGGTCCTCTCCGCGGCGGCGGTGGCGTGGCAGTTCGCCGCCCCGGACCCGCACCAACGGGAAAAGGTGGCGATGCGGGTGATCGCGTTCTCCTTCTTCGGCCTGGCCGCCTTCGTCACCGTCGATGCGATCCGCGCCCTGCTCGGGGCCGCCGAGCCGGAACACTCCCCGGTCGGCATCGGACTGGCCGCGGTGAGCCTGCTCATCATGCCGTTCCTGTCCTGGTTCGAACGCCGCACCGGCCGGGAACTGGGCTCCGCTTCTGCGGTGGCCGATTCCAAGCAGACCCTGCTGTGCACCTACCTCTCCGCCGTGCTGCTGGTAGGCCTGGTGCTCAACAGCACCCTGGGCT
The DNA here is from genome assembly GCF_040981195.1 of Kocuria oxytropis. NCBI lineage: Bacteria > Bacillati > Actinomycetota > Actinomycetes > Micrococcales > Micrococcaceae > Kocuria > Kocuria oxytropis. The sequence goes on along the minus strand of NZ_JAVFXA010000020.1, from coordinate 21,418 downwards.
GGTCCTGGGCCGACCCGCTGGCTGCGCTGGTGATCGCCGCCGTGGCGGTCAAGGAGGGGCTGGAGGCCTGGCGCGGAGACGCCTGCTGCACTCCCGTTGCGGTCCTCACCGCCGAGGACGGTGCACACTGCGGTGGATGCGGTCCCAACTGCGCCCACTGAGCACGGTCGGCACGCGTCGGCGCCCCGAGACGAGGACGCCGGGGCGCACGGCTTCTCAGGAACCGAGGTAGACGGAGATCGCGGCGAACAGCGCAACTCCGCCGGTGAGCAGGATCGGTCCCGGCACGCTGGTGTCGCCTTCGTGGGCTTGGTCGGGCATCTCCTCGACCACAACGCTGGCTAACGTTCCGCCAGTCAGTGCGAGCATGGACAGAGCCCAAATTTCCGGGGCTTGATGCAGCGCGAAATATCCCAGGATGGCCGCGGGCTTCGCTCTCGATCCACCCGCCGCGCCTTTTGAAGTGGCTCCTGTCCCCACCGCTGTGTGGGCGACGACTCCCCGCGCAGCGCCCACGCACCAACAAGCCACCTCACTCAAAGCGCAGAGCGCCCCGCCTTTCTCGGGAAATTAACAGGAAAAAGCCGACAACAATTCAGGTCTTCATCAAGCCTTGACCACTTCTTTACGATCTCTATACATTCCCGAATCGGATTGTGATTGTTTCGTAATCTCCTTGTACTCTTCAGTGCGTGCCGACCACTGATCCTGTCGGCGCCCTCGTGGCACATCGCCGAGTTCTGCCGGTGCCCGGGGTTCCTGAAGAGAAATCGCTTGGCAGAAGCGGGGGAACCATTACCGGTCCCGGTGTACCGGGGCCTTGGGGTTAAGTCTCAGAGCGCGTGCGTTCTGCGACCGGGTGTCTCCCACCCGCATCCGACAGCTCACCTCGTAGGCAAAGGGAGGAATCCACCCATGTCGCTTTTCAAGCAGCACACTGCCCGTCACCGCGCCCAGACCTCCTCGCGCGCCGTGCGTACCACCACCGTCGTCGCCGCCGCCGGCGCCGCACTGGTGGGCTCCATCGCTCCGGCCCAGGCCTACGCCGAGATCCCCGCCGCCTCCGGGTCCTCCTATGCGGCTCCGGCATCGGCGACGGCCAACCTGGCCTCCTACACCACCCCGGCCCCGGTCGCCGCGCAGCCCGCCGCTCCGACCCCGGCCCCGCAGCAGAGCGCCGCCACCTCGAGCGTGAGCCCGCAGTCCACCGCCATCACCGAGATCGCCCCGGCCGCCGGCGGCATCGTGGGCACGGCCATGCAGGGCGTGGGCACCGGCTACGTCTGGGGCGGGACCTCCTTCGGGGCCTGGGACTGCTCCGGATTCACCGGCTGGGTCTACGCCCAGAACGGCATCGACATCCCCCGCACCAGCTTCCAGCAGATCGCCGCCGCCACCCCGACGTCCAACCCGCAGCCTGGTGACCTGGTGTCCCAGAACGGCGGCAACCACATCGGCATCTACATCGGTGGCGGCAAGATGGTCTCGGCGCTGAACCCGACCCAGGGCACCTTCGTCCACTCCGTCAACGCCATGCCCGTCGACGGGTACTACACCTACCGGTGAGTCTCGCCGATGTGGTGAAGGCCGGCCGGTGGGCTCATCCGTCAGGTGCGGAGTGCCCCGCCAGGATCATCGTCGATGGACCGCATGGGTGCACTCGGATGGACCGCATGGGTGCACTCCGCAGCTGTAGCCGCAGACTCGAACGATTGCCACGATCCTGTCGATGTGCACACGCCAGCGAATCGGCACACGGGGAGCAGTCCTGCGGAGAGGATCGGAGAGTGCTCATGGCCTTGCCCTGTCTTCCGCTGGACGCGGGCAGTGCTTATCCTGCTCCGCCTCGGCATTGGAGCGAGAGCCCTTAGGGTGCAGCGATGGCTCGGGGGACGGGGATGCCGCAGTGGCGGACGGCACCCCCGTCCGCCCTCACCGTATGAATACGAGCTGGACATTGCCCGATCATCAAGGGAAGCCCCTCATCTCCTTTGATACAGATTCTGCTGTACGGTTATTGGATGAGGATCTTGTCCCCGGTCGCGGTGATGTCCCGTTTCGGCAAAGCACTGGCCGATCCCACCCGGGCCGCGGTGCTGCTGCAGCTGCAGCAGGGCCCAGCGGTGCCCTCGGAACTGGCGGCCCGGATCGGGGTGAGCCGGCAGATCCTGTCCAACCACCTGGCCTGTCTGCGCGACTGCGGGTTGGTCGTGGGCGTGCCGGTGGGGCGCAACGTGCGCTATGAACTCTCGGACCCCAAGCTGGCCCACGCGTTGGAGGACCTGCTGGGCACTATCCTCACCGTCGAACCGGTGTGCCGGTGCGGGACACCCGAGTGCGCCGCCGAGGCCCTCGCCGATGACGCCACCACCCAGGAGATTCCGGTATGAGCGGCGAGCACGATCATTCCCACGCCGGCGCCGGGCGGAGGGGGAAACTGGCAGTGGTGTTCGCCATCACCGCCACGATTATGGTCGCCGAGATCATCGGTGCGGTGGTCTCGGGCAGCCTGGCGCTGCTGGCCGATGCCGGGCACATGTTCACCGACTCGGCCGGGCTGCTCATCGCCCTCACCGCCGCGACCCTGGCGCTGAAACCGGCCACGGACAAACGCACCTGGGGGTACCAGCGCGCCGAGATCGTCGCCGCGGCCGCCCAGGCCTCGGTGCTGCTGGCTGTGGGCGGGTTCATCGCCGTCGAAGGGGTGCGCCGGCTGTTGGAGCCCCCCGAGGTCGAGTCCACGGCCATGCTGTGGTTCGGGGTGGTCGGGCTGGTCGGCAACATCATCGGGCTGGTCATCCTCGCCTCGGGCCGGGGGGAGAACCTGAACATGAAGGCCGCGTTCCTGGAGGTGGCCAACGACGCCCTGGGCTCGGTAGCGGTGATCGTCTCCGCGATCGTCATCGCCACCACCGGGTGGACCCGGGCGGATGCGGTCGTGTCCTTGTTGATCGCCGCCCTGATCGTGCCGCGGGCTCTGATCCTGCTGCGCGACACCATCGAGGTCCTGATGGAAACCACCCCGAAGGGCCTGGACCTCGAGCAGGTCCGCACCCGCTTGGAAGCCCTGCCGCACGTGGTCGGTGTGCACGATCTGCACGCCTCGCGCATCGACTCCGACACCCCGGTGCTCTCGGCCCACGTCACCGTCCACGACGGCTGCCTGAACGCTGAGCACGCCGGGGTCGTCCTGGCGGATCTGCAGGCCTGCGTGGCCCGTGACTTCGACGTAGCCATCGAGCACTCCACCTTCCAGATCGAACCGGCCTCCCACCGCCACGATGAGACCCTCCACCCCTAGCCCCCTCCACCGGTACGCCCTGCTGCCGGAGACAGAACGGACACCCCTGTGAGTACTACCGCCAGCCCGCCCACCCCAAAGCAGAAGCCCTCCAAGGCCAAGATCATCGTGTGGGTCCTCCTGGTCGCCGTCGTGGCCGCCGTGGCCATCCCGATCCTCATCGCCCGTGCCAACTCCACCCCCGAAACGGTGCCCCAGGGCCAGGGGCAGGTCGTGCGGGAGAACAGCCGGGTGCTCTCCCAGGCACCGGACGAACAGGCCGTGCTGGTGGAGTTCCTGGACTATGAGTGCGAAGGGTGCCGGGCCGCCTACCCCGTCATCGAGGAGCTGCGGGCCGAGTACGCCGACACCGTCACCTTCGTCCACCGCTACTTCCCGCTGCCGGGCCACCGCAACTCCATGAACGCCGCCCTCGCGGTCGAAGCCGCCGCCCAGCAGGGACAGTACGAGGCGATGTACCAGCGTATGTTCGAGACCCAGGAACAGTGGGGGGAGTCGGCCGAGGACCAGAGCGCGGTCTTCCGCGGCTTTGCCGAAGACCTCGGCCTGGACATGGCCGCCTTCGACGCCGCGGTGGCTGATCCGGCCACCCAGGAGCGCATCGAGCTCGATGTCGCTGACGGTGAGGCTCTGGGGGTGGGTGGGACTCCCACGTTCTTCCTCGATGGGGAAGTGCTCAACCCCGAGTCCCTGGAAGGCTTCCGGGACGCCGTCGAAACCGCAGCCACCGACTGACCCAATGGTCACCCCACCCCACACGCCCACCCCGCCGGTGGTCCTCCCCCCGCCTCCCGGCCCGACGCCGACTGGACGGCGCCGGCGCGCCATGGCTGCCGTCTACATCGGTATCGGGGTGGGGACCTTGGCCGTGCTGTGGGTGGCCCTGGGATCCTCCGGGGCCACCGCGCCCCGGGAAGTGCTCGATCCCGGGGTCCTGGTGCGCTGGGGGTTGCCGCTGGCCACGACCGTGCATCACCTGGCCATGGGCATCACCTGGGCCGGGCTGGTCTTCGCCACCACCGTGGTGCCCCGGTCCACTCCGGTCCCCGGAGCGGGACAGACCAGGGCCGAGCACCCGGCCTTCGCCCGGGCCATGACGGTGGCTGCGGCCGCGGCCGCGGTGTGGACCCTGGCGGCGGTGGCGATCATCGTGCTCAGCTACGCCGACACCATCGGGGCTCCCGTGTCCGGCTCGGCCGAGTTCACCGGGCAACTGGGTTACTACGTGACCCGCCTGATCCCCGGCCAAGCATGGGCCGTCACCGCGGTGGCCGCGGCACTGACCACCACCCTGGCCGTGCTCGTTCGTTCCCCGGCGGCGGTGGCCGCCACCGCCCTGGTGGCCCTGGCCGCCGTCATCCCGCTGTCCCAACTGGGACACGTGGCCGGGGTCGATGATCACAACGGGGCCGTCAATGCTCTGGCCCTGCACCTGCTCGGTGCCGGGATCTGGACCGGCGGGATCATCGTGCTCGCCCTGCTCGCCCCGCTGCTGACCGCCCCCGCCACCGGCCACGGGTCAGCCCGGACCGTGCTGGAACGCTTCTCGGCCCTGGCCGGGGTGGCCTTCGTCCTGGTCGCCATCTCGGGGGTCATCAACACCGTCTACCGGATCGGTGGTTGGGACGGGCTGGACTCCGGCTACGGGGCGCTGGTGATCACCAAGACGATCGCCACCGTGGTCCTGGGCGTGCTGGGATACCTGAACCGCCGGGCGATCACCGCCGGCACCCCGACGCTAGGCCGGGTGTGGCGGCTGATCACCGTGGAGGTCTTCATCCTCTGCGCCGTGATGGCCCTGGGCGTGGCCCTGGCACGCACCCCCACCCCGGTGCCTCTGGAGAGACAACCTGACATCACCCCCGCGGAGATCCTCACCGGCTACCTCCTGCCCCCGCCCCTGAGCTTCTCCGGTTGGTTCACCCAGTGGCGCGTCGACTGGCTGTGGATCGCCGTGGCGATCCTCGCGGCTTGCCTCTACCTGGGCGGGGCCCGACACCTGCGCCGCACCGGCGCACCATGGCCGGTGGCACGCACGGCCGCATTCCTGGCCGGTCTGGTGCTGCTGGTCTACGTCACCTGCGGAGCGATGGCCCTCTACGCCCCGATCCTGTTCAGCGTCCACACCGCCGCCCACCTGCTGCTGAGCTTCCCGGTGCCGCTGCTGCTGATCGCCGGAGCGCCCGGCCGCCTGGCCGCGGCCCTGGTTCCGGTCCGCACTGACGGCAGCACCGGGTGGTGCGAGCTCGCCGCTGCATGGCGCACCTCCCGGGCCGGGGCCCTGCTGGCTCACCCGGCCCCGGCCGGGATCCTGATGCTGGCCGGGCTGGGCGTCTTCTACTACACCCCCGCCTTCGCCGTGGCCCTGCACACCCACGTCGGCCACGAGCTGATGAACACCACCGCCGTGGCCCTGGGCCTGATTTTCGCTACCGCCGCGCTGGCCGCCCCACCGGACCGCAGAGCGGTGCGCACGCAGGCCTTGGTGCTGCTCGCGGTGGCCACCGTGCTGGGGATCTGGGTGGTGTTCACGGCCCTGTCACCGACGGTGATCCAACCAGAGTGGTTCTCCGGACTCGGCCGAGACTGGGGGCCTTCTCCGCTGGCGGATCAACAATCCGCGGCCCATTCCATCCTCTTGGCCGGGGTCCTGCCCCTGTTGGCCGCGGCCCTGGCCGTCCTGGCTCGAAGACACCAGCACGGCACCACCGACGCCACCGTTGATCGAGGAACCCCCAAGGACATCCACCATGGCTGAAACCACCACCAGCGCCCACCGCCACCCAGGCGCCGGCCCGGTCGCCGAGGAGCACCTGCCCGGATTCGCCCGTCGCCGCCCCTTCGCCCTGGTCCTGTTGGTGACCGGGGTGATCGGGTGGGTCGCCTCGGCGATTCTGGTGCTCGAGCGCCTTCAGCTCTACAAGGACCCGGGCCACGTCACCAGTTGTGACATCAACCCCTGGGTGTCCTGCGGGCAAGTCATGGGCACCTGGCAGTCGGAGCTCTTCGGCTTCCCCAACCCGCTGATCGGCATCGTCGCCTTCGCGGTGGTGATCACCACCGCCATGACGATCCTGGCCGGGGCCCGCCTCGGGCGCTGGTACTGGGCGGGCCTGCAGGTCGGGGTCACTCTCGGGGCGGTGTTCGTGATCTGGCTGTGGTCCCAGGCCCTGTTCGCGATCTACATCCTGTGCCTGTACTGCATGATCGTGTGGGCGGCGATGATCCCGCTGTTCCTCCTGCTCACCGTGCGCAACCTCGCCCACGGCGTCATCCCCGCCCCGCCCCGGTTGGTGCGCTTCGCCACCGAGTGGGCCTGGACCCTGGTGGCCATCGCCTACGTGGCCGTGGCTGCCTCGGTGTTCTTCCGCTTCTTTTCTACCTTCACCGGCCTCTGACCCACCCCTGAACGATTCCGGCCATAGCGCCCCTTCAAAGATGCCATGGCCACGATGTCCAGCGACCCGACAACTGCCCCCTGGATCTTGCCGCAGCACCTGCTGTTGGATGTCCTCGAACAACAGCCAGAGGGCCCCTGCCATGGCAGGGGCCCTCTGGCTGTTCCCGACGGTGCCGCGCATCCGGTGACACGACGCGCTCCGTTTGAGGGATGGAAGCGACCACCATTAGTGGGACACCCACGCCAGTGCTGCCCCTGCTCATCGGAGGATGCCCGTATTGACTTCGAAGTCGTTTGTATAGCTTTCCTCAAGACGGCGTGAAGATTCCCCATAGCTTGCTCCCTGGCTGCTCTACGGGCTGTTCGTCCGAGCCAGTGAGGGCATAATTTGCAAGTGAGAACACCCCGTTCTCATCACCCCGTGCACGGGCGTTAGGGTGCCCCAGTCTTTGCTCCCCTTAGGCTGGGGCACCCGTCGATATTGTCGAAAAGCGACGTAGCCCGGACCGGAGAATCCGACGGGCACAGGACGGCCTCTCAGATCCTCAATGGGCAATCCGAAGGTGAGGCCCCCGAGGCTTCCCCAATGAGCACCATCATCCTGGTGCTCGCGCTGATCATCCTGTCGGTGCTGGCCGCGGCCAAGAAGCTCACCCACGGCATCATTCCCGCCCGATTGGTGCGCTTGGCCTCCGAGTGGGCCTGATCGATGACCAGTGCCCTTGGCAAGCACAAGCACATCGTCACTCAACGATCAATCGCCATTAAGCGATAACATCGACTCATGACGGACATCAGTTGTGTGGCCGACCTGGACCCGGCCGTGGCCCTGTTCCACTCCCTGTCCGATCCCACCCGCCTGACCATCGTGGCCCGCCTGGCCGCCGGTGAGGCCCGCGTGCGGGACCTCGTCGAGCAGACCGGTCTGGCCCAGTCCACCGTCTCGGCCCATGTGTCCTGCCTGCGCGAGTGCGGGCTGGTGGTCGGGCGCACCGAGGGCCGGCAGACCTTTTACACACTGGCCCGCCCGGAACTGATGGACCTGCTGGCCACCGCTGAGACACTGCTGGCGGCCACCGGGTCGAAGGTCGCGCTCTGCCCCACCTACGGCACGTCCACGGAAGGTGATCGATGAGCAACCCCACCACCACCTTGTCTCCTATGGAGACCGAAGCCCTCACCCGTCGCGGGCTGCGCTTGGCCCAGTTCACCGTCGGCTACAACGTCGTCGAAGGCGTCGTTGCCGTCACCGCCGGCCTGCTGGCCGGGCTGGTCTCCGTGGTCGGCTTCGGTATCGACTCGGGCATCGAGTCCATCGCCGCGGTGCTGGTCGCCTTGCGCCTGTCCGCGCGGCTGCGCCACGGTGTGACCGATGAGCGTAAGGAGAAGATCGCCCTGCGCCTGGTGGCGGTGACCTTCTTCGTCCTCGCCGCCTACGTCACTTACGAAGGGATCCGGTCCCTGCTCGCGGGGGAGACCCCGGAATCCTCCCCGGCGAGCATCATCGTCCTGGTGCTCTCACTGACCATCATGCCGATCCTGGCCGCGGCCAAGAAGAAGGTCGGCACGACCCTGGGGGACAATCTCATCCTCGCCGACGCGGCCGAGACCAGGATCTGCGTGCTGTTGTCGGTCTCCACTCTGGTCGGGCTGCTCATCTTCGCCCTCACCGGAGCGGCATGGGTGGATCCGGTGGCCGGGTTCGTCATCGCCGCCTTCGCGATCCATGAGGGCAAGGAAGCCTGGGAAGGCGAGCTCGTAGAGAACGACGGCTGATCGGCATCCCACGCCACGACGGTGGTCATGATCACCGCGCAACGCCGAGTGGCCCTGTGACAAGCAGTGCTCCTCAATCGTCCTCGACGAGGGTGCCCATTCGGGACATAACGTCCACCGCTTTACATATGGTCAGCTACCGGTTTTCCGTGAGGCGATGTTGCAGTGGGGGTTCCCCGGGTCTGGGGGCAGGTGCACCGCCAGGACGCCGGCGGCCCGGCCGGGTCAGTCCGGACGGCGCCCCGTCACGGCCGCGGCGTGCGGGCCCTCTGCGCCGTCGGAGGGGACCCTCCGGTCGGGCCGGTCGCGGGGATCGAGCCACGCCTTGGCCCGCAGGGCGGGCTTCTCGACGAGCGTCCACGACAGCAGCGCCAGGGGCAGCGTCAGCAGGACGACGAGCAGGGAGTTGACGGCGACGCCCCACGACGCCGTGCCGAGCAGCACGAGGAGCTGCTGCACCGGGTACGCGTAGATGTAGACGCCGTAGGAGAGGTCGGTGCGGGTGGTCCAGTTCCGGGACGGGCTGGCGCCGAGGCCGAGGAGCAGCACGGCGAGCGGCAGCTGCCCGTACAGGTCCGCCCAGCCCTGGTCCGTCAGCACGGCGTAGACGACGCCCGCCCCCACGACGTGCACCCAGGTGGGACGCCACCTTCCCGCCCAGGCCCAGACCGCCGCACCCGCCAGGAAGTAGCCCACCAGCCGGGCGCCACTGAGATAGATGCCGGTCGTGACCTCCAGCGGGCCCTCGACCAAGGGCCGGAGCACGAGCACGGCGAGGAACATCCCCGGGAGCACCCACCGGGCGTGCCGCGCCGCGACGGCGACGCTGAGGACCAGGCCGATCAGCACGTAGGCGAGGGCCTCGTAGAACAGCGTCCAGAGCGAGCCGTTCCAGGAGTCCGGAGCCGGAACCGCGGTCAGCGTCCCGTCGATGCCCCACTGCGACATTCTCAGGTCGGCGTTGCTCAGCACGAAGCCGGCCGCGGAAGCGAGGTCGAGCGGCCTGCCCTCGATGGCGGCCGCGAGCGGCGCGAAGACGACGGCCACCACGAGCAGGCTCACCAGGAAGGCCGGGTAGATGCGCAGGAACCGTCGCCACAGGTACGGCACCAGCGTGGTCCGCACCCTGCTCTCGGCGATGAGGTAGCCGCTGAGCACGAAGAAGCCGTTGACGGCCACGTCGGACAGGAAAACGAGGCTCGGGCCGTCCGCGCCGGTCAGCGGCCAGGCGTGGCCCAGGATGACCACAGACGCCAGGACCAGGCGAATGGCATTGAGGCGGTTGTGGCGGTCGCTCAAGCGTTCCTGGAGAGTCGTGGCCACGGCAGCTGCCTTCCGGAAGTGTGCGGGCAGCGCGGCCGGTGTGGTCTGCTGCAGGATGTGGGTCGGTCCGCCGGGTGCAGGAGCAGATGTGACGCCGGGCCACCACCCATCCGAGCACGAGTTTAGTTATGCAAATACATGGTGTGTGCTGTGCCGCACAAGTGGGGACGGAATCACTCCTGCGCACGGCCAGCATGAGGCCGTTTGATTTACATATGGCCGTTTAGCGGCGAATCCAAGCAAAGCCCTCAAGACGATGCCAGTCATGAGATCGGCATTGGCCAAGTTTGGCGCGCCGCGCTGCAGTGATGGTTCGACATGCAGGAACCATCAGCAGTTGGGGCAGACGCGAGCTGCGGCTTCAGGCCGATGCGCAACGTTAGTTTGAAGCGCTCTTCCCGCTCTTGCCTTGTTTCAAGGCGGTCTTGGCGGACGTGCTGGAGGAGGCCGAGGTCTTGGTGACGAATCGACCCGTCATCACGCTCCGCGCGCTCTTGCCGCTGACGCGATACACCCCAGAGCTCACCTGGCGAACTGAGGTGCTGGGGGTGGATTTCATCATGTGTTGCCTCCTGTATCCAGGCTAGCCCAGAGAGGGGCGGTCATGGTGTGTTCTCGGCGATCGTGCTGAGCCGGTCACCCCAGTGAGCGACGATTTCTACAAGGGTACTTCGCCAAGCGTCCAGGTCGTGGCTTTCCAGGGGGTCGGGGGTAGCGCTGCTCAACGCCGCGGCGGTGAAGACCGGTCCGCCCGGACGTTCCACCGTCACGGGAGCGGCCACGATGGAGCGCCACCGGCCTGTGGTTGATCGCTGCGTGAGCTCGCGGGCCATCACATCATCACGACCGAGGGCTTGTCCGACGATCCAGGGACTGTCGTATCCCCCGGGAATGTGCCGTAGCTCTCCGGGACGGCGTTGCACTCGATCATGGACAGCCCAGCGCACGAGCTCACCTTGGCCGTTGGCCAACCACAAGGTCAGATTGGCTTCGTTTCCCAAATGTGGCCGTAGCTGCTCCAGGTCTGCTTCCAGTTGCTCCGCATGGGCGGATTGCAGCGTCGCGAAGTTCTCGTACTGAGAATCCAGCAGCTCTTTCGCCCGGACCGCCGGCGCGCGGTAGCCAGGATCCGTCAGGTACGGCAACTCGCGCAGCGCCTGGGCGGCGTCACTGTGGTCATGCGTGAGAACAGCGTCTACACCGATGGCCGACCACTGCTCCACCAGGGCGCCCTGGACACGGGCGAATTGCTGAGCATCCAGATCGAGCCCCTGGCGTGCGATGAAGACTGTCGGCTTGCCGGGTAGCTCGGGGTCCTGGGTGATCTCGTGCAACCACTGCCGCAGGTCCTGATCTCGATATGAAGTGCCGGCCATCAATAAGGGCCCACGTTCCAGCACCTCGCGCAGAGCGGAGACCTGCCACGGGTGAGGCCGGGTCGCCAGCTCTGTGAAGTCGGAGAGTGTGAGGACAACGTTCTGGGACTCCCCCTGCAAGGGCCCGACGAGCCCGTGCAGGTGATGAACCTCCAAGTCATCTTTTTTGGCCCGCCGCGCCCCTGCGGCACGCGAGACGACGGTGCGCTCCTGGCCAACCTCCTCGAGGGCTTGTCCAAGAGCCTTTTCGAGAAGTTGGTCGAAGTTCATGGTGAGCAAGCGGACAGTGCGCTCCGGTTGCATAGCCAGAGCGGCGGCTGCCAGGTGAAGCACCGCAGGTTCCGGCTCTCCTTCAATCCCATACAGGGCAGATCGGACCAGTTCAGGCCAGTCATCAGTAGCTGCACGAGCTGCTTCAGCCAACAGCGCCGGATCCTGGCCAGCCAAGAGAGCCTGGGCGGTATCTCGATCATCGATCGCGCCGCTGTGGGTGAGCAGATCGAGAGCCAACGTGTTCCAGTCAGGTAGGCCAGCTGCCGCTGAAGCGCCTGCCCCGAGAAGTAAGCCCAGGTCCTCAGTCCGGGCTGCCTCTTGCAGCTGGGACATTGCTTCATGGTCGAGTTGTGCCGCGCTCACTGACCCATCCTGTCACCGACACGGTCTTGATCCGTTGCAGGCGCCGAGAGTGGCAGTAGGGGTGGCGCGCTGGCATGGGCAAGGGACTGGGACTTCAGTCAAATTGTTGACATATCAACATAATGGGTGTTGGCTGGTGCGTGTTATCGAAGATGGTCGTGGAGTGGCTGGGTAGCGTGTGAAGGAGATTCCCGATCGCAATCAGGAGATCCCCATGGCCCGAGCCCGTAAGAGGACACAAGTCGAGGGGCAGTTGAGCATTGATGCCTTTCTCTTCCCGGAACCCGAGGAGGTTCGTGATGAACACGTACGGCAAGTTCGCGCAGGAAGCGTGGAGGACGACCGCGCCGGCGGAGTACGCCCTGATCCCGGACCCGGATCAGTGGTTCGAGCAGCTGGGGGAGGAGGCCTCGATCAGGGTGGAGGACTTGACGACGGCGCTGGCCGGTCCGGACCCGGTGGGGGAGAGCTTCCTGGAGAAGTGGGGGCGGTTGAACGCGGCGAAGATGCAGGCCGAGGAGATCGTGCGCGCGGAGATGCTGACCCCGGATCCGTCGGTGCAGGAGGAACCGGAGGAGGAGGACGAGGAGGAGTCCGGGGTGGCGCGGATGCTTCAGGCGATCCAGGAGTCGAACCGGGAGGACCGGGAGTACTGGGAAGAGGTGAACCGGCTGGACGCGGAACAGGCGTAACTCCGGACGCTGCTGAGCCTGCGGGGCCGGGACGCTTCGTCCCCCGTGCCCAGGACGACCTGGCCCCGTCCGGGGCGCAGGCGAGGTTCCGGGCCAACCTCGCCGCGCTGCGGGTGCTGCGGACCCTGCAGGCCGGGGGACGGGTGGCCACCGAGGCCGAGCGCACCACGCTGGCCCGCTGGGGGTCTTGGGGCGCCAGCGGGGTCGCGGAGGTCTTCGACGAGTCCCGTCCCGAGTACGAGGCCGAGCGGGCCGAGCTGCACGAGCTGCTGAATGAGGCCGAGTACGCCGCCGCCCGGCGCACGGTGATCAACGCCCACTACACCGACCCGGCGATCGCAGCCGAGGTCTGGGGTGCACTCCAGAGTCTCGGGTTCCAGGGTGGTCGGGTGCTGGAGCCTGGCTCCGGTGCCGGCACCTTCATCGGCCTGGCACCCGAAGGCGCCCAGATGACCGGAGTGGAACTGGACCCGGTCACCGCGGCCATCTCCCAGGCCATCTACCCCGACGCCACGATCCGCATCGAGTCCTTCGCCGACACGCGGATGCCCGGCGGCACCTTCGACGCCGCGGTGGGCAACGTCCCCTTCTCGAAGAATTCCCTGCACGATCCCCGGCACAACGCGGCCGGGCACTCGATGCACAACCACTTCATCCTCAAGTCGCTGGCCCTGACCCGGCCCGGCGGGGTGGTCGGGGTGATCTCCTCGGCCTTCACCTTGGACGCGCAGAACCCCGCGGCCCGCCGGGAGATGGCCGAGACCACCGACCTGCTCGGTGCGGTGCGTCTGCCCACCGGTGCCCACCGCCGGGCGGCCGGCACGGACGCGCTGACCGATGTGCTGATCTTCCGGCGCCGCCTGCCCGGGGAGGAGCCGCTGGACCAGTCGTGGGTGGAGACCGCCCCGGTGGAGCTGGATGGTCAGCAGGGGCGGATGAACGCCTACTTCCTCGCCCACCCCGCCCGGGTGCTCGGTGAGCCGGTGATCGGCAATGGCATGTACGGCTCGGCCACCCTCACCGTGCGCGCGGGGGACCTGGCGGCGACCGGGGCCCGGCTGCACGAGCAGCTATCGGACATCACCGCTGAGGCCCTGGCGGCTGGATACGGAATGGTCGAGCGAACGAGTGAGCAGGAGCTCGAGGTGACGGCCCTGGTGCCGGCCACCGACCAGGAACAGGTCGGACACATCACGGCGCGAGGGGACGGGACGTTCACTCAGGTCACCCTCGAGGGGGTGCACGTGACGTTGCCGGTGCCGGCCACCCAGCAGGCCGAACTCCGTGCCCTGCTCGGGCTGCGTGACCAAGGACGGGCCGTGCTCACCTTGGAGGCCGCCAACGTCGAGGACACTCCGGAACTCGACGCCATGCGCGAGCAGCTGCGCGGCACCTACCTGAGCTACTACGACCGCTACGGGGCGATCAACCGGTTCACCGAACGCCGCACCGGCAAATACGACGAGGCGGGGGCGGACATCCTGGCCCGGGTCACCCCGCCGGCGGTGCGGCTGCTGCGCGGGGATCCCTTTGGGTCGTTGGTGAAAGCGTTGGAGCACTTCGACGAGGGCACCGGCACCGCCGCCCCGGCCGGTCTGCTCTCGGAGCGGCAGGTACAGCCACGCCGACCCGTGCTCGGGGTGGACACCCCGGATGAGGCCCTGGCCGTCACCCTCGACACTGTGGGGACCGTGGACCTGACCCACATCGCGGCCCTGCTGGGTACCGACGAAGAGTCCGCGCGCGAGACCTTGGGTGAGCTGGTCTACGAGGTGCCCGGCGAGGACGGGGTCTACGAGACCCGCGCGGAGTACCTGTCCGGGAACGTGCACGAGAAGCTGGACACGGCCCGAGCCGCAGCGGCCGCCGACGAGCGGTTCCAGACCAACGTGACCGCCCTGGAAGCCGTGTTGCCGGCCCCGTTGGGGGCCGATGAGATCGAGGCGAGGATCGGGGCGGTGTGGGTGTCCCCTCAGATCCATGAGCAGTTCTTGCGCCACATCATCAGGGACCCGGCGGCGCGGGTGGACCGGATCAGCGGGGCGAACTGGGATGTACGGGCGTCCCGGCATGTCTTCGCGGCCCGCAATGACTGGGGTACGGAGCGGATGGCGGCCGGGGACATCTTCAAGAAGCTGCTGGAGCAGCGCCGGGTGCAGGTCACCGACCCGGACCCCTCGGATCCGGAGGGCAACCGCCGGGTGGTCAACGCCACCGAGACCACCGCCGCCCAGGAAAAGGCGTCCCTGATGCAGGAGCGCTTCGGGGAGTGGGTGTGGGAGGACCCGGGGCGGGCTGCCGGGTTGGTGGATGAGTACAACCGGCGGTTCAACTCCATCGTGCTGCGCGATTACACGGTCGAGGGGGAGCGGCTGAGCTTCCCCGGGCTGGTGAAGAACTTCACCCCGCGCCCGCATCAGCGGGCGGCGGTGGCACGGATGCTCTCGGAGCCCTCGGTGGGGCTCTTCCACGAGGTAGGGGCGGGCAAGACCGCCGAGATGGTGATCGGGGCGATGGAGCTGCGCCGATTGGGCATGGCGCGCAAACCGGTGATCGTGGTGCCCAACCACATGCTCGATCAGTTCTCGCGGGAGTGGCTGCAGCTCTACCCCCAGGCGCAGATCCTGGCGGCGTCCTCGGAGGATTTGGCCGGGGACAGGCGGCGGGTGTTCGTGGCGAGGGCGGCGGCCAGTGATTGGGACGGGATCATCATGACCCGCACCGCGTTCGAGCGCATCGAGCTCTCCACGGACTCCCGGATGGCCTACCAGCTGGCGGAGGTCGAGCGTCAGCGTTCCGAGCTGCAAGCGGCCAACGAACGGGCCGCGGCCAGCGGGGCGGACACCATGTCGATCAAGCGCATGGAGGCCCGCCTGCAGGCGAGGGAGGAGAAGCTGAAGGAGAAGTCCGACCGGGCGACGGATCCGGGGATCACCTTCGAGCAGACCGGCATCGACTACCTGCTGGTCGATGAGCTGCACGAGTACAAGAACCTCGACACCGCCTCGAATATCCAGGACGCGGCGATCGACGGGTCCAAGCGAGCCAGCGACCTGCACTCCAAGGTCGAGTACCTACGGTCCAAGCACGGGGACCGGGTGATGACCGGGGCGACGGCGACACCGATCGCGAACTCGGTCACGGAGATGTACGTGATGCAGCGCTACCTGGGCCCGGAGTTGTTGGAGCGGGCCGGGATCCACGACTTCGACTCGTGGGCGGCGACCTTCGGTCAGGTGGTCTCCGAGATGGAACTGTCGGTGGCCGGCGGGGACAGCTTCAAGCTGAAGGAGCGCTTCGCGAAGTTCCAGAACGTCCCGGAGCTGTTGAAGATGTTCCACACTTTCGCCGATGTGAAGACCGCCGAGGACCTCAACCTCCCCACCCCGGAGCTCGAGGTGCGGGAGGACGGGAAGCGGCTGCCGCGCATGGTCCCGGTGGAGGCCTCAGCGGAGCTCGAGGCGTACATCGCGGAGATCGGGAGGCGGGCCGAGGCGATCCAGGCGCGGTTGGTGCCCCCGACCGAGGACAACATGCTCAAGATCAGCTCCGATGGGCGCAAAGCCGCCCTGGACCTGCGCCTGGTCGACCCTCAGCTGGGGTCGGTCGTGGCGGAGACCAAGATCAGTGCTGCCGCGGACCTGATGGCCCGCGTGTACGAGGACCACCGGGAGGACGTGTTCCTGGATCCCTCGACCGGGGAGGAGCACCCTACGAAGGGTGCGTTGCAGATCGTGTTCTGCGATCTGGGCACCCCCTCGGAGTCCTGGAACGTCTACGACGAACTGCGTGCCCAGTTGGCTGAGCGTGGGGTGCCGGTGGAGAAGATCCGGTTCATGCACGAGGCGCGCAATGATGCGGAGAAGGGCCGGCTGTTCTCGGCCGCGCGCACCGGGGAGGTGGCGGTGCTGATCGGCTCCACCCAGAAAATGGGGGTGGGCACCAACATTCAGGCCAGGGCGGTGCACCTGGTGGACCTGGACGCCCCGTGGCGCCCGGCCGATGTGGCCCAGCGCCACGGGCGGATCATCCGTCAGGGCAACCAGAACCCGGAGGTCGCCATCTCGCAGGTGGTGACGAAGGGGTCCTTCGACACCTTCATGTGGCAGACCCTGGAGCGGAAGTCGAAGTTCATCGACCAGATCATGCGCGGCCGCCTGGACGTTCGTGAGATCGAGGACGTCGGGGACAACACCCTGTCCTTCGCCGAGGTGAAAGCGATCTCCAGCGGCAACCCGTTGATCCTGGAGAAGTCGAAAGCCGATCAGGAGCTGGCTCGGTTGGAGCGGTTGAATCGGGCCTGGCACCGCAACCAGTCCTCGCTGGTGTTCCGCAAGGACGCCGCCCAGGTGCGCGCCGACGCACTCGAGCAGGAGATCCCCGTGCTGAGAGCGGCCGCGCAGCGGACCACCGATGAGTTGGGCGGTGAGAAGTTCCGGATGACGATCGACGGGTCCGCCTACGACAAGCGCGCCGACGCGGCGGAAGCGTGGCAACGGTGGGCCGGTGTCCACGCCACCGCACGCCCGCCGAGGGCCGGGGAGGCCGACCTGGGGGTCGCCGGCCGCATTGGTGGCCACGACATCCGGGTGGTGCAGCGTCCGGGGAATCTGGCCGATCTGGGCGCCTCGCCGGTGGAGCTGCGCATCGACGACGCCCCCGGTGTCACCGTGGAAGTCACCCGTGCGACGTCGTTGAATCCGAGCGTGGGCATGATCCAGCGACTCGAGAACCAGGTACGGGCACTGCCTGAGGAAGTCACCAAGCGCGAAGCGAGACTGGCCTCCGCACGGCAGGAAGCCGTCGACGCCCGGGAGGCACTGGAGGTGCCCTTCAAGCACCAGGACGCCCTGGAGACCGCGCGCTGGGAGGTCGAACGGATCGGGCGCGCGATGCGCGGAGAGGAGACGCCACAGCCGACCCTGGACCCGGAGCTGGAGGCGTTGAAGAAGAGGATGCGGATCAACTTCCCCGACGCTCCCACCGCGGGTCGCAGCAGTGCCAGCAGTGCCAGCAGTGGCGGCAACGGCTACGGGCGTCTGCACGAGGTGGCGCGGCGGCACGACGAGCAACGTCCCCAACAGGGCGGCTTGGAGCTGTAAATACCCGCTCTGCTTGGTCTGTTCAGACGGACGGTGCCCGCTCCCATTGGGGGAGCGGGCACCGTCGTTGCGTGGTGACCACGTGCGCGGGAAGCCGTCCACAGTCGGCGGAAGCGGAAGTGCCACGGTCGCGCGTGAGGTGACCTGCCGGCTGTGGTCGGGTGGTCGGATGGGGCCCCCGTGTCCATCATGGGTGCGGGAAAAGCCGCGAAGCGGTGGGAGCTTTTGCCGTGCCCATGTGGGCACGGGGCCAGTGCCTCAGTCACGGTTCACTCCGTCAGGAGGCAGTGTCAGCCGACTCCGCCAGCTGCTCCTGAGCACTGTCCGACGAAGGGCTGGCACCATTTCTGGCCGCCTTACGCCGCTGCACGCGCTGTACCTTTTCGGGTGCAGCCAGCCCGATCTTGCGTAGCTCCTCGGCGGTCCAGCCGCCGTTGTTCAGGGCGGCCTGGAACGCCTGGGCGTCGTTCTTCTCGGCCTCCTTGAGGGCTTCGCGGGCTTCGTCGAGGGCGCCGCGGGCGGTGATTGCACGGCGGATGTAGTCCATCCGGTCGTTGAGCAGCCGCTGGGCGGCTGCTTCTGCTTGCTGAGGGTCGGTGAGCTTCGCCATGCCCCAAGGTTAGCGGACGCACACGACCTGTTCCAGAACCACCATGTGCTCAGCCGGCGCTTCGCACCCTTGGTGCCCCAGCGGAGCAAAGCTATCTTTTATGGGCCATAAAAGGGCGCCGCTGCTGGCCTCGCGGCCTTTGCGGTGGCACACTGATCGTGTGGGGCCCACAAGTGGGGGCGCTGCGCTGGGCCGGGAAGAGAGGAGGTGCTGTGGTGGAGCAGGAGAATCCGCGTCGGGTGTGGAAGTCCCGTCGCAAGCGGATTGAGGGCAAGACTCAGTACGTCCGGGTGTCCATGTCCGAGTCGGAGCGTGCTCAATTGATGGTGCTGGAGCAGCAGACCGGGTTCTCGCCCTCGGCGCTGATGGTCGAGGCCGTGTTCGGTTCGGCGGATCCGGTGGCAGTGCAGCTGCGGCGGAATCAGTTGGCGGAATTGCTGGCGATGCGCCGGCTGATGGCCACCATCTCGAACAACGTGAACCAGATCGCCCGGCACGCCAACAGCACCGGCGAGGTGTTGCCGGAGGCGGCGGAGACGATACGTGAGGCCCGGCGGTTCGGTGAGGAAGTGCTGGCCAAGATCGAAGAGTTGATCCCGTGATTCCGAACATCACCAAGGGTGACAAGCCGGTCGGTTTGATGAAGTACCTCGTGGGTCCGGGCCGGGCCAACGAGCACGCTGACCCGCACCTGGTGGGCGGCTCCCCGCTCATCATGGCGTGGTACGACGATGTGCAGCTCAACGAGGAAGCCGCGGTGTCCATTGCCCGCGAGATCGACCTGAACCGGCGGTCTTTTGGGGTGGACGCTGACGCCAAGCACATTTGGCACTGCTCGTTGTCGATCCCGTACCAGGACCGGGAGGTCACTGATCAGGAATGGTCGGACATTGCTCAGCGGTTCATGGACGAGATGGACTTCACCGACGCTGGGGCCAAGGCTCCGTGTCAGTGGGTTGCGGTGCACCACGGGCGCTCAACGAAGGGCAACGACCACATCCACATCGTGGCCTCCACCATCCGGGAGGACGGCACCAAGTGGAACTGGGGTAACGACTACTCCCGGGCGCAGAAGGCTGCGCGTGGGATCGAGAAGGACTTCAATCTCATCCAGCTCGGCAACCACTCCGAACGCTGGTTGCAGCAAGGCGAGGTGCGGCGGGACAGCACCCGGGAGCCGGCCCGGTTCGCGCTGGAGCGCACCGTGCGCGCGTGCGCGGTGGCCGCCGATACCGAGGCGCAGTTCGTGCGGCAGATGCGTCGGGCAAACATGCTTGTGCACCCGAGGTTCGCTGCTGGCACTGATTCGGTGGTGACCGGGTACTCCGTGGCGGAGCGTCCGCCGAAGGGGATGCGGCCGTTGTGGTTCGGTGGCGGCAAGCTCGCCCAGGACCTCACGCTCCCGTCCCTGCGGACCCGCTGGCCCGACACCCCCGAGTCCGCCCAAGAGGCGTCGGAGGAGTGGATGGCGGCCAAGCGGCACCGCCGCATCGTTCACCCCGACGCCCCTGGTGCGGTACTGGACGAGGTGACCGCCCGGCGGTTGGCGGATGAACTAAAAGAGGTTCGCCGGCGCCTGGTCAAGCTCGCGCCGGACGATCACCAGGCGTGGGCGCACGCGGCTCGTGAAGCTTCCGGGGTGTTCGCGGCGTGGTCGCACGCGACCGAGGACGGGCAAGGACCCTTGGGGCGCACCGCGAGGACGCTGGCACGCTCGGCGCACCGGTCGGGGCTGAAGATCACCACCCCGTTGAAAGCCCCACTGCGTACCAGTGGCACCACGGCGTTCCTGCTGGCGGTCACGAAAGCGCCCTCCCCGATGGCCCAGGCATTGATCATGAACCAGATGCTGCGGATGACCCGAGCGTTCCAGGACATGCATCAGGCCAACAAAGAACTGCGCGAGACCCAGTTGATCGTGGACACCTTCCGGCAGCACCTCTCGGTGGTGGCGGAGCCGCTACCGGAAGTCGAGCCTTCTTCTCCTAAGCGCAGTGCCTCCCACGCCGGACCCGCCCGTGCCCGTGGTGCGCTGCGCGAGACCCAGGGGCCCACGGTTGAGCACCCTTACGTAGATCACACCCCCCGCACGGACTACGGAATGGAGCTGTAGAGATGAGCACACAACCCGATGGCGTGAACGATCTGATCGGCCGTGACCTTCAGGCAGCGATGGCCGTCGCCGGGCGCTGGGGCGAGATGATGGCCCGTCAGCGCGCCGAGCAAGTGCGCCAACGCCTGATGGAGCAGCAGCAGCGGCGACGGGAGTTGGAAGACCGGTTCGAAGCCGAACGAGCAGTGATGCGCACTGAGCTCGCCCCGGTGGACCAGGACCGTTTCTGGGAGTCCGCCAAACCGGAGGACATCGCTGCCCACTACGGGCTGGCCCGGCAGTGGGAGCAGCACGACGAGGTCGCACTGGCCGCGCGAGGACGGATCGAGTCGGAGGTAAAGGACCGCTACGGGCTGGCCGTGGAGGACTACCTGGAAGAGCGCGTCCCGCAGCAACAGCGCACTGAGACCGTCGAGCAGGGAACTGCGGCTCGCGAAGCCGTGGACGCCCAACGTGACCACGCTGAGGCCGCCCTCAACGCCGCAGAGGCCAGCCGGGGGGATCTGCAAAACGACGCCGACACCCGTCACTCGGCTGCCGAAGCCGAGGAACTCTGGGACTCCGGAGACCGGCGGGCGAACTTGGCCAAGAAGCTCATGGCGGCCTTTGGTGGCACCGAGGAGGGCCGCGATGGGGTACGGGCACGCCTGGCTGCCGACCGGGACCAGGGCACGCCTCCCATCGAGGCCGTGCGCTCCACCAAGCGTGGCCCCAAGGCCCGTAAGAACACTGGGCGCCCAGCAGGACGAGAAAGAGGCTTGGAACTCGGCTGATGCCATGAGGGCAACAGCGAGAGGGGCGCAACCCGTCACGGGTTGCGCCCCTCTCGCTCTGAGGTTCAGTCGAACAGGCCCTCTGGAGGTGGCTCCAAAGTCAGTGGAACTCCCTTGGGGCGGTGCTCCCTGGGAGTGCAGCCGTGGAAAGGACCCTTCTCCTCAAAGAGGACCCGCATGGTCGGGTCGGCGTAGTTCTGCCACCACACCGCCAGCCCGGTAGTGGGATCTAGGCGCAGGTTTTCCCACGCCCTCCACCGCCCCGTCAGACGGCTCACCGCTTCATCATGCCGCCACCCATGGGCACACCAGGTGA
>NZ_JAVFXA010000117.1:0-522 GCF_040981195.1 Kocuria oxytropis | reverse complement strand
GAGGCCGCGGACTTCGTGGACCTGCGCCTGCCGGTCAAGCAGAACCTGCACCTCGTGGCCAAGGCCAAGGGCATCAACATCAACCAGCTCACCGTGTGCGTGCTCGACCGCCCGCGCCACCAGAAGCTCGTGGACGAGGTCCGGGCCACCGGCGCCCGCACCCGGATGATCCTCGACGGGGACGTGGCCGGCGCGATCGCGGCGTGCCGCGAGGGCACCGGCGTGGACGTCATGATGGGCATCGGCGGCACCCCCGAGGGCATCGTCACCGCGTGCGCCGTCAAGGCCACGGGCGGGATCATCCAGGGCCGGCTCGCGCCGATCGACGACGACGAGCGGCAGAAGGCCGTCGACGCGGGGCTCGACGTCGACGCGGTGCTCTCCACGGACGACCTCGTGACCTCCGACAACTGCTTCTTCGCCGCCACCGGCATCACCGACGGCGACCTGCTGCGGGGCGTGCGCTACCGCGGTCCCCGGATCACGACCCAGTCCATCGTGATGCGCTCCCGCTCCGGGACC
>NZ_JAVFXA010000116.1:0-523 GCF_040981195.1 Kocuria oxytropis | reverse complement strand
CGTCCAGCGCCCGGTCCAGCTGCTCCTCGGTGAGCTGGCCGTTGTCGACGTAGCCCCGGGCGATCGTCGCCTCGCGCACCGTCATCTTGTTCGCCACGGCGTGCTTGGCGATCTTCGCGGCGGCCTCGTAGCCGATGGCCTTGTTCAGCGGGGTCACGATGGACGGCGACGCCTCGGCGAGGAAGCGGCAGCGCTCCGTGTTCGCCTCGAGCCCGTCGATCATCTTCTCCGCCATCACGCGCGAGGAGTTCGCGAGCAGCCGGATCGACTCCAGCAGGGCCGAGGCCATGACCGGGATGCCCACGTTGAGCTCGAACGCGCCGTTGGTGGAGGAGAGCGAGACCGTGGTGTCGTTGCCGATCACCTGCGCGCAGACCTGGATGGTGGACTCGCAGATCACCGGGTTGACCTTGCCGGGCATGATCGAGGAGCCGGGCTGGAGGTCGGGGATGAGGATCTCGCCGAGGCCGGTGTTGGGGCCGGAGCCCATCCAGCGCAGGTCGTTGTTGATCTGCATGTAGCT
>NZ_JAVFXA010000115.1:0-524 GCF_040981195.1 Kocuria oxytropis | reverse complement strand
GGCATCGAGCACGAGGACGGCATCGCCTCCGTCGCCTCCTGCCGGCTCGTGTACTCCACCCCCGGCCTCCTGCTGGTCGAGGTCGTCCTGCACTCCGGGCGCAACCGCATCGTGCGCCGGCTCTTCGACGCCGTGGGCCACCCCGTCGAGAAGCTCGTGCGCACCGAGGTCGGCCCCATCCGGATCGGGGACCAGCGCCAGGGGACCATCCGCCGCCTGTCGAAGACCGAGGTCGGGCACCTCCTCGCCTCGGTGGGCATGTAGGGAGCGCCCGTGACGCAGACCCCCACCGCACCGCCGACCCCCGCGGCGACCGCCGGGCCCGTGCTCGTGGTCGGCGCCGGCCTGCTCGGCGCCAGCATCGGGCTGGGCCTGCGCCACCTCGGCGTGGACGTCTGGCTGCAGGACTCCTCGCCCACCGCCGAGGCCGTGGCCCAGGACATCGGCGCCGGCCGCTCCTGCCGCGCGGCGGGGCAGGACCGGGTGCCGGAGCCGGCCCTCGTCGTCGTCGCCACCCCGCCCGA